>PMST01000636.1 GCA_003168295.1 Actinomycetota bacterium
GCCCGCCGGTTCGACCCGGCCGGCCAGGCGCTGGTCATCGTCATGCTCGCCACCCTCACCTACGCCCTGATCGAGGGCCCGCACCGCGGCTGGGGATCGGCGCTGATCGTGAGCCTGTTCGCCGTCTCCGCCGCCGCGGCCGCGGCCCTGCCCGTCGTCGAGCGCCGGCGCGAGCAGCCCCTGCTCGACGTGCGGTTCTTCCGGAGTGCGCCGTTCAGCGGCGCCACCGTCATCGCGGTGGCCGCGTTCGCCGCGTTCGGCGGTTTCCTGTTCCTGAACAGCTTGTACCTGCAGGACGTCCGCGGCTTCACCGCACTGCACGCGGGACTGCTCACCCTGCCCATGGCCGCCATGATCGCGCTGTTCGCGCCGGTCGCCGGACGGCTGATCGCGCGCTGGGGACCGCGCACGCCGTTGCTCCTGGCCGGGCCGGCCATCGCGATCGGCGCCCTGCTGCTGGTGCGGCTCGGCCCGCACACCTCCGTCGGCTACCTGATCCTGTCCTACGTCATCTTCGGGATCGGCCAAGGCTTCGTCAACGCGCCGATCACCAACACCGCGGTGTCCGGCATGCCCGTCGCGCAGGCCGGGGTGGCCGCGGCCGTCGCCTCCACCAGCCGCCAGGTCGGCGCCACCCTCGGCGTGGCCATCACCGGGGCGCTCGTGGCCGGCGGCACCGGGGCCAGCTTCACCGCCGCGAGCCACGCCGCCTGGGCCGTCATCGCCGGCTGCGGCGTCGCGATCGTGTTCGTGGCGTTCGTCTCCACCGGCCACTGGGCCGCGGGCACCGCCGAACGGGTCCGCCTCAGCCTGGTCGCGGACAAGTCAGCCGAGGCGGGGGAGGTGCCCAGTGACCCAGCGCCAAGCACAGCACGATCAAGCACAGCACGATGACGGCGCCACTCGCGTCTGGCAGGCCCTGCGGGCCTTCGTGCTCGCGCACGACCAACGCGACGAACTGCGCGACACCCTCGGCCTGGGCCGCGGCACGGGCCGGATCAAGGTCCTGCTCAGGCTGACCGAAGGCCCCCTCACGCTGCGCGACATCGCCGAGTTCACCGGCGTCGACGCCCCCTACGCCACGCTCATCGTCGACAGCCTCGAGGCCCGCAAGCTGGTCGAGCGGACGCCGCACCCCGGCGACCGCCGGTGCAAGCTCGTGACGCTCACCCCGGCCGGCCAGCAAGCCGCGGCCCACGCCGCGCACATCATCAGTCAGCCGCCGGCCGGCTTCACCCAGCTCACCGACGCCGAGCTCACCCTGCTGGAATCCCTGCTGGCCCGCCTCAGCTGACGCCCGCCTCCGCTGACCTACCAGCGGAGCTGGGCGATCGTGTCATAGTCCGCCGAGGAGTACCCGACCAGTCCGGACGAGAGGGCGAAGATCCACTCCGGCACGCCCAGGGACAGCGCGAGGCGGCTGCACCGGGCGCAGAAGTGGGGTTCCTTCAGCCGCACCGAGTCGTCGGCCTCGAGCCGGACGTAGATCAGCCTGGAATCCGGCAGCAGCCGCCAGCCGTCGCCCTCTCGGGCCAGCGTGATCGCCCGCTGTTCGGCGTGGGTCCGGCACAGGTCGTGGTGACCGACCTCGCCGAACTTGCAGTAGCAGTGGTCTTCTCCCGGGAACGGCACCCCGTTGGTGCCCCAGCCCAGCAGGCTGCCGTCCCGCACCAGCACCGCGGCGTGCCGGGTCCGGGCGTGCGAATCCCGGGCCAGTTCCGCGGCCCGCTCCACCATCTGCTCGGCCAGATGGCTTTCGTGCCGTTTCAGCGGCCTCCATGGCGGCTCTTGCCCTGGTTGCATGCCCACCACCCTTCGCAGGACAGGCTAGCCTGCGCGGCCGGGCACGCTCATGCCGACACCACCACGACCGTGGTGTGCCCGATCCTGACCTTGTCGCCCTTCTTCAGCCGCTGGGGCTGGTAGATGCGGCGCCCGTTGAGCCAGGTGCCGTTGGTCGAGCCGAGGTCTTTGACGTACCAGAGGCCGTGGGCGGGCTGGAACAGGGCGTGCTGGCTGGAGGCGTGATCGTCGCTGATGGGCAGGATACCCTGGCGGCCCGCGGTGAATTCGGTGTGAAACACGCGGGCTTGATCGCCGGCCTGGACGACAAGCGACTGGGCGCGGAGCCCGTCCGCGACGGTGGCGTCGCCCTTGCTTGTGACGGCGGACGCGACGGCCCGCCAGGCTTTTTGCTCCTGCTCGGTGGTCTCTTCCCACGGTGGCAGAGACCCGGGGTTGGCGCCGCGGTGGGCTTCGTATGCGGTTTGCGCGAGGCGGTCTAGGTCGGGGCTAGTCACCCTTCGATGATGCCAGAGCCTCGCGTGGTCCTGTTAAAAAAACGCGACGATGAAGACACGGACCGCGAGCGCGCCGCTCCGTTGACAGTAACAAATATGCCGAACGATCCTGATTCGTGTTCCCATCCACCGTCAGCGGTCGACGACGCCCCGCCGGGCGCCCGCTCAGTGCACGGAGAGGAACGGGCCCAGGCCGGTCCTGGTGGCCAGGACGATCAGCCGGTCACCAGGGCCGAGCCGGTAGCCGCGTTGCGGCGACCAGTCCAGCCGGGGGGATCCGCTGACCTGCAGCGCGAGCACACGTGCCTGCCCGTCCTGCTCGGTGTGGGTGATGAGGCTCCCGGCCAGCCCGGCCTGGTCCCCGACCCGGACGTCGGCGATCAGCAGGACATGGCGGCCGACGGCTATGGTCCGCAGCACCTGATGCTCCAGCATGGCGGCGGCGAAGGCCGGCGCCGCCAGGTAGGGCACGCTGCGCGAGATCGTGTTGCCTGTCGTCTTCTGCAGCCGTTCGGCGAGATCGTCGTCGGTGAGCCGCAGCACGATACGCAGATCCTCCTTCAGCGCCCGTGCGTTCAGCGCGGTTTCCAGGTTGACGACGTCCTGGCTGGTCACCGACACCAGCGCCATGGCCGTATCGAGGCTGGCGGCACGCAGCGTCGCTTCGCGGAACGCGTCGCCGATCACCACCGGCAGGCCCATCTGGCGGGCCATCGGGATCCCCGTCGCGTTGGGGTTGTTGTCCACGCACACCACGTCGAAGCCCAGGTCGTGCAGCTGGCCCGTGATGCTGGTGCCGACGTTGCCGAGCCCGACGACGATGACGTGGCCGCCGGGCGGCCGCGGCGCGCGGCGCACCGAGCCGGTCAGCCGCGCGCCGACCGCGATGGCGGTTACCACCGGGATAAAGGCCATGCCGTCCAGGGTCAGCAGCACCTGCGAGGTCTTCTCGGCCCCGCTGAGGTGGGCGTTCGTAAGCGCCGAGCCGGTCAGGTCCATGAGGGTGAGGTACACCGCGTTGCTCACCGAATAGCGGGCCGCGGCGAGCAGTACGAACCCGATGGCTATCACCGCGAGCAGGGCCGAGAAGATCACCCCGAACTTGTGCCATACCAGCCGGCGGAGCATGGTGGCGAAGGTCCGCGCCGGGTCACGCCGCCGGGTCAGCGGGTTGCGCGGCGTCCCGTCCGCGACGGCGAGCACCAGGTCGGCGTGGCCGGTGCGCGGCGGCAGGAGCCGGGGCTCAGCCGGGTCGTCGGTCACCGTGGCCAGGCCGCAGATGACATGGCCGGGCTCCACGTCGTCGTACTTGGCCACGTACAGGGTGCGCCGCTCGACCCGGACGTGGTTGGCGGCCGGCTCGCCCAGCGCGGCGGCGACGAACGACGGTGCCGACATCGCCGTCCCGGACAAGACCGTGCAGTCAGGGAAGAACAGCCGGAGGTGGTCGCCGAGGCGCCGGTTGTAGATGGCCAGGACCAGGCGCAGTCCGGGATTGAGCTCCTGGGCCCGCAGGCCGGCGTGCAGGTTGCCGACATCGTCTTGCCAGAGCACGGCCAGGGCCCGGGCCGAACCGATGTCCGCGTCGGTGAAAGCGTGGCTGCTGAGCTCGGGATGCTCGAGTATCTGGACCCCCGGCAGCCCGCTGATCTGCGGCCCGTGGTTGCGTTGCCGGGACGGCAGGATGACGGTCACCCGCTCGCCGTACCGGGACGTCAGTTCTTCGGTGATGCGGTAGGCAAGGGGCCCGTCGCCGCAGACGATGAGGTGGTCGCCCGGACTATCCGCACGCTGTGGGGGCGCAGGCATGCCGCGATCATAATGTCGGCGGAACCGCCCGGGTGCCCGCAAGCGTCAGGAACCGCCCGGGGCGTAAGCGTCACGGACCGCCCGGGTGGGGCAAGCGTCAGGAACCGCCCACCCTGCTTGGCGGGACGGCCGCCTCGAAGTCGCTGGCGGGCGCCTCGAAGTCGCTGGCCGGCGGCTCGGGCAGGCCGGCCGGGGCGTTGCCGGCCATGGGCTCGGCGAGCTCGACCCGGTTTCTGCCCAGCCGCTTGGCCAGGTAGAGCGCGGCGTCGGCGAGCCGCTCGAGCCGGTCCAGGGTGCTGGCGTGATCGGGAAAACCGCTGACACCGATCGAGATCGTGACCGACACGTCGATGCCCGGCAGGGAGATCTCGGCGATCGCCGCGCGGATGCGCTCGGCGATCGCGAGCGCGGAGGCGATCTCGGTGTCGGGAAGCAGGATCGCGAACTCCTCGCCGCCATTGCGAGCGGCGAAGTCGCGGCTGCGCAGCACGTTCCGCAGCACCGCGCCGACATTGGCCAGAACCTGATCCCCGACCGCGTGGCCACGCTGGTCGTTGATCTGCTTGAAGTGATCCAGGTCAAGGAACAGCAGCGCGAGCGGGGAACCCGTGGCGGTGGCCTGCGCGAACATCCGCTTCAGCGTGTCCGCGGCGGCCCGCTGGTTGGGGAGCCCGGTCAGGCTGTCGGTCGCGGCCCGGATCTCCGCGATGGCCAGGTTGCGGAGGTTCGCCAGGACGGGTGCCGCCTGACCGACGGACTCGTGGATCCGTTCTTCCTCGGCCTCGGCGTATGGAGTCGGGCGGTTGAGCAGGACGGAGCCGATCACCTCGCCGCCGACGGTGAGCGGAACGCAGGACGAGGCGCCCGGGCACGAGGCGCACACCGGGCACCCGAGCAGGACCGACCGCGCCGGGTCCTCGCGGTGCGTCCGGCCGGACCGGACCGCGAGGCAGGAGCGTGGTCTCGCGCCGCGCAAGGTCTCCGCCAGGGGCGAGCCGTCCGGCAGCGACGTCACCGCTTCCAGCCGGTCTGCGCTGTTGTTGCGGTTGAGCACCACCGCGGTGGTCGCCGTGAGCGCGCGCTCGAGGTAAAGCCGGAGGAGCTGATGCGCTTCTTCCTCGTCGTTGGCGACCTGCAGGGTGTCGGCGAACTCGGCCTGATCCTGACCCGGCTTGAGGTTCCGGCGGATACGGCGGATCCCGGACAGCAGCAGCAGCACGCCGATCACGACGCCGAGACCGGCGGCGCCGACGATGAAGACGGTGGTTCTCGCCTCGTTCGCGGACGCGGCCATCTGGTCGCTGCGCCCACCTTTCTGCTCGACCCGGAAGAGCCGGTCAAGCTGGGCGCCGACGGGCTGGTAGGCGGCCGTCAGCCGGGCGGCGAGCGTCGCGTCCGGATGGGACGGGATGCCGACCGGGCTGAGCAGATCGCGGACGGTGGTCCACTGCCGGACGAACAGCTCGAAGTCGGTGTATTCGGCCCGGGGATCGTTCGCGTGCAGCCGCTCGAGGGAGGAGAGCTCCGCGTCGGCCGCGGGCAGGATGCTGGTGTACAGCGAGCCGAAGAGCCGTGATCGCTGGGGCTGCCCGGCGGCCAGGAACGCCTCTTCGCCGGTGACGTACGCCGTGTCCATGTCCCGGGCGAGCTCGCGCGTCGCGGTGGAAGTGGTCAGTTCGTCGTTCGCGGTGTCATTTCCCAGCTTCGTCGACGCGTGAGTTCCCGCAATGCCAATGGCGGCGACGGCGATAGCCACGAGCGCGAGCCCGAGGCAAAGCGCTCCCAGTGCACTACTCGCCGCTCTGGCCAGGGTCTTCACTTATCTCCCTTACCCCGGAAAAGCTAACTATAGAGCATTTCCCAGGTTGGCCAGATCAGGAATAAGCTTTATTTCCAGAACCCTCACTAAAATCATGCGCCAAAATAGTGACCTAAACAACTATAAGTGGATTTGCCCGACGACAGAATCGTTATTCGCGGATCCTCTATAGCTGCGCGGTGGATCCGGGCTTTGCGGTCGATCCAGTGCACTGGGATACACCAAATCAACCACGAAGCCGAATCCACCACCGAAACCTGCCGCTGAGCACCGGAAAGCGTGACGCCCGGGACAGGCATGACCCGCTAACGTCCGCTCAGAACGTCCGGATGGCGATCTCGGCGGGCGCGGCGAGCAATCCTGTGATCTCATCGTCGAGGCGGCTGAGGGTGATGGATGTGCCGGCCATGTCCAAAGATGTGCAGTAGTTGCCGACGTAGTTCCGCCGGACGTTGATCCCGCGCTGCGCCAGTAGCTCATACGCGTACCCGTAGAGCAGGTAAAGCTCGCTGATGGGCGTGCCGCCGAGCCCGTTGATCATGAGCGCCACGTCGTCGCCCCGGCTGAACGGCAGGTCGGTCACGACCGCCTCGAGCAGTTCGTCGACGATCTCGTTGGCGCTGGCCAGCTTCTCGCGGCGGCGTCCCGGTTCGCCGTGAATGCCGACGCCCATTTCCATTTCGTCGTCCCCGAGATCGAAGAGCGGGGAACCCTTGGCCGGCGGCGTGCACGACGTCAGCGCCATTCCCATCGTCCGGGTCACCGAGTTGACCTTGTTGCCGATGCGCAGCAGCTCATCGAGCTCGGCACCCTGCTCGGACGCGGCCCCCACCGCCTTGATGACGAAGAAGTTCCCGGCCACGCCGCGCCGCCCGACCGTGTAGGTCGAATCCTTCACCGCGACGTCGTCGTCCACCAGCAGCGTCCCGATCGTGATCCCGTCAGCTTCCGCCATCTCCTGGCCCATCTCGAAGGCCATCCGGTCGCCGGTGTAGTTGTTGATAATGTGCAGCACGCCTTTAGCCGAGTTGAGCAGCTTGCTCGTCTCGAGCACGTAGTCCATCGGCGGTGCCGCGAACACGTCGCCTGGGCACGCGGCGTCGAGCATGCCCTTGCCGACGATCATGACGTGGGCAGGCTCGTGGCCGGACCCGGACCCCTGGATGACCGAGACCTTGTCGTCGCGGGGCGCGTCGGTCCGCATGATGAGGTTGTACTCAGGCACGTACTTAAGCGTGTCCGGGTTGGCCAGAGCGATGCCCTTCAGCATCTCGGGTACAAACTGCCGGGGGTCGTTGACGAACTTCTTCATGGCGTTACCTACCTCCAGGGATTCAGGATTGGCCGAGGCGCTTGGGCCACTCGTCGGCGAGCGCCTCAAACATCACGGCGACGGCCACGGCGCCCGCGTCCAGGGTGCCGATGCTCCGCTCGCCGGTGTAGCTAGCCCGCCCGCGCATGGCCTGCATGGGCCGTGTCGCCTCGGCGTGCTCCCGGGCGGTGGCCGCCGCCGCCCGCAATGTCGCGGCGGTGTCGTGCCCCGCGCTGATCTGCTCCTCGATGACGTCGACCGTGGGTACCAGCGCGTCAAGCAGGGTCTTGTCACCAACCTCTGACTTCCCGCGCGCCTTGATGCCCTCGATCGAGGCCCGCAGCATCGCGACGATCTGGGCGGGTTCCAGCCGGTCCGTGGCCCCGGCGGTGGCGCCCGCGCGCAGGAACGCCGTCCCCCAGATCGGCCCCGAGGTGCCGCCGATGCGGCTGGTGATCATGACGGCGATCTTCTTGAGGAAGGTGCCGATATCGGTGCGGTCGAAGTCGTCCCAGCCCTGCAGCACCAGCTCGAACCCGCGCGCCATCGAGTAGCCGAAGTCGCCGTCTCCCACGACCGCGTCGAGATCGCCGAAGTATTTCTCGTTGTCGACCGCGACCGTCGCGATGGTGCGGACGACCGCCTCGACGTCGCCGAGGTCTGCTGCGGGCATAGGTGCTCCTAGGCTGGTCAGGTCGGCCAGGGTGATCCAGGCCCCCGGAGTGGCCCGGCTGCGGTTGGCCAGGACCGTGGTGGGTTCCCCGCCGGGGTCGCCCAGCGAGGAAACGACCAGGGCGGCCTCGCTGAAATCCTCGGCCGCGGTGAAGTCGTTGACGGTGATCATGCAGGTCAGGTCGGCCCCGGCGGCGGCCAGCAGGCCATTTCTCGAGTCCTCGACGACGACCACGCTGTCGGCGCTGACGCCGAGTGAGTCGACGGCGAGAAGGTAGATATCGGGAGCCGGCTTCTTCCGAGGCACGATGTCACCGGCGAACACCGTGACCTCTCGTGCGCTGGCCGCCCCGACCGCCCGTTCGAGCGTCACCCGGACCGAGGGCTCGGCTGAGGTCGACGCGACAGCCACCAGCCAGCCCGCGGCCAGCGCTTCGGCGAGGATGCGGGCGATGCCCGGCCGGGGCGGGACCGCCCCGGCCGCGACCAGTTCGGCGTAGATGGCGGTCTTGCGGCGGTGCCAGGCGGCGACGGCGGCCTGCTGTCCCGCGGCGTCGGCCGGCAGGCCCGCGGCCGCGACGAACTCCGGCGTGAGCAGGCTGGCCAGCCGCTCCTTGCCGCCGCCGATGCGGACCTTTTCCTTGTAGTCCTCAACACTCCAGCGGACCGGGAGGCCGAATTCGGCGAACATCTGGTTGAACGCGACCAGGTGACCGTACCGTTCGGTGTCGGCCAGCACCCCGTCGCAGTCGAGCACGAGGGCCCGGGCCGCCGGGCCGCCTCCCGCGCTCACCAGGCCCGGCCGACGCTGCCGAAGCGGCGCATGTGATCAGCGGCCATATCCTTCACCGCGGTCCGCGTCGCGCTGAACAACGACGGAGGATCCCACTTGTCGCGCTCCTCCGCACCGCGCAGGAAGGCCAGGTTCGCCTTCATGTACGTCACCTTGAGCGCGGTGGAGATGTTCACCTTGGCGCAGCCGCGCGCGATCAGGTCGGTGAACTGGGCGTCCGTCATCCCGGTGCCGCCGTGCAGGGCGATGGGGATGGGCTGCGCGGCCACGATGTCGGAAACTCGCTGCGCGTCCAGATGAGGTTCGGTGCGGTAAACGCCGTGCGCGTTGCCGATGGCCGGCGCGAAGACGTCGATCCCCGTCGCCCGGATGAACTCGAGCGCCACCGGCAGCGACTCCCGCTTGGCCTCTTCGTCGGAGCCGATGCCGTCCTCGACGCCGGTGATGGCCTCGATCTCGCCCTCGACGTTCGCGCCGTAGGACCGGGCCTCGGACACGACCTCGACGGTCTGCCGCTGGTTCTCGGCCACCGGCAGGGTGGAGCCGTCGAACAGGACCGAGTTCCAGCCTTTGCGCAGGCAACTGCTGATGAACGCGCGATCGGGGCAGTGGTCGAGGTGCAGGCTGACCGGAACCTCGATTCCCGCCGTCAGCTGCTGCCACATGGCGAACAGCAGGTCGATGCCGATGGCCCGGACGGTCTTCACCGATGTCTGAACGATGACCGGCGAGCGCTGTTCCACCGCCGCCGCGAGCACCGCCTCCAGCGTCAGGTCGTTCACCACGTTGATCGCCGCGACACCGTAACGTTCGCTGAACGCCCGGTCGACGATTTGTTTCAACGGGACCACGGGCACAGGCAGAACCTCCGTTCCGGGTAACCCGAACCTATGCACCACGGCCGCCGCGCGGATCGGTGGAACCACCCATCTTCGGGGAGGACTTCCCCTACCTGGCGGCCTGGTTGAGCCTGGCCCGGCTAGCCAGCGCGGCGAGCTCGGTGCGGTTGCGGGCCCCGGTCTTCCGCAGCACCGCGCCGGCGTGCTTTTCTACCGTCTTGACCGAGAGGACCAGCTGCTCGGCGATGAGCTTGTCCGGCAGCCCCTGCTCCATCATGCCGCGCACCTGGCGTTCCCGCTCGGTCAGGGCCGGCTCGCCCTGATCTTCCTGCAGGCCGCGATGCAGCTGCCTGAGCACGGGACCGGACAGGATCGCCTGGCCGCGGCCAGCCGCGACGACGGCTCGCACCAGTTCCGGACCGTCCGCGCCCACGTCGACACAGCCCCGCGCGCCTGCGCGCATGGCGCTGGCGACCAGCTTCTCGTCACCGACGTCGCACAGGCCCACCACGGCCAGGCCCGGGTCGAGGCCGAGCAGCAGGCCCGTCACGCTCCCGGGATGGCCCGCTCCGGCCGACAGGCCAAGGTCGGCCAGCACCACCTCGGGCCTGAGCCCGCGCCAGGCCTCCAGCGCCTGTTCCGCCGTCGCGACCTCGCCGACCACCTCGATGCCCGGCTCGTGACCGGAAAGCAGCCGCACGATTCCGGCCCGCAGCAGGGGCCGGGCCGCCGCGACCAGGACGCGCAGCCGCGGGCCGCCCTGCTCGTCTTGCCGCCGGTAAGGGAACCGGGCGCGGATCCGGGTGCCCCAGCCGGCCAGTGAGTCGACGTCGACGGTCGCGCCGAGAACACGTGCGCGCTCACTGAGGGCGCGCAGCCCGAAGCGATCGCCTGGCCACTCGGCCTTCGGGTCGAAGCCCTGGCCGTCGTCTTGCACCAGCAGGGTCACCACGGCCGGCTCGTACATCAGGCCAAGCCGGACCGAACGCGCCTGAGCGTGCCGGACGATGTTGGTCAGCGCCTCCCGCGCGACCCGCAGCACCGCCTGCGACAGGCGCTCCTCCATCGCCGGCGGCGTCCCGGCGGACACGTACCTGACCTCGAGTCCGCCCATGCTCTGCGCCCAGGCAGCCTCGGAGCGGAGGGCGTCCTCGAGCGTTTGCCCGTTCAGCGGCGATGCGGCCAGGCCGAGCAGGGTGAGCCTGGCCTCGGCCAGCGCGTCCCTGGCGGCGGTGCTGGCCTGCCGGAGCTGGGCCAGTACGGCCTTGATCTCCTCATCGCGGACCGCCGCCTCCCGGGTGCTGGCGGCAAGATCCCGTTCGGCATGGTCGAGGCACACCCGGATGCTCACGAGCCGCTGCGCGAGGCTGTCGTGCACCTCTCCGAGCAGCCGGTCGCGTTCGGCCGACGCGGCCTCCGCCCGGGCTCGCTCCTCGGCCACCTCGTGCATCCGCGCGGTGGCTAGCGCGATCGCCGCATGCCTGGCGAACAGCTCAAGCAGCTCGGCATCATCAGGCCCGAAGACTCGTCGTTCGTCCCGGCTGAAAACGATGCAGACCCCGATGACGCGCCCGCGCCATTCCAGCGGCACGCCGATGACGCCGCGCAGAGTAGCGCGCTCCGCCGCGGCCACATGGCCGCCGTGGACTTCGTCGTAGCGGGCAAACCAGACCGGGGCGCGGCGCGCCACCACGGCTCCGGTCATTCCCTCGGTGAGCGGAAAAACCTGTCCGGACTGACAGGCCACCCCGATGTCAGCCTCCTTGCGGTACGTCCCGGCGGCCTCATCGACGCTGCAGACCGAACCCGCGTGACAGCCGAGCAACTCGGTGCAGCGCCGCAAGATTCTTTCCAGCAGCGGGCGCAGCGAGAACTCACCGGCCAGATCCTCCGCCACCGCGATCAGGCCGGCCGCCCGTGCGGCGACGCCCTGCTGGCTCTGCGGTAGTCCCGTAGGACCGCGGTCGGTGGACACATGCCCTCCGGATCTGCAACGGCGCTGTCGCACCGCCGAGTGGCTCGCTCAGCGGTTCGATCTGAGCATCGCCCGCTGGACGATACGACGTCAAGGCGGGCCCGCCGGGCCCGGCCTCTATGGTGGCGTCATGAGCTCCTGGTGGCAGCGCGACGTGATCGCGGCGGGCAAGCTGCCGCTGATGCTGTGCTTCCTGGCCTTCGTCGTCACGTTCGTGACCACCCGCGGCATCACGCGCATGATCCGCGACGGCCGCGGCCCGTTCCGGAACGTCACGGCGGACGGGACGCATATTCATCATTCCGTGCCCGGCATCATCCTGCTGATCATCGGCGCCTTCACCGCGATCGGCGGGCCCGCCGGCTCGCTGGGCTGGACCTCGTTCGCCGCGGTGGCCGTCGGTACCGGCACCTCCCTGGTCCTGGATGAGTTCGCGCTGATCCTGCACCTGCAGGACGTCTACTGGAGCGGCGAGGGTCAGCTCTCGGTCGAGGCGGTAAGCCTGACCGCCGCCTGCCTCGGGCTGGCCCTGGCCGGGTTCAGCCCGTTCGGCATCAAGGACGCCGACGCCATCGAGATCTCACTACGACTGACCGCCACCGGCGTCCTGGTCGCGGACGGCGTGCTCGCCCTGATCTGCGTGCTCAAGGGCAAATACCGGACGGCCCTGTTCGGGCTCTTCCTGCCGCCCGTCGCGGTGTTCGGCGCGCTGCGCCTGGCCCGTCCGGCATCGATCTGGGCCCGGCATCGCTACCGGGCCAGGGAGATGGAGCGCGCCACCCGCCGCGCCGCCGACTTCGACCGGCATTTTGCCCCGCTCCAGACCGACTGGGACAATTTCATCGGCGGAAAACCGTCCCAGCCCAACCCGCCCGCCCCTGAACCGGACCCGGAAAGGAAGCAAGCTTGACGACCGAATTGGTGCTACTCGGAACGGCGGGCGCACCCTTGCCCGTGGCCGGCCGCGGCGGGATCTCATCGGCGCTCGTCGTGGACGGGCGAGTCTTCGTCATCGACTGCGGTCGCGGGTCACCGTCCGCCTTCGTCGAGGCGGGCCTCGACTTCACCCGGCTGGAGGCCGTGTTCCTCACCCACCTGCATGCCGACCACACCGGTGATCTGCCCGGCCTGCTGCTCTACCCATGGGGCGTCCGGGTCGGCGATAACGGCCCGCTCGCGCCGATCCGCGTCTACGGGCCGTCACGACCCGCGGCGGTGCCGGCCGGTGACGCCCTCTTCCATCGCGAGACCACCATCCATCCGGAACGACCGGTCCCTGGCGCGTCCGACCTGGTCGAGAGCATCCTCGCGGGCTACGCCTACCATCTGAACGTCATGCCGCTGGACGCCCGCATGCCGGACGCGGGCGCGCTCGTCCGGGGCATCGACATCTCCGTCCCGGCCCGGACCGATGGCTTCGCCCAGGCCCCGGTGCTCGTCTTCGGCGACGGAGCTGTCCGGGTCACCGCCGTCGCGGTGACCCACGGCCACGCCGTTCCGGCGCTGGCGTACCGTTTCGACACCGCGGACGGCTCCGTGGTGTTCTCCGGCGACACCACCGTGAACGACGACCTGATCGCCCTGGCGCAGGGCACCGACATCCTCGTTCACCAGGTCGCCGACCTCGGCTACCTCGAGCGGCACGGCATGACAGGTGCCGCCCTGGAACGGATGGCCGCGCTGCACACCGACCTCACCGAGGTCGGTGGCGTGGCCGAGCGCGCCGGAGCCCGCGAGCTGATCCTCAGCCACTATCTCCCCGCTGAACCGGACGCGATCACCGCGGCGGACTGGGCCAGGCGTGCGGCCCACGGCTTCAGCGGGACCACCACCGCCGGCCACGATGGCCTGCGCAGAATGCTCCCTGCCCGGGAGTGAGCCTGCCTTCGACGGCGGCCAGGAGCCGGCGGGCTGTCGATCACGACTTACCCCTGGCCGCTCAAAGAGTGCCTCCCATCGCGCTGACCAGCTCGGAGCGGGAGATGCCGTGCTTGTCGCCGAACTCCTCGAGTTGCTTGAGTTCGATCTGATCGGGGAAAACCCGCGACGCCTCCTCGGCTGCCTCGGTGTAACCCATGCGATTCATCATGTCAATCGCCCACTTCTTGCTAATGGCCATGTACTCGAGCCTAGGCGAACTGCGGGTAGAGGGCGGCGACGCCGCCGGCCAGGCCCTGCTGGACCCGGCGGCTGGTGTCATCGGCCAGCACCTCGACCGCGCCCGCGGCCAGGCCGTCTAGCGCCAGCTTGGCCACGATGGCCGGGTCGACCTTGGGTACGTCCAGATGGCGGACCATGTCGGTGTCCATGTAGCCCACGTGCAGCGCGGTGACCTGCGTGCCCTGGCCGGCGAGCTGGACGCGCAGGCCGTTGGTCAGCGACCACTCCGCCGCCTTGGCCGCGCTGTACGCGCCGCTGGCCCCCTGGTTGAGCCACGACAGGGCGGAAAGGACATTCAGCACCCCGCCCCCGCCGCCCGCCGCGAGCTGCGGCGCGAACGCCCGCGTGACCCGCAAGGTGCCGTAGAAGTGCGTGTTCATCTCCCGCTCGATGTCGGCCAGCGGGCCGTCGAGCAGCGCGGCGCCGGTCGAGGATCCGGCGTTGTTGACCAGCAGCGTGACATCGCCCGTCGCGGCGGCGGCGGCGGCCACCGACGCCGGGTCGGTGACGTCCAGGGCGACCGGCGTGACGCCGGGCAGGTCCACCGAGGCCGGGTTGCGCGCCGCCGCGTAGACGCGCGCTCCGCGCGCCAGCAACTCCTGCGCGAGGTAACGGCCCAGGCCGCGGTTAGCCCCGGTGACCAGGGCGGTGCTTCCTTCGATCTGCATGACATCCTCCTGAGTAGGTTTCTCCAACTTAGCATCTCGGTAGGAAAAAGCAACTCAGGGTAGAATGGACGCATGGAATCCGAGCCGGCCTGCTCCATCGCCCGCAGCCTGACGGTGCTTGGCGAGCGGTGGACGTTCTTGATCCTGCGGGAGGCGCTAGCCGGGGCTACCCGGTTCGCCCAGTTCCGTGACGCCCTGGGCATCGCGCCCGACATGCTGGCCGACCGGCTGGCCACGCTGGTCAGCTACGGCGTCCTGACCCGCGAGCCCTACCAGGAGCCCGGTCGGCGGGTGCGCTACGGCTACCAGCTCACCCCGGCCGGGCGCGAGCTGCAGGTGGTGCTGGGCGCGCTCCAGCAGTGGGGTGACGCGCACCTGCCCCGGCCCGAGGGACCGACGCTGCTGCGGCGGCAACGGGGCACGGAGCGGCCGCTGCACGTCGCCTACGTCGACGACGACGGCCGCGAGATCGACCCCGACGACGTGGCCTTCGTCCGGACCCCCGCCTACCCGGCCTGACCAGCCTTGATTCAGATCTCCCATTCGTAGGAGAACTTCACCACGTCGAGAATCACGAAGGTCTCCACGGCGGTGATGGCCTGGATCTGGCCGAGCGTGTTGGAGGTGAACCCGAGCAGGTGGTGCTGGTCGCAGAAGAAAGCCTCCACGATGATGTCGAACCGCCCGGTCGAGACTCCGACGTAGCGCACCTCGGGCTGCTGCTTGAGCTGCTCGCCGACGGCGCGCAACTCGGGGAGCAGGACGGAGATCCCGATGATCGCCGACAGGCTCCGGCCCACGGCCAGGGGCGTCGGAACCGCCACGATGTTGATCAACCCGCGGGAGACCAGCTGACCGATTCTCTTGCGGGCCGTCGTTTCCGAGACACCCAGCTCCCTGGCTATGTCGGTGTTCGCCATCCGGCCGTCGACCTGCAGGATTTTGATCAGGCGGCGGTCAGTCTCATCGAGCAGGCGGGCGTGCTCCGGCTCACACAACAGAACCTCGCAGTTCGAATCACAGCTCTACCGATCTAATATTAACCGAGATTCGAACTTAATAATCTGAAAAATGTTGACATTCGTCAAGTTGTGGTTTTAGGCTCCGGTCATCTGATCCCTAGGAGGACGCGATGGCTGAAGCCGTGACAGCAGGTTCCTCGACAGCTCCCGGTGTCTTCTCCCGGAAGGCGTCCGGGCTGGTCCGGGTCGGCAGCACGCTCGACGTGTTCATCTTCAATGTCGGTCTGGTGTCTGTCGGCATCGCCATCGCCTACAACCAGTACTACGGGCCGAGCCTGTATCCGGGGGCGCAGCCGTGGGTGGCCACCCTGCTGGCGGCGTTCGGCATGGTCTTCGTGGCGGCCGCCTTCTACTGCTGGTCGGTCGTCTTCCCCCGCTCGGGTGGCGTCTACGTGTTCCTGTCGCGGACCATCAACCCCGGTGTGGCCTTCGTCATGTCGCTGATCGAGACGATCATCCTGCTGTACTACGCGGCGCTGGCCGCCGGCCTGATCGTTCAGGTCGGCCTGTCCTCGTTCTTCGGCGCGGTCGGGACAGTGGCCAAGAACGCGACGCTGACCAGCTGGGGTGCGACGGTGGCCAGGCCGGCCGGGGTGTTCTGGATCGGCACCCTGATCATCGTGGTGGCCGGGGTGCTGCTGATCAGCGGGACCCGGCGGTACTTCACGGTGCAGCGGGTCTTGTTCGTCGTGGCGGTCGTCGGGCTGGCCGTGATCGCGGTGGTGATGATCTTCGGCAGCCGGGCCAGCTTCCAGCACAACCTGACCGGGCTGACCGGCCTGCACTACAACCAGGTCATCGCCACGGCGGAGAAGCACGGGTACGCGCCCGCAGCCAGCAGTTTCAGCATGAGCGGAAAGTTCCTCATCTGGCCGCTGCTGCCGCTGCTCGGCGCCGTCCAGTCGGTCGGGATCGGCGGTGAGATCAAGAAGGTCCGGCGCTCGCAGCTGTACGGGATGATCGGTGCCGTCGTGGCCACGGGCATCGTGATCGCGCTGTTCGCGCTGCTGTCGAACAAAGACTTCGGCTACAACTTCCAGGGCGCGGTGGCCTACAACTCGCTGAACGGAGTGACCGGGGCGACCACCTCGACCGCGCCGTGGTTCGCCGTGCTGGCCGGGATCCTGGGCGACAACGTCCTGCTCTCCGGCATCATCCTGGCCACCTTCGCGGCGTGGATCTGGTTCTGGATCCCGGCCGAGCTGGCCTATACGACCCGGAGCATGATCGCGTGGTCGTTCGACCGGGTGGCACCGGACCGGCTCGGCTTCGTCAGCGAGACGGTGCATACGCCCGTGGTCGCGATCGGGATCTCGACCAGCGGCGCGGTCGTCTTCATGTGGCTCATCGCCTTCAAGGCCGTTTCCTTCCTGACCTTCATCGAGGTGCTGCTGGTCATCTGGGGCACGGTCATGGTCTCGGCGGTGCTCTTCCCGGTGCTGCGCAAGGGGCTCTATGCCTCGTCGCCGGCCAAGAACTTCAAGATCGCCGGTATCCCGGTCATGCCGGTGTCAGGTGCGATCTCCACGGTGTTTTTCGCGCTGGCCTTCTGGCTGCTGTGGCGGGACCCGATCGCGGCCGGGCCACTGATCAAACTGTCCAAGATGCCGGTGGAGGCCTGGATCACGCTGGGGGCGATCGTGGTAGGCACGGCGTGGTATTTCGGGGCGAAGGCCTACCGCAGGCGGCAGGGCATCGACATCAGCCTGGCGTTCCAGCAGATCCCGATCGAATGAGGACCCCGGCGAATGCGGTCGTGAGGTGATCGCGGTCTGGGATCGGCTGCAGTCCGAGGCGGTTTCGATCGTCGCTGAGGCTGGCCGGGCGGGCGTCACGCTCCGGGTCGTCGGCTCGGCCGGCATCCGGCTGCACTGCCCGGGTCCCGGCCCGGTCATGGACCGGCTCGGCCGGCCGGCCAAGGACATCGACTTCATCGTCCCGCAGCAGCACCGCAAGGGCATGCGCCGCCTGCTGGAATCCCGCGGCTACGTCACAGACAGGGACCTGCTGATCGCGATGGAAGGCACCAGGTACAGCTTCACCCACGCCGAGCACGGGACGGAGATCGATGTCTTCGTCGAGCGCCTGGCGTTCTGCCACACGATCGAGGTCCGCGACCGCCTGGACGTCCACCCGGTCACGATCCCGCTGGAGGAACTGCTGCTGCAGAAGGTCCAGATCATCGAGATGACCACCACGGACGTCATCGACATCAGCGTGCTCCTGGCCACCCACGAGGTAGCGCCGGCCTCCGGGGACACCGAGACGGTCGACGCCGGCCGCATCGCCCGCCTGCTCGCCCGTGACTGGGGGTTCCATCACACGGCCACCCGCAACCTGCGTCAGGTCCGCGACGCCGTCGGGGGAGCCACCACCGATCTGGGCCAGGAGCCGAATGACAAGATCCGCGACCGGGTCGGCCGGGTCCTCGAGGCTATCGACGCCGAGCCGAAGAACCTGGCCTGGCGGATGCGAGACCGGATCGGGGAGCGCAAGCAGTGGTGGCAGGACGTCGATGACAAGGAGGCGACCTACTGATGGGCCTGCTGCGCAAAAAGCCGCCGATACCGCGTGGTCAGGACGAGCGCACCATCTTCTTCGCCTCCGACCTGCATGGCTCCGAGGTGTGCTTCAAGAAATTCGTGGCCGCCGCGAAGTTCTACGGCGCGGACACCCTCCTGCTCGGCGGTGACATCAGCGCGAAGATCGTCGTGCCGATCGTGACCACCGGCGCCGGGAAGTACGTCGCGCAGTTCCACGGCCAGGAAGAAAAGATCGACGACGTTACCATCGCCGATTTCGAGCAGCGCGCCTGGAACAGCGGCCTTTACACCGAACGGATGGAGCCCGACGAGTACCAGCACTTCGTCGATCACCCCGACGAGGTTGAGCTGCTGTTCAACCGGGTCATGCGCCGGACCGTACAGCGGTGGGTCGAGTACGCGAAAACGAAACTCGCCGACAGCCCGGTCACCATCTACAACGCGCCAGGCAACGACGACCCCAAGGAAGTCGACGAAGTTCTGCTCACCCACGGCGATGACCGGCTGATCTTCGTCGAAGGTGAGATCGTCGAGCTGGCCCCTGGCATGGAGATGCTCAGCACCGGCTACACGAACGTCACCCCCTGGGACACCCACCGCGAGTACAGCGAAGACGAGATCCGCGCCCACCTCAAGCAGATGACCGACCGGCTAGCCCGTCCGCGCCAGGCGATCTTCAACATTCATGTCCCGCCCTACAACTCGCGGCTGGATACGGCGCCGCTGCTCGGCCAGGACCTCAAGGTGAAAACCTCGGCAGGCGCTCAGGTGACTGCCCCGGTCGGATCGGTGGCCGTCCGGGAGGCCATCGAGGAGGTCCAGCCGCTGCTCGGCCTGCACGGGCACATCCACGAGTCTGGCGGCTCAGTCAAGATCGGCCCGACCACCGCCATCAACGTCGGCTCGGAGTACGGGGAAGGCGTCCTGCGCGGGGTGCTGCTCACGATCGGCGGCGGCAAGCTGCTGCGCTATCAGGCGGTCACCGGGTGACGCGCCAGGCGGCCGAACTCCCGCCGGAAAGACCGGCGGAAAGAAAGGACAGGGTCGAAGGCGTGACAGATATCGAGCGACTCAGGCACGATCTGGAGTCTCAGGGCGTCAAGTACGTGTTCGGTGCCTATACCGACGTGCACGGCGTCCCGAAGTCCAAATGCGTCCCGGTCGCGCACCTCGCCGACGCGGCGGCTGGCTCGGAGCTTTACACCGTGGGCGCGCTGGACGGGATGGGCGAACTCGGCCCGAATGAAGACGAGTGCGCTGGGATCCCCGACCTGGCCGAGATCACGGTGCTGCCCTGGGACCGCCGGTACGCGGTGGCGCCGGCCAACCTCTACTTCCACGGCGAGCCGTACTCCCATGACTTCCGGCGCATCCTGCAGAACCAGATCGACGAGGCCGCGGCGGCGGGTTTCCGGATGAACATGGGCGTCGAGCCGGAACTCTACGTACTCCGCGACACCCCCACCGGCGCACAGCCGTGGATTCCCGAGGACCTGCACAACGCGCCCACCCGCGGCTACGACCTGGAGACCACGATCCTGGCCGACCCGTTCCTTGAGCCCATGGTCCAGTACATCAACGAACTCGGCTGGGACGTGTACTCCTTCGACCATGAGGGCGGCGACGGCCAGTACGAGTTTGACTTCGGCTACACTGACTCGCTGAAGATGGCCGACCGGATGCTGATTTTCCGGCTGATGGCCAAGCACGTCGCCCGCACGCTTGGCTGCTTTGCCTCGTTCATGCCCAAGCCGTTCCAGACTTCGTTCGGCTCCGGTGCTCACCTCAACGTCAGCCTCGCGGACATCAACACGGGCCGGAACCTGTTCGACGGCGGCGCGACCGGAGACCTCTCCGCGATTCCGCATGACCAGGCTTACGGCCCGATCGCGTATCACTTCACCGCCGGCGTGCTCGCGCATGGCGCCGCCCTGATGGCCGTGCTGTCCCCGACCGTCAACTCTTATAAGCGGCTCATGCCGCGCGGTCTTATGCAGGAGATCTCCTGGGCTCCGGTTTTCCAGGCGTGGGGATACAACAACCGGACCTTGATGGCCCGGCTGCCGATGAACCGGCGGTGCCTGGAGGTGCGCACGGCCGACAGCGCGGTGAACTTCTACCTGGGCGCCGCGCTGGTGCTCGCCGCCGGTCTCGACGGCATCCGGCGCGAGCTGAAGCCCGCCGATCCGGTCAACATCGACACCTACAAGGTCAGCGAGAAGGACCTGGCCGACATGGGCGTGCGCCGTCTGCCGTCGCATCTGGGCGAGGCGGTCACCGCCTTCGAGGACAGCGAGTTCGCCCAGCAGGTACTCGGTTCGGAGCTGCACGCCAGCTACGCCAGCCTCAAGCGCGCGGAGTGGCAGGAATACAACACCGTCGTCAGCCAATGGGAGCAGGACAAATACCTGCGGCTGTGGTGACCAAGAAGGAGAGGAAGTCACGGTGAGTAACCTGCGGGAAACGCCGACGAGCTCAGCGCTGCGCCGAGACCAGGCCAACATCGAGGCCGTCGCCCGGATGACCGGCGCCGAGCCGGTCCTTATCGACGTCCAGGCCGCCGGCCAGGCCATCCCCGGCATGACGCCGCAGACGATCCTCACCTCCGGGCCGCCGCTGCCGTGGCCGGAGTACTACGGCGGCCAGCGCCGCGCGGTGATCTACGGCGCCATCTACGAGGGTCTGGCCAGCGACGAGTCAGACGCCGACGCCAAGCTGCGAGACGGGCGGATCGTCCTCGGTGCGACCCACGACCACGGCTGCGTCGGGTCGGTCGCGGGCATCTACACCGCGTCCATGCCGGTCTTCGTGGTCGAGAATACGAAACGGGGAAACCGGGCTTACTGCAACTTTTACGAGGGCGAGTCACGGCACCGGCTGAACTACGGCTCCTATAACGACGAGGTGCGGGCCGGACTGGATTTCCTTCGCGACGAGCTGGCGCCGGTTCTGGGGGACGTGATCCGGTCTTCCGGTGGCATTGCGCTTAAGCCGCTGATCGGGCGGGCCCTGCGGATGGGCGATGAACTGCACAGCCGCAATACCGCCGCCACCACCTTGCTGATCCGGGCCCTGACGCCGCAGTTCGTGGAGTACGCGGTCGGCTCCTCGAAGGAGCGGGCGCTGACGGCGCTTGGCTTCTTTTTCGACAGCGACTACTCGTTCTTGCGTCTGTCCATGGCGGCGGCCAAGGCCATGGCCGACGCGGCCCGGGACGTCCCCGCGTCCAGCGTGGTGACGGCGATGACCATCAGCTGCCGCAATTTTGCCATCAGGGTGAGCGGGCTGGGCGATCAGTGGTTCCTCGGACCGCTGCCGGAAGTGTCCTGCAAGCTGTTCGAGGGCTTTACCGACGATGACGTCCAGTGGATCGGCGGCGAAAGTCACATCACTGAGACGGTCGGGCTCGGCGGCTTCGCCCAGGCGGCCGCGTTCGGGCTGCAGGCCTACCAGGGCGGCTCGGCGCAGGAGATGGTGGCGATGAACTCGCTCATGTACCACATCACCGTGGCCGAGCATCCCGACTTCAAGATCCCGTATTTCGGGTTCCGCGGCACCCCGGTAGGGATTGACGTCTTCAAGGTCGCTGCTACCCGCACCCAGCCCGTTATCGACGGTGGCCTCGCGGGCAAGAACGGCGGGCAGATCGGTGCCGGGATCCTGCGTGCGCCGCTGGAGTGCTTCGACGCGGCAGCGGCCGCTTACCAGCAGCGATACCAGGACGGCTAGACGATCTCCCACTCGTAGGAGAACTTGACCACCTTGAGGATGATCGACGTCTCCAGATTCGTGATCCCCGGCAGGCTGCCGAGCTTGTCGGTGACGAACTCGAGCAGATGCTCCTGGTCGGTGAAGAATGCCTCGACCATGAGGTCGTAACGCCCGGCCGACATCCCGATGTACCGGACCTCGGTGTAGCTGCGGATGGCGTCGGCGACCCCGTGAATCGCGGTCAGCTCGACGGAGATGCCGATGATGGCCGACAGGTTCATGCCCGCGGCCTCAGGAGTCGGCACGGCCACGATGCTGATCAGCCGTTCATCGAGCAGGTGAGCGATCCGCTTGCGCACGGTCGTCTCGGTGATCTCAAGCACCCGGGCGATCTCTGTGTTGCTCAGCCGTCCGTCGACCTGGAGCATCTTGATGATCTTGCGGTCCAGCTCGTCGACCTGCCGGGCTCTGACGCGGGGAACCGGAGCGTGCCCATCGGCTTGCTGACCGCTTTTCGAAGCCACGCGGACTCCTATCACCACCGGCTCAGCCGTGGATGGACCTGCTCGTTGACACCGGCGCGTCTCGTCGTCTGCCGACAGCGGTCACCATCATAAGGCCGGGCCGGATGCCCGGCTCACCTGGAGGCTGGGCAGGCTGTCAGGAACCCCGTCGCTTATCAGCCGGCGGACCAGGGTCGTGTCGAGCCCTTCGGCCACCAGGTCGCCCAGCGCGTCGAGCCAGTCGTCGCGCACCTGCGCGTAGCACACCTCGCCCGGGGCCCACCGGCGTCCGGCCTGGCCGGCGACCTGGGTCAGGAAAGCCCGCCGGAAAGCGTCGTTCTCGAATATCCCGTGCCAGGACGTGCCGCTCACCGGTCCGGCCACGCATCCCTCGGCCGATCCGTCCTCGGCGATGATCAGCGGCTCGCCATCGTCCGGGTGGACCTGGCCGTGCCGGATCTCGTAGCCGTGCACGGGCATCCCGCGCACGCTGCCGCGGGACTGGCGTAGCGTCTTGGCCCGGGTGAACTGCGTCGTAACCGGCAGCAGGCCAAGTCCCGGTACCTCGGCGATGGCATTTTCCACCCCGTCGGCGATGCGGCTACCCAGCATCTGATAGCCCCCGCAGATGCCGATGACGGGCCGCCCCTGCGCGGCGTGCCGGCCGACCTCCTCTGCTAGCCCGCGGTCGCGCAGCCACTGCAGGTCATGCACCGTGGCGCGGGTGCCGGGCAGGATGACGAGATCGGCGTCGCCGAGGTCATCCGGCCGCGTCGCCAGGCGTACCAGCACGCCCGGCTCGCAGGCAAGCGGATCGACGTCGGTGTAGTTCGACAGCCGGGGGAACCCGATCACGGCGACCCGCAGCGCCTGGCCCGCGGCGTCACGCATGGCCCACGGCTGGCTCTGCTCCAGCCGCATGCTGTCCTCCCCATCCGGCCAGGCGCCGGACAGCCAGGACAGGACTCCGGCGCATGGCCGGCCGGTGAGCTCTGACAGCCAGTCCAGGCCGGGCTGCAAGATGCTGCGGTCGCCGCGGAACTTGTTGATCACGTAACCGGCGATGTGCCGCTGGTCGGCGGGATCGAGCAGGGCCAGGGTGCCGAGCAGCGACGCGAACACGCCGCCCCGGTCGATGTCGCCGACGAGCAGGACGGGAAGATCCGCGGCCCGGGCCAGGCCCATGTTGGTGATGTCCCCGGCGCGCAGGTTGATCTCGGCCGGGCTGCCCGCACCCTCGCAGATGACGACGTCGTAGCTGGCCCGCAAGGTGGCCAGGCTGTCCAGGACGACGTCGAGCAGTTCCAGCTTGAGCTGGGCGTAGGTGCGCGCGTCCGCGTCGCGCCAGGGCTGGCCGAGCACGATCACGTGAGACCGCTGATCGCTGCCGGGCTTCAGCAGGACCGGATTCATCAGGTGAGTCGGGGCCACCCGGGCCGCTGCCGCCTGCATGGCCTGAGCCCGGCCGATCTCCGCGCCCTCGGCCGTGACCATGCTGTTGAGCGCCATGTTCTGGGCCTTGAACGGTGCGACCCGGACGCCCTCACGCACCAGCCACCGGCACAATCCAGCGGTGATCGCCGTCTTGCCCACATCACTGTGCGTGCCGGCGACCAGCAATGCTCCGCTCACACCCAACCCCTACCAGGAGCCCTCGGCGTGATCAAATCACTGCGAAACCCGGCCACCCCGCGCCGTCGTCCAGGGACGGAGTTTCTCGGGGTTGCGTACGACCCAGATGCGCTTTATCCGGTTGCCCGCGATTCCGAACGCGAACACCGTCACGATGCGGCCGTCTTGCTGAGCCACCAGCCCGGGCTGGCCGTTGACCGTCCGCTCCAGGAACGTCATGTTGCCGGGCGCCCGGTTGGCGATCTCGACCCAGGCGCGTGCGACCTGATCCCCGCCTTCGATCGGGCGCAGGAAGGCAATAGCGAGGCCGCCGCCGTCGGCGATCGCCATGGCGCCGGGATCGAGCAGGCCGATCAGGGCGT
>PMST01000336.1 GCA_003168295.1 Actinomycetota bacterium
GCGGCCAGCGCGTCCAGGCTGCGTCCGATATCGGAAAGGAGCCCTACGGCCACGTCGTAGTGCGCGTCCACTTCGGCGGGGAACCGGTGCAGGTGGATGATCTTGGTATCGCCGCGCGGGTTGATCCGCACCGGGTCGAACTCCTGCAGCTCGTACCCGACGGCAATGATCAGGTCAGCGCGGTCGAAGCCGAAGTTCACGTAGTCATGGCGCATGAATCCCACTGCTCCCAGCGCCAGCGGGTGATCGCTGGGGAACACGCCCTTGCCGTGAAACGTGGTCGCCACCGGGATGCCCAGGCTCTCGGCGAACCGGCGCAGCGCCGGGCCCGCGCCCGCCCGGGCGGCCCCGTGCCCGGCCAGCACCACGGGCGCGCGCGCCTCGCGTAGCAAGGTCGCGGCCCGCTCCAGCTGCCCGGGTGCCGGCTCATCTGGCCGGGGCACGTTCACCGGCAGCGGCTCGTGCCCGCCCGGCGCCGGGGCCTGTTCCACATCCTCAGGGATGGCCAGGTAGACCGCGCCGGGCCGCTCGGTCTGGGCGAGCTTGAACGCTTTCCGGAGCATCTCAGGCACCGCGCCGGGCGTCGCGACCAGCGCCGACCACTTGACCGCCGGCGTGAACATGGCCACCAGGTCCACGCCCTGGTGGGATTCCTTGAAACTGCGGTTCATCCCGACCTGGGCCGACAGGGCGACCAGCGGCGTGGAGTTCGTCGTCGCGTCCGCGGTGCCTAGCAGCAGGTTGATCGCTCCTGGGCCCAGCGTCGCCGAGCATACCCCGGCCCGGCCGGTCAGCCGCCCGTAGACCTCGGCCATGAACGAGGCGCCCTGTTCATGGCGGGTCAGCACATACCGGATCGGGGAACGGGAGATCGCCTCCATCAGGTGGATGTTCTCCTCGCCCGGGATGCCGAAGACGTGCGTGACCCCCTCGTTCTCCAGGCACTCGACAATCAGGTCAGCCGTACTGCGCGAAGACTCCGTCACGACCACGAGACTAGACCGCGACCGTCGTCTTCGCGTGAGCCGCCTCGGCTGCGGCCAGCTGCCCGTCTCACCGGCCCGGAAGTGCCCGGCCGGCGCGGACCGGGCAGACTGTCGGCATGCCCGATCTACCGGTACGTCATTTCCGCGGCCGCGACGGCACCCAGCTCGCCTACCGCGAGGTGGGACAGGGACGGCCGGTCGTGCTGATCCACGGCTACTTCTCCAACGCCACCGTCAACTGGGTGAACTATGGCCACGCCGCGGCGGTCGCGGCACGAGGATTCCGTGTCATCATGCCGGACCTGCGCGGGCACGGCGACAGCGCAAGGCCGCAGCAAGCCGCGGATTACCCGCCCGACATCCTCGCCGACGACGGGTTCGCGCTGATCGAGCACCTCGGGCTCACCAGCTACGCCCTGGGCGGATACTCGCTAGGGGGCCGGACGACGATCCGGATGCTCGCCCTCGGCGCGGCGCCCAGCCGGGCGGTGGTAGCGGGCATGGGCCTCGACGGGGTACTCCATGCGTCAGGCCGCGACGCCCATTTCCGCCGCATCCTCACCCACCTGGGCACGTTCGAGCGGCGCTCGCCGGAAGGAAAAGCAGAGGCGTTCCTGAAAAGCACCGGCGCCGACCCGGTCGCGATGCTGCAGTTGCTCGACAGCGGCGTCGACACGCCACCCGAGGCACTGGCGATGATCGGCATGCCCGTGCTCGTTGTGGCCGGCGCTGAAGACGACGACAACGGCTCGGCCGAGGCGCTGGCCGCTGCCCTGCCGCGCGGGCAGGCGGTCCGGGTCCCCGGCAATCACATGAGCGTGGTCGCCCGGCCGGAGCTGGGGGCGGTCATCGCCGGCTTCCTCGATGAAGGGGCGCAAGAGGACGCCCGCTGAAGGCCTCGCCCGGTGCTCAGCTGCGTAACTCCACCTCCGCGGCAAGGCCAGGACAATTCAGCCCACCGGGGCCGGCTCGCTTTCCGCGACGCAGATTCGTTCCAGGAGGCTGCGCAGGACCTGCTGCTCGTCTTGGTCAAGGGCGCCGACGGCCGCCGCGGCGACGCGCTCGGCGGCGGTGCTGGCGCGGGCCAGTTCACCGGCGCCGGCCTCAGTGAGGTGCAGCAGGGTGACCCTGCGGTCGGAGGGATGCGGGCAACGCGCGACCAGGCCGCGCGCTTCCAGGCCGTCGATCATGTCGGTGATCGTGCGGGGCGATACATGCAGGGCCTGGCTGATCTCGCGCATGGAGCAGTCACCATCCCCTAGGGCCTTGAGGAGCTTCAGGCCCGATAGCGACAGGCCATGCTCGCGGAGGGCGGCGTCAGCGGCGGTACGGACCCGGTGCGCGGCATAAATGATGGCATCAACAGCATCGATGCCGGTTTTAGGTCTCACGTGCGCATCCTTTGGACGGTTACCAGCCATAGTATATTGTGAGCATCCTCACTATAGGTATCCTCACGGGTTCACGGGTTCACGGATTCGAGTGACGGAGGGAGCAGGGTGCGGGCGCGCATCAGCGAGAAGACGACCGTCGGCGTCGTCTTCACGGCCGCGGTGTTCATGAGTGCCCTGGACACCACCATCGTGAACGTCGCCCTCCCCACCATCGGCCGGGCCTTCGCGGTGGCCCCGACCGCGGTTGACGGCATCTCCGTCGCCTACCTGGTCAGCCTGGCTCTGTTCATGCCCGTCTCGGGATGGCTCGCAGACCGCTTCGGTGGCAAGCGCATCCTGCTGACCGCCACGGTCATCTTCACCGTCGCCTCTGCCCTGTGCGGCGCGGCCACCGGCCTGGGCGAGCTGGTCGCGTTCCGGGCCCTGCAGGGCGTCGGGGGCGGCATGATGACACCGGTCGGGATGGCCATGCTGTTCCGCGCCTTTCCGCCCGGCGAGCGCCTGCGCGCCTCGGCGGTGCTCGTCGTACCGACTACTCTGGGTCCCGCCTCAGGTCCCGTCCTGGGCGGCCTGCTGGTCAGCGAGCTGTCGTGGCGGTGGGTGTTCTGGGTGAACATCCCCATCGGCGTCGCGGCCGTCACGTTCGGCGCTGTTTTCCTCCGCCACCGCGCCGAGCACAGGCCCGGCCGCTTCGACCTGGCCGGCTTCCTGCTGTCCGGCGCCGGCCTGGGGCTGCTGATGTACGGCGTGTCCGAAGGCCCCAACGCCGGCTGGGCTTCCCCCGTCATCGTGTCCGGCATCGTGGCCGGCGCGATCCTGCTCGCGCTCACGGTGCTAGTCGAATATCGTGCCGCCGAGCCGATCGTGGCGGTACGCCTGCTCGGTGACCGCCTCTTCCGGTCAGGGACCGCAGCCAACATCCTGATGACCTCCGGTTTTATCGGCACCCTGTTCGTCATGTCGCTCTATCTGCAGGACGGCCGCGGCCTGGGCGCCCTGGCCGCCGGGCTCAGCATCTTCCCCGAGGCCGTCGGGGTCGCCGTCGGTTCCCAGCTGGCCAGCCGGGTGCTCTACCCGCGGTTCGGTCCCCGGCGGCACATGGCCGGCGGCCTGATCGGCATCGCCACGGCGATCGGCCTGATGGCGCTCCTGAGCGCGCACTCCAGCCTGTGGTGGGCCAGGCTGCTGATGTTCGCCATGGGGTTCGGGATGGCCCAGGTAATGCTGACCACGCAGACCGCCTCGTTCGCCACGATCTCATCGGAGGCGACAGGCCGGGCCTCGACAATGTTCAACGCTGGACGGCAGCTGGGTGCCGCGACCGGCGTGGCGCTGCTCACCACGACCATCGGCCTGGTCGGGGCAACTCACCACGTCTCCGGTCACCTCGTCGCCAACCTGGACGCCTACCGGGCCGCGTTCCTCGCCGCCGCCGCGTTCTGCCTGGCCGGCGTGCCCTTTGCCCTTCTCATCAGTGACGCCGATGCCGCGGCGACGATCCCCGCCCGCCAGGCCCGCCGGGCCCGCCGCGATCGCCTGGGCGGGCCGGCGCCGAACGCGCCAGCTCCTCTCCCCCGGCCCAGTGATCCGTGATGGCCCGGATCACGCCTCAGACCAGCATCACCCGTCGGCCTGGGCGGCTACTGGAAGCTCGGCGCAGCCGATCATCCCGACCACGACACCGGCGAGGATTGACCTGGCACGCCCGCCCAGCTTCCCTGAGCGGCGCAACACGGCTACCAACGGAGGAGCGCGACATGACAGACGACAGCGGGCTGACGTACCAGATCGGGTTCGGCAACGAGCTGGCCAGCGAGGCCGAGCCGGGCGCCCTGCCGCATGGCCGTAACAGCCCGCAGCGACCGGCTCTGGGGCTGGTCAGCGAGCTTATCTCCGGGACCACCTTCACCGCCCCGCGGAGCCTGAACCGGCGCACCTATGTCTTCCGGGCGATGCCGTCGGTCGTGCACGGGCGGTACCGGCCGGTCGAGACCAAGACGTTCGCCACGCCCCCGTTCTCCCAGCCGAACCCGAACCAGATGCGCTGGGATCCCTTCGAGATGCCCGACGGCCAGCAAGATTTCTTCGACGGCATGCTCACCATCTGCGGCAACGGCTCGCCGGCGGCGCAATCGGGAACCGCCCTGCACGTCTACCGGGCCACGGTGCCGATGACCGACCGGTTCTTTCTCGACGCCGACGGCGAGCTGCTGATCCTGCCAGATACCGGTCCGCTGCTCGTGGCCACCGAGCTGGGACGGCTCCGGGTCGGGCCGGGTGAACTGGCCTTGATCCCCCGCGGAGTCAAGTTCCGGGTCGAGCTGCCCGACGGGCCTAGCCGCGGCTTCGTCTGCGAGAACTACGGCCTTCCGTTCCGCCTGCCCGAGCTCGGCCTCATCGGCTCCAACGGGCTGGCCAACGCGGTCGACTTCCACGTCCCCGACGCGTGGTACGAGATTGAGGACAAACCGTGCACCCTGGTGCAGAAGTTCTGCGGGGCGTTCTGGGAAGCCAGCCTGGGGCATTCCCCGCTCGATGTCGTCGCCTGGCGGGGGAATCACGTGCCCGCCAAGTTCAACATGTTCGATTTCGTCGCGCTGGGCACCGCCACCGTGGATCATCCGGACCCGTCGATCTTCTGCGCGCTGTCCTCGCCGTCCGATCCGGTACTGGGCGGCAACGCTGACTTCATGGTCCTGCCGCCCCGGTGGGCGGTCGCGGAGGACACCTTCCGGCCGCCCGGGTTCCACCGGAACTGCGTGGCCGAATATCTCGGCATCATCACCGGCAAACACGACGGCAAGGCGGCGGCCGGGTTCCGGCCCGGCGGGGCCAGCCTGCACAACAACTGGGCGGCCCACGGACCCGACCTCGAGACCTTCGAGCTGGCCCGGTCGGCGGAACTGCCGCCGCGAAAGATCGAGGACTCGCTGGTGTTCATGATCGAGTCGAGGCACCCGCTGCAGGTCACCGACGCGGCGCTGGCGGCGCCTGAGTTCCAGCGCGACTATCAGGACCACTGGCAGGGCTTCGTCCGCCGGTTCGGTGGACAGGACCAGCGATGACCTCGGGCGGCGCCGTCGAGATCGAGACCGAGTGGGTCCATCTCGCCTACCAGGCCACGTCCGCGCTGCGCGAGGTATACGGGTACGCCGGGCGGCAGGGCACGGTCAACCTGGAAGGCGTCCGGTTCCGGTCGCCCGGGCGGGCGTCGGGCACCCTGCTGATCTACATGCACCCGGCGTCGACGCTCCAGCTGCTCCCCGTTCCCCGGGCGATGGCAGCCGCCGGCGTCGACGTCTTGTGCGCTGGCAGCCGTTACGCGCGCAACGACACCCCGTTGATCATGGAGATGGTGGCTCTCGACCTAGGCGCCTACGTCCGGCATGCGCGCGAGACCTGGGGTTACGACGCGGTCGTGCTCGCGGGCTGGTCCGGCGGCGGCTCCCTGTCGGTCTTTTACCAGAGCCTCGCGGAGTCACCGGCGGTGACCCGCACCCCCGCGGGCGACCCGGTCGACCTGTCCGGACTGCCTCCGGCCGATGCCGTGATCTACCATGCCGCGCACCTGTCGCGGGCCGTCGTGCTGAGCGAGTTCATCGATCCGTCCGTGCTGGACGAAAACAACCCCGACGTCCGCGACGTCGAGCTCGATCTCTACGATCCGCGCAATCCCAACCAGCCTCCCTACCTCCCGGAGTACCTCTCGGTGTTCCGGGCCGCGCAGCTGGCCCGGGTGCGGCGGCGGACCGGCTACGTCCGGGCGCTGCTGGAGCAGATCCGGGCGAAGGAGGGGCCAGCGGCCGAGCGCGGCCTGCTCACCCACCGCACCCTGGCCGACCCTCGTTTCCTCGACGGCACCATCGAACCCAGCGACCGGCCGACCGGATGGTGCTTCCTGGGCCGTCCGCACGAGGCGAATCTGAGCCCCGCGGGCATCGCCCGCTACTCCACCCTGCGCGCATGGCTATCCCAGTGGTCAATCGACGACACCAATGCACGGGCCGACCGGAACATCACCGGCGTGCACGTGCCCTTGCTCGCCATCGAGAACTCCGCCGACGATGCCGTCCCGCGCTCGCACGTGTCCAGCGTGTTCGAGGCGTCCCCGGCCGCGGTCAAGGACTACATGCTCATCAAGGGAGCGAATCACTACTACGCGGATCAACCGGAGCTCCTGCGGGAAGCTGTCCACCAGTGCGTGGACTGGCTCCGCAGAAATGGCCTGGCGACGTAAGCCGCATCGCGGTGGCCATCCGCTGCCATGGACGGTGAGACCGCGGAATTTTCATTCAGCTCAAGGTGCCGCTGACGGTGAACATGCCGGTCATTCCTTCCTGTGCGTGCCCGGGGACTGGACACAGGTACCGGTAGGTTCCTGGCGTGGCGGTGACGCTGAGGGTTGCGGAGTGCATACCCGCGGACGTGGGGTTGCCGAGGAACCACACCGCCGCACCGGGGAACGCGAGGCGTGCGGTCACCATTGGCATCGACGATGACCTAGCCTGACCGGCGGCGATGACCAGGCCCTGCGCGGTGTCTGGGTCGGCGTTGATGACTTGGAGGCTGACCCGGGTGCCAGCCTTGACGGTGATCGCCGGGTTGGTCATGCCGGCGATGCGGAAGGTCTCATCGGGACCGCCAGCCGGGCTGGCCAGGACGGTGAGCCTGACGGTGGCGCCGGTGAAGGTGATCCGGTTCGCGGCACGGTCAACCGTGGCGCCGGCCGGACTCTGGCTGCCGAGCCGAGCAGCCTGCGCTGCGCTGATCCGGGAACCGGGGGCGTTCGCGAACAGCGCACCCATGATCTTCCCCGGATCGCTGCTGGTGCCCATCATGAAGCCCGGCAGCGCGCTGCCCCGCATCCAGGCCGGGGCGGCGACGCCGCCCATCATCCACTGGCAGCCAGTGGCACCCATCATCCAGCCGTACGATTTGCCGCCCATCATCGAGCCGCCGCTGTCCAGGCGGCCCATCATCGTCTGGTAGTACGCGTACGTGGAGCCAGCGGGCGTAGCCGCCGCGGGGGGCTTGGATGTGGTCGCGCAGCCGGTGACGGCCGCTCCGGCCACGAGGCCTGCCGCGGCGACGACAGTGATGCCGATCGCCGCGGCGGCTGGCCTGTGTGGGCAGTTGTCCTCATGTGGGTCGGGATACTCGCGTTTTTGGGTGTGCTGATCTGGATCGGGTACACCCTGATGACCAGGCAGCACCGGCCGCGCCACGGCGGGCAGGGCGGCTACGGGCACCGCAGCGGAACGGACGCGCGCGGGATACTGGACGAGCGGCTAGCCCGCGGTGATATCGACGCTGCGGAATACCACAGGTTGCGGGGCCTGATCGCCGCAGGCGATGACCAGGCCCCGGCTGGCGCGGCGAGCAGGCGATAACGGCCGACGATTGATTCTCAACTGGCTGCGGGGGCAAACTGCGCAATGGCGAAGAACCTGTGACGGCAGTCCGGTAGCCACCTGTGCCAGCGGCCAGAAATTTCGTTCGAAATGCCGTGGGAAATTCTCCTGCTCTCGGCCGCTTTATGAGCTATTAAACCGCTATGTAACCAGGTCATGATGACCATGGCCTCTGTTGCGCAGCTGGGCATCAGGCGTACGGTGGAGGCCTAGGCATCATCTGGAGAAGGCATGACGGCCCCGGTCGCAGGCGAATTCCGGCAACCACTGGCAATCGAGGACAGGCCAATTCCGTCACCTGGCCGCGGGCACGTTCCAATGCACCCCATTAACGTCCCTGACAGCATCGCCCTCTTCGACGCGGCCCGCTCGGCTACGCGGGCGTGACCACCTACAAGGCAGTCAAGGTAGGTATGGAAGTGGGTGGAAGAATCCATGGGCGATCGCGATGACCGGCTATCGGCCGCGCGGCAGGATCTGGGCCTGCTGGCCGGCGACTTGAGTACGGCTTGCGGGCAGCTTGAGGAGTTCGCGACCATGTGGCGGCGGCAGTGCCAGGCCAGGAATTCCTGGCGCGACATGCCGCACGCCTTCCCGCAGGGACTGCGGGACGCGGCGTACGGGCTGGCCGGCACCCTGCGAGCGTTCGTGGAAGCAGGCCCGGACCAGGGTCCGGACCTTGTGCTCTGCGCGGTTGCGCAGCTATCCGCTCTCGAGGCCGGCCTCGCCGCGGCCGTCGCCGCAGCCGACCGCGGCGTGACCGGAGATGCCTGCGGGAGCACTCAGCTGAGGCCGGCCGCGATCTGCGTCACCATGAGCCGCGTCCGGACACGGCAGCGGAGCCTGATCGCGCACCTGGTCGCAGGCCAGGAAATGACCGCTGCGCGGGCAGCTTAGGTGCGCCGCTAGGCAGAGCCGGCCAACAGCAGGTCCAGGTCGGCGGCCTGCGGTGATGTCCCCGGCGGAACATAGCCCGCGCACGGGCAGCGTCTCCGCACGTTCAGCGGGTCAAGCCGGACGGAGCAGGCCATGGGCGTGCGGTGGGACGCGGCGGTGTGCGCGCATCGAACGCACATTCCCGCCGTCGGCACCGACATGCAGTGCCATTCCCAGAGCATATTGGTCCCGATGGACAGCCAGAACATGAAATAGGCGAACGCGATCACGAAGCCGACGACTTCATATTCACCGGCACCGCGCACAGACGCGACCACAAAAGAAGCGGCGACTACAGCTGGCGTAATGAAGCCGGCCGCGCCCCACCTGACCGCGTTGCTCGTCTGCGGCCGGGACGGCCTGCCCGGCGGCTGGGCCCCGGCCAGCCGCGCAGGGATGTCGGCGGTGACCGCGGCCAGTTCCGTGCAGGTACGTGCCGTGAACGTCAGGCCGATGCGCGCGTCGAACTCGTCCTTAGTCAGCCGCCCCTGAACGAACGCGGCCTCGAGCACGTCGACCGCCTGATCGCGGTCCGCGCGCGACACCCGCCGGCGGCCGTGGCCCGCCGCCGCTGCCTTCTCGTCTCCAGGCCCTGTTATCACGGCCCCTCCCTCGGAGGAAGCTTTAAGAACAGGGTAACCCGCTGCCCCGGCCGGCCATCCCCCGCTGGCCCCGCTATGGATTAGCGGACGGTGAAGCTGGGATAGAGCACCGGATAGTAGCCAAGGCTCCCCAGCCCGGCAGGTCCGTACCGGTACATGCGATTGGTCACGGCGGCCACGAGGACGCCGTCGACCTGCGCTGAGATGCTGGTGCCACGGGTGGTGAGGCTCAGGGTGTAGGCGCGGGCGGCGGTGACCCGCCCCGATGCGAGCGTCACGGCGGCCGGGCCGCTGGCCACGATCTGCCAGGCGCCGTTGCTGCGGATCATCAGCTCGTAGCCCCGGAACTGGCTGAAGGTGGTCCCACCGAACCCGCTGAACCGTGCGATGAGCGTGGCACCGGGCGCCGGGAACGCCGTTCCGGACGCCGGGAGGATAACGCGGGCCGAGACGGTGTAGTCGCGCCAGGTGTTCTGGCCGACGATCGCGTACGGGGCGGGTGACCGGCCGGGGTACTGCCATTCCACCGGCTCCCCCGCCGTCGTCTGGGTCAGCACGCCGTGCACGTAAGCGAACGACCCTTCTATCGGGGCGAGCATGTTCGCCAGGCCGGCGCTGTCGGGGGTAGCGGTGTACGGCACCGGCATCGGCCCGGCGGCCGGGACCGCGGGTGCGTGGCCGTCCGCCCGAGACTGCCCGGTGGTCGTGGTGAACGTATATATGTATCCCGGTTGCAGCAGCGCGGCGAAGGCACCGTCGTGAGGGATGATGTCGCCGCGCTGGATGAACTGGCCGGGCCCGCGCAGGTTGGTACTCCAGACATGGACCACCCGGGCCGGCAGGCCGCCTGTGACGTGGATGGTGACCTGCTGCGCCGCGGTGGCTACGGAGGTCTGCGCCACCATGGACCAGGCGGAACGGCCGGGCGCCAGGTAAGTGTCGTACGTGCCGCCGGCAGGCAGGTCGCCGTTGGCCCCGGCCGCGTGCCGCCAGCCGGCAGCGGTGAACTGAGTGGTCTGGGCGATCACCCAGGTCAGGGGCGTGACGTCGTAGTAGCCGTCCCAGGGGGAGTCGGCCAAGACCAGGCCCCGGTTCTCGTGCGGGAGATCCGGCGGGATCGCGTCGATCAGCGGCCACACCAGGATGCCGGTGATCCCGGCCTGGATGTAAGCGTCGTTGAGCGCGCGGGCCAGGCCGCCCGGCCCCGGAAGTGCGGGGTTGGTTCCGGTGGCCGGGGTGGCCCCGAGCTCGGATTCCCACAGCGGCTTGCCCAGGCCGGCCGCTAGGGCCCGAGCCTGAGCGGCCACCACGCAGCGGTACCCGGTCGTGGGCAGCCCGCAGGTGTCGTGCACGCCCAGGACACTGACCGCCCGGCCGAAGGACGGATCGGTAACCATGTCACCGGCGACGGTCTGCCAGGCGAGCAGCGGAGCGTATCCCATCTGCCGGCGCCCTTCCGCAGTTTGCGGGGTGTCATCGGCGGCGACGATCGCAGTGCCGGCGAACCCGGCGGCGTCAAGCGCCGTGCGCAGGTTCACGAACCAGGCCCGTTCGGCCGGGGTGCCCTGGAAATGCTCGTTCCAGCCGCCGACGTAGCTGATGGTCAGGCCGTTTTGCCTGGCACACCGGACCCAGGCCACGACGTAGCCCACGTCCGCGCGGCTCCACAGGCCGCCCCGACCGTCGCGGACCCAGGCCGGAGCCGACCATTGCAGGCCATACAGCTTGATCGCCGGATTACGCGCCAGGGCCTGGCGGGCCAGCCAGAACTCATAGCCGGCACCGCAATCCAGCCGGCCCGCGGCGGCCTCGACGGAGGGCTCCGAGCCATCGGAGGAGAAACCGCCTCCGCCGATCTCCAGCTTCAGCAGCTGCAGCGAGGCCCCGAAGCGCGGTGAGAACAGGTAGTCGAGGATCTGCGCGCGCTCACCCGGCGGATAGTCGATGAGCAGCCGGGAGTTACCGCCGCCGCCGCTGATCGCGCCGATGCCACCGAAGACGGGACCGGGGTGAGCGCCGTTGATGATGACCGGGTCCCGATCTGGCGTGATCGCGGCCGCTATCAGCGATGTGCTGTGTGATCCAGCCGGCGTAACCGTCGTGCTGCAGGCGGTCACCAGCGCCACCGCAGCCACGGCTATCGCCGTGCGGCCCCGCATTCTCACGGTCACCCGATCGCGCTTGCGATGGCTGGCCGGCGTGCTGGGCCGCTATGCCGGAACAAGACCTTCGTCACATAGCGGTATAACGCGGAATCAACACGGATAGTTGCTGCCTGACCAGGCCATACCGGCGCTCATGAAGCTTCTAGCTACCGGAGACCACTTGCAATTCTCGTGGCCCTGGTAGCGGGAGAGACTCGACCGTCCCCTTGACCAGGCGTACTCCCGCTGCGCGCATGTCTTGTCCTCATGCCGGCCTGGTAAGCCCGCTACCAGCGAGGCTGCATACGCTCGTAGCCGGGGACGACGCGGCGCATGTAGCCGGTGTCGTCGCGGTTGCGCAGGCCGCAAGTCAGGTACTGCTCATGCAGGCGGGCCAGGGCATCACGGTCGAGTTCGACGCCGAGACCCGGCCCGCCAGGGACGGTGAGAGCGCCACCGCTGAAGGTGAACGGCGAACCGGCTACGACGTCCTCGGTCTTCCAAGGCCAGTGGGTGTCGCAGGCGTAGGTGAGGTTGGGCACGGCGGCGGCCAGCTGGACCATCGCGGCGAGGCTGATGCCCAGGTGCGAGTTGGAGTGCATGGACAGGCCCAGGCCGAACGTCTCGCAGATACCGGCCAGGAGCTTCGACCGGCGCAAGCCACCCCAGTAGTGGTGATCCGAGAGGATCACCTGGACAGCGTTTTCCCTGATGGCGGGCGGCAGATGGGTAAAGGCCACGACGCACATGTTGGTGGCGAGCGGCATCGGGGCGTCCCTCGCCACGCGCGCCATGCCGTCGATGTCCGGCGTCGGGTCCTCCAGGTACTCAAGCACGCCGGCCAGCTCGCGGGCGACGTCGAGTGACGTTGCCGGGGTCCATGCGGCGTTCGGGTCGAGTCGCAGCGGGTGGTCGGGGAACGCGTCGCGCAGCGCCCGGACCGCCTCGATCTCCTGCGCCGGCGGGAAGACGCCGCCCTTGAGCTTGAGCGCCGTAAATCCGTAGCCGTCGACCATCCGCTTGGCCTGGGCGACGATCCCGTCCGGATCGAGCGCGGGACCCCAGTCGTCGGCAACCGGCGAACCCGGATGCGCGGCCCACTTATAGAAGAGGTAGGCAGAGAACGGTACCTGCGTCCTGACTGCGCCGCCGAGCAGGTCGGCGACCGGACGCCCGGAGACCTTTCCCTGGATGTCCAGGCAGGCCACCTCGAAGGGGGAGAACACGCGGTCGGCCGGCGCGCTCTGGCCGATGAGGCCGGATGCGATGGTCGTCTCCGGCGCCGCGAGGGCCCGGACGCGAGAGTAGATCTCCTCGGTGTGATAGACGTCGACGCCCTCGATAGCGGTGGCGGCGGCCCGCAGCGCCGCCAGGTGCTTCTCGTCGGCGTACGTCTCGCCGAGGCCGGTGAGGCCCGCGTCGGTGTGCATCTCGATGATGGCGCGCAGCGCGAACGGTTCGTGGACGCCGACAGAGTTAAGCAGCGGCGGGTCGGCGAACGCGACAGGCGTGATCGCCACGTTAGTGATACGGATGCTCCCAGTCGTCATCGGATGGCCTCCTGCGGCCGCGAGGTGGTGTCGGTGTCAGGGAGCGCCGCGAGGCCAGCGGCGAGGATGCGTGCCAGTTCCTGCCTGTGCTCGGGCAGCACCCCGGTCAGCGGCGGGCGGACGCTGCCCGCGGAAAAGCCCGCCAGCTCGACCCCTGCCTTGATGAGCGAGACCGCGTATCCGGCGCCCCGCTCCCGCAGGCGGACGAGTGGATGGTAGAACGCCCGCTCAAGCGCGGCGATCGTCGTGACGTCATCCTGCTCAAGCGCATCGTAGTAGGCGAGCGCGACGCGGGGCGCGAACGCGAAGGCCGCTGAGGAATAAAGCGGGACGCCGATGGCGCGGTAGGCGCGCTGCGTCACCTCTGCTGTTGGCAGGCCGTTGAAGAACAGGAACGGGTCGTTGCCCGCCTCGTCCCGCACCGCACGCACGATCCGGCTCATCATGTCCAGGTCGCCTGCACCGTCCTTGAAGCCAACCACCTGCGGCAGCGCGGCGACCGTGACCGCACTCGACTCGTCGAAGCGGGCGTTCGCCCGGTTGTAGACGATGGCCGGCAGGTCCTCCCGCGTCGCCGCGCGCACGTAGGCCTCAAGGCCGCGGCCCGTAGCCTCTGTCAGGTACGGCGGCAGCAGCAGCACCCCGTCGGCGCCCGCCTCCGCGGCGAGGTCAGTAAACCGCCTGGCGGTTCGCACCGGGCCGCCCGCTCCGGCGAAGACGGGAACGCGGCCCGCGATGGTCTCCGCGGCGGCGCGCACCACCTCGGCGTACTCGTCCGGCTCGAGCGCGCTGAACTCGCCGGTGCCGCAGGCGACGAACACCCCGCCCGCGCCCGCGTCGATGCCGCGCTCGATGTGTGCGGCCAGTTCGGCCAGATCGACCTCGCCGTTGCCGAGGAACGGCGTGATGGGGAAGAACAGCAGACCGTTGAACATCGGTTTCATCGTGATCAGTACCTGGCCTCGATCGGTGACTGCCCAGGGCAGGCGTCTTGATCCCCATGCTAAAGCGGCGAGCGGGGGGCAGGCCGTGGCGTCCCCGGTGATGGCTGACCGTACGGTGGTGCCCAGCAACGATCACCACCTGGAGGCACACGGTCATGAGCATTGAGCGAGAAAAGCAGGTCGCCGCGGAAGCGGCCGCGGAGCTGGTCGAGAACGGCATGACCGTCGGGCTTGGCACCGGCTCGACCGTGGCGTACCTGCTCCCGGCCCTGGCCAAGCGAGCCCTCGACATCGTCTGCGCCGCCACGTCGCCGCGCACCGAGCAGGTCGCGCGCGAACTGGGCCTGAGGATCGAGGACGTCACGAGCATCGACCGGTTCGACATCACCATCGACGGCGCCGACCAGATCGCCCCGGACGGCTGGCTGGTCAAGGGGGGCGGCGGCGCGCACACCCGGGAGAAGATCGTGGCCGGGGCCGCGGACCGGTTCGTCGTTATCGCCGACTCCTCCAAGCCGGTCCCGGCCCTGCACGCCCCGATCCCGCTCGAGCTGCTGTCCTTCGGGCTGCACGCCACCATGCGCCGGGTCGACCCGGCTTCGCTGCGCGACGTCCCGCTGAGCCCGGACGGCGGCGTGATCGCCGACTACCACGGGCCGGTCGAGGACCCGGCGGCGCTGGC
>PMST01000167.1 GCA_003168295.1 Actinomycetota bacterium
TCGCCGAACAGGAACTCGGCGAGCGTCTTGGAGAGCTCGGTCTTGCCGACACCGGACGGCCCGGCGAAGATGAACGACCCGCCGGGACGCTTCGGGTCCTTGAGCCCCGCACGGGTACGCCGGATCGCCTGCGACAGCGACTTGATCGCCTCGTTCTGGCCGATCACCCGCCGGTGCAGCTCGTCCTCCATGCGCAGCAGCCGCTGCGACTCTTCCTCGGTGAGCTTGAAGACCGGAATGCCGGTGGCGGTGGCGAGCACCTCGGCGATGAGCTCCTCGTTCACCTCGGCGACGACATCCATGTCGCCGGCCTTCCATTCCTTCTCCCGGGTCGCCTTCTTGGCCAGCAGCTGCTTCTCGTTGTCCCGCAACGCTGCTGCTTTTTCGAAGTCCTGCGAGTCGATGGCCGATTCCTTCTCCCGGCGCACCTGGGCGATCTTCTCGTCGTACTCGCGCAGGTCCGGCGGCGCGGTCATGCGGCGGATCCGCATCCGGGAGCCGGCCTCGTCGATCAGGTCGATGGCCTTGTCCGGCAGGAAGCGGTCGCTGATGTAGCGGTCGGCCAGCTGGGCCGCGGCGACCAGCGCGCCGTCCGTGATGGACACGCGGTGGTGAGCCTCGTACCGGTCCCGCAGGCCCTTGAGGATCTCGANNTCTCGATCGTGTGCGAGATCGTCGGCTCGGCCACCTGGATGGGCTGGAACCTGCGCTCGAGCGCGGCGTCCTTCTCCAGGTACTTGCGGTACTCATCGAGCGTGGTGGCGCCGATGGTCTGCAGCTCGCCGCGGGCCAGCATCGGCTTGAGGATGGAGGCCGCGTCGATCGCGCCCTCGGCGGCTCCGGCCCCGACGAGGGTATGGATCTCGTCGATGAACAGGATGATGTCACCCCGGGTGCGGATCTCCTTGAGCACCTTCTTGAGCCGCTCTTCGAAGTCACCGCGGTAGCGGGACCCGGCCACCAGGGCCCCGAGGTCCAGCGTGTACAGCTGCTTGTCCTTGATGGTCTCGGGCACCTCGCCCTTGACGATCTTCTGCGCCAGGCCTTCGACGACCGCCGTCTTGCCGACGCCGGGCGCGCCCACCAGGACAGGGTTGTTCTTGGTCCGGCGCGACAGCACCTGCATGACGCGCTCGATTTCCTTCTCCCGGCCGATCACCGGATCGAGCTTGCCCTCGCGCGCGCCCTGGGTGAGGTTCCGGCCGAACTGGTCAAGCACGAGGGAGGTCGACGGCGCCGATTCCGCGGCCGTCCCGGCCGAAGCGGGCTCCTTGCCCTGGTACCCGTGCAGCAGCTGGATCACCTGCTGGCGCACCCGGTTCAAGTCGGCACCCAGCTTCACCAGCACCTGGGCGGCCACGCCGTCGCCCTCACGGATGAGGCCGAGCAGGATGTGCTCGGTGCCGATGTAGTTGTGGCCGAGTTGCAGTGCCTCACGCAGCGAAAGCTCGAGCACCTTCTTGGCCCGCGGCGTGAACGGGATATGCCCGGACGGCGCCTGCTGGCCCTGGCCGATGATCTCCTCGACCTGCTGCCGCACGGCGTCCAGGCTGATCCCGAGCGATTCAAGCGCCTTGGCCGCGACACCCTCGCCCTCGTGAATGAGGCCGAGCAGGATGTGCTCGGTGCCGATGTAGTTGTGATTGAGCATCCTGGCTTCTTCTTGCGCCAGGACAACAACCCGCCGCGCTCTGTCGGTAAACCTCTCGAACATCTCGTCGCTCTCCTCACAGCACGGGGGCGGGCCCTTACCTTGCCTACTCCGCATAGTAGTCGCGTGCCCACGGTTTTAGCCGAGTGCCCACGGTTGTGCTCTTAATCCGAGTATGCGTCACGTCTGGTCAAGACGTTCCCTGCACACAGGTCGTTCACCCCATCCAACCCTCCGGATCAGGCCCCTGTTCCCGGTACGGGGCAAGGTACGCCGGAAGCGAACGCCCGTCCGCTGGCCCCCGAATCCCCCGAATCCCCCCGCAGACGCAAACGCACCGTTGGCCCCTGGACGGCGGTAGCCGCCCAACCGGGCCAACGGTGCGATCTGGCCGGCCCGGNNCCAACGGTGCGATCTGGCCGGTCCCGCCGCGAGCCGATCGCGCGGATTACGCGGGTCGGGACCGATCGTGTGGACATCGATGCTGAGGAGTCGCTCGCCACAAGGCGAAGCACCCGGCGCACGCTCAAGAACTGGCGAGCTGTAGGTGCGTGGGTATGCGTACGTACTAGTGCGCGGCTTCGTACTCCGCAACGATGTTCTGGGGAATACGGCCGCGCTCATTGACTTTGTATCCGCGCTGCTTCGCCCACTGCCTGATTTGGGCACTGCGCTCGCGCCCGGGACCAGTACGCGCCCGGCGGCGCCTAGCCGGAGCGTTCGCTTTGCGCGCATGCTCCACATAGTGGGCAAGCTCTTTACGGAGCTTGCCTGCGTTGCCGGTACTCAGATCGATCTCATACGCGGCACCATCGAGTCCAAACGCGACGGTCTCGGTAGCTTCGCTACCGTCGAGATCGTCAACGAGAAGCACCTGCACCTTCTGTGCCATGGAAACAGCCCTTCTGACGGAGCAACCTATTTCAGATGCTAAATGTATACCAAGCCCATGGCCTTGACAATTCCACGACAAGTGATTGGTTGTTTTCCGCTGGGTTGCGTCATCCGTGACATCCCGATCACGGTCACGCAGCGTAATCAGGCATTGATGGCACCGTTAGCATCGAGTGCGAGACATAGATCATGTGCCAGGTGCGATACTGGAACTACAGGGCCAAGCTGTTTAGCCAGTTGAGCAGTTCTGTCAGTTCGGATAAACCCGTCGTTACCTGATATTTCAAGACCGGGGTCCGGACGAACGGCGCTTGGCCGCCCTCTCCGCGCGACGCTTCGGGGACATCTCCCGCCGCAGGAACACCGCCAGGCCGATGAGGAAGGCGACGCAAACTACCAGCGGCGGAGTCAGCGCCGCGAGATCGGACCACATAGCCGGTTCCTCTCTGCCGCCCGCAGCGGGCGATGCTCCCGCCGGAGAAGTATCGCCTGCCGCGCAACGCCGATGATCATTTCCGTTCCGGTAAGAGACGCAACAGCATGCGAGTGTTGCCGAGCGTGTTGGGTTTTACCCACCCCAGGTCGAGAAACTCTGCTACCCCCTCGTCATAGGAGCGCAAAAGTTCCTGGTACACCTCGGCAGCCACGGGAGTGCCGTTGATCTCGGCGAATCCGTGCCTGCCGAAGAAGTCCACCGCAAAAGTCAAGACGAACACGCGATCCACGCCCAGTGCCGACGCGCGCTGGAGCAGGGTATCGACGATCCCGTGACCGATACCCAGGCCCCGGCAGTCCTCGCGGACCGCGACCGTCCTGATCTCGGCGAGATCCTCCCACATCACATGCAATGCGCCACAGCCCGCCAGCGCAGAGTCAGCATCCAGTTCCGCCACGCAGAACTCCTGGATGTCCTCGTAGAGCGTGACGGTGGCCTTACTCAGCAAACGTCCGGACTCGACATTCGAGTCGATCAGCTTCCGGATCACCGGCACGTCCCGAGTACGCGCGGACCTGATCGTGTAAGACATAGCGCCGTCCACCATAGCCGCTGTGCCGACGGGCCGGTCCGGCGGCGGCGGGCGAGGAAGAGGTAACCGAAGGTAAAAGTTCTGGCGAGTCGGATGCAACCGGCCTTTGATTCCAATATCGTGCATCGCTGTGCGCAAACTCAGCGGAGCTGCCGGTCTCGCCGCGGCGACGGTCGCGCTGGCCCTCGTGCTGCCAGGGGGAAGCAGCGTGGCACAGACGACGGCGCCTAAGCCGAGCCTGACCACCCTGGTGGCGCAGGCCAAGCTGCTTGAGTTCCAGATCAACGCGCTGAGCGAGCAGTACGACGGCCTGAGCTTGCAGCTCACCCACGCCCAGGCCGACGCGCAGATCGCCGAGAAGGCCGCCGCCCGGGGCGAGTCCGCGCTGACCATCGGCGAGCAGGCGGTGGCCCAGCTGGCGGCCGAGAACTACATGAACTCCGGACTCGATCCGACGCTCCAGGCCCTTACCACCGGGAACCCGCAGCAGTTCCTGAACCAGGCTTCCACCATCTCCGAGCTCGACCAGTCAAGCGGCGACAAGGTAAATACCCTGAGCAACGAGGTCAACCAGGCGCTGCGCGACAAACAGGTAGCCGACCAGCAAGTCGCCTCCGTCACCGCGCTCGAGGCTCAGATGAATACCAAGAAGAAAGCCATCGACGCCAAGATCGACGTGGTCAACAGCGCGGCGATGAAGCAGGCGATGGCGGTGTTCACCCAGACCGGGCACTACCCCAACATCAGCATCCCGACCGCGAATACGGTCGGAGACGAAGCCCTGCAGGCGGCGATTACCAGGGAAGGCGACCCCTATGTCTGGGGAGCGGCCGGTCCGACCGCATTTGATTGCTCCGGGCTGGTCGTGTGGGCCTACGCCCAGGAAGGCATCGCGCTCCCGCACTTTACCGGCGACCTGTGGAACTCAGGGGAGCACATAACGCGGGCCGATCTGGAGCCGGGTGATCTCGTCTTCTTCTTCGCCGACATCAGTCACGTCGGGATTTACATCGGCGACGGGATGATGATCGATGCTCCCGACTTCGGCCAGCCGGTGCAGGTCCAGCCGATCTCCCTGGATCCCTACGTCGGAGCCGTCAGGATCGGCTGAGGAGCCAGTTACTGCGCCCGGGTGTCGGCCTGGCCCGAGTTCCTTTCGTAGACGAGCCGCAAGCCGATCAGGGTGAGCCAAGGTTCGTAAGCGTCAATGACACTTACTTCGTCGATGACTAGTGGCGCGAGGCCGCCGGTGGCGATGACGGTCACCGCGTCCGGGTCGGCCGGCGATAGCTCGAGCGCCATCCGCCGGACAATTCCCTCGACCTGAGCGGCGAACCCGTAGACGATGCCGGATTGCAATGACTCCACGGTGTTTTTGCCGATGACGCGAGGCGGCCTGGTCAGCTCGACCTTAAGCAACTGGGCGGCCCGGCGTGACAGTGCGTCCACGGATATCTCGATTCCGGGCGCGAGTGCGCCGCCGACGAACTCGCCCCGCGCGCTGACGGCGTCGAAGTTTGTGGAGGTCCCGAAATCCACTACTATCGCTGGACCGCCGTAAAGGTGGACCGCCGCGAGCGAGTTCATGATCCGGTCACTGCCTACTTCCTTAGGGTTATCGGTCCGCACCGGCACGCCCGTCTTTACCCCGGGCTCCACGATGACCGTTTCCAGGCGACCGTAATAGCGCTCGCACATCTCTCTCATCTCGTGCAGCACCGAAGGTACGGTCGAGCACAGCGATATACCGCCAATATCCCTTTCGGTGAACGTGCTGCTCGCCGCGAGCAGGCCGTGCAGCACAACGGCAAGCTCATCCGCGGTCCGGTCAGGGACCGTCGCAATCCGCCAGTGCTCGATCACCTGATCCCCGTCGAATACGCCGAGAACCGTGTTGGTATTCCCGATGTCAATCGTCAGCAGCATCACGGGCCCGCCCTTCCGCGGCAGCGTCGCTGAGCCTTCCGCCGCCGGGTCCGGCCGGCAGCACCAGGGGCACGTTGTCGATCAGCCGGGTGCCGCCCGCCCTGGCCGCCGCCACCAGCAAGGCGGGCCCGCCGTGATCTGGCCGCACCGCGGTGAACGTGCGCGGGTCGACCACCGCGACGTAGTCGACGGCCAGCGCGGGTTCGGACCGCAGGATCTCCTGGGCGGCGCTGAGCACGGCCGAGGCGCCGTCGGCGGCCCGGGCCTGGCCCGCGCTTAGCGCACGCGGCAGGGCGAGCGCTACCTTCCGGTCAGCCGCGGAAAGGTAGCGGTTCCGGCTCGAGGTGGCGAGCCCGTCGGCGTCGCGGGCGGTCGGCACCGACTCGACGTCGATGCCGGCGTCCGTATCGCTGACCATGCGGCGGACGAGCGCGAGCTGCTGCGCATCCTTCTGACCGAAGACCACGATGGCCGGGCGGATCAGGTGAAGCAGCTTCAGTACCACGGTCAGCACGCCGTCGAAAAAGCCCGGCCGGAACTGGCCCTCGAACACCTGCCCGGCCGGACCCGGATCGACGGTCACCTCCGGCTGGCCGTGCGGGTACATCTCGGCGGCGGACGGCGCGAAGACCAGGCTTACCCCCGTGCTGGCGCACATGGCCAGGTCATCGTCCAGGGTCCGGGGATAGCGGTCGAGGTCTTCACCCGGCCCGAACTGGAGCGGGTTGACGAAGATCGACACGACGACGCTGCCGTCCGGTCCGGCGAGCGCCCCGGCCGCGCGCAGCAGCGTGCCGTGCCCGGCGTGCAGCGCGCCCATGGTCGGCACCAGGACGACGGGCCCGTTCCTTAGGTCCAGGCCGGCGCGCGCGCTGGCGAGTTCGGCCTTGGTCCGCGCGAGCACCAGCGGCGCCGACCCGACCACGGCTGGTCCGTCCGCCGCCGGCCCGCCGATGGCGCGC
>PMST01000627.1:0-8387 GCA_003168295.1 Actinomycetota bacterium
CTTCTTCTCGTGCATCTTGGTGTCGTCTTCGTCCAGCCCGAAATGCCCGGCCATCCACTGCTGGAACTGCTCGAGCTCGGCCAGCAGCGCGGTCGCCCGCTTCATCAGCTCCGGGTCCTCCTGCGCCCAGTCGGGGAACCAGAACGGCAGCTCGTCAAGCCGGACGTAACGCAGCGACTCCTGCGAGACCGCCGTCCCCGGCCGATGACTAATTATTTCATGGGTGAAAACACGCGATACGTTGTGCAGCACGAAGGTGAAGCTGACGTGCTCGAGCACCGAGCCGTGCTGCTGCTTCAGGATGTTCTGCAGGTAGGCGTCCTGGTCGTCGCGGACTTTCCGGACGTTCGGGTTGAGGCCCGGCTCCCAGGAGCGGTAGCACATCTTCCCGGCGAATTCCGCGAGGTCCTGCACGTCATTGCCCAGCTGGTCGCGGTCGAACCGCTCCAGCCACCGCTCGCCGCCTACCTCGCGCAGGTAGGCGGCCATCTCGTCGTAGTCGACCTTGGGCCGGGCGACCAGGAAAACCTCGGGTTCAACGCTCCTCATGTCACAGCACACTAACAACAGCGTTGCGGCAGCGTCAGCGAATGACACGCACCGACTGCCTGGCCAGGCACAGGTTAAGCACGTTGCCGATGACCTGGTGGCCGGATCGCCCGGACGCGGTCAGGATCGACTCGGGATGGAACTGCACCGCCCACCGTCCGGCGCGGGCGTCTTCGATCGCCATCACGACGTCCGCCCCCTGCGGCGAGCGAAGGGAGGCGGTCACCCGGAACCCGCCGCGGACCTCCCCGGGCGGCGCGTACAGGCTGTGGTACCGCCCGGCGGCGAACTCGGCGGGCAGCCCGGCCAGCAGGCCGGCCTCCCCGTCCCCCGTCACCCGGACCAGCCCCGGCTTGCCGTGCGCGGGTTCTGGCAGCAGCGACAGCTCTCCCCCGGCGTGCTCCACCATGGCCTGCAGGCCCAGGCAGACGCCGAAGACCGGCAGCCCGCGCGCGTACACCTGGTCGAGCAGCCCCGCGCAGTCAAAGTCGGAGGGCCTTCCCGGCCCCGGTGAGAGCACGACGAGGTCCGGTGCGTACGAATCAAGCAGCGCGGGCGGGAACCCGAACCGCAACGTCGTCACCTCGGCTCCGCGCTGCCGGAAGTAGTCGGCCAGCGTGTGCACGAATGAGTCCTGGTGATCCACCAGGAGCACCTTCGGCCGCTCGTCGCCCGCCGCGATCCCGGCGCCGGTCAAGATGGTGCCGGCCGCCAGCACCGTGCCGTCGGCGGACGCCACGGGGTCAGCCTGGGTCAGCCCCAGGGCGATCTGGCTCGCCTCCTCGAGCGCCTCCAGCAGGGCGCGCGCCTTGATGTGCGTCTCCTTCTCCTCGGCTTCCGGCACCGAGTCGTACAGCAGCGTNNTCCTCGTGATCCTCGATGAACTGCATGGCCCAGGTCTTCGGCGCGCCGGTGACGGTGACCGCCCACATGTGGGTGAGCAGGGCGTCGAGCGCGTCGAACCCCGGCCGGAGCTTGCCCTCGATGTGGTCCACGGTGTGGATGAGGCGGCTGTACATCTCAATCTGCCGCCGCCCGATCACCCGGACCGTGCCGGGGACGCAGATCCGTGACTTGTCGTTGCGGTCGACGTCGGTGCACATGGTCAGCTCGGATTCCTCCTTGGCCGAGCCAAGCAGCGTGGCGATGTTCGCGGCATCCTCAAGCGGGCCCTCGCCGCGCGCGATCGTGCCCGCGATCGGGCAGGTCTCCACCCGGTCCCCGGTGACCCGGACATACATCTCGGGCGACGCGCCGACCAGATACTCCCCCTCGCCCAGGTTGAACAGGAACTCATAGGGGGCGGGATTGCGCTGCCGCAGCAATTCGTAGAACGCGGCCGGCGACGCGCACCGCCCGAAGAACACGTGACCGGGGGTGACCTCGAACAGGTCGCCGCAGGCGAACCGCTCCCGGGCCTGCGCCACGACCTGCGCATAGGTTCCCGGCCGCGGCTGTGGAGGCAGTTCCTCAGGCCGAACGAGCCGTGCCGCTCCACCCGGGCTCGTATCTGCCGTCCGGCGGTCAAGCCCGGCCGTCGAGGTGCCCGCGACCTCGAACTCGTAGGAATACCGGACCGCCTCCTCGCGCTTGCGGTCCAGCACCCAGATCTCGTCCGGCAGGTGCAGGACCAAGTCGCGCTGCCCGGCCGGGCGCTCGAGGCGCAGCTTCACCGGCTCGAACTGGAACGCCAGGTCATAGCCGAAGGCCCCGTAGAGGCCGAGGTGCGGATCCTCGCAGCTGAACGCCGCCGCGACCTCTCGCAGCGCGGTGAACACCGTCGGCCTGCGGCTGCGCTCCTCCTCGGTGAACTCCTGGCCGGCCTCCGGGATGACCACGGTGACCTGTGTTTCCTCGGGGGGAGCGATCCCCCCCAGGCCCCCCCTGCTTATGGGGGGGCTGCCCGCCCCCCCGTACCCCCCTGGGGAGGGGCTGCCCGCCCCCCCAGTCCCCCCTGGGGCGCCTGCCCGGCGCAGGGCCGCGCCGAGCACTGGCAGCAAGACCCGGCCGCGGTCGTTCAGGGCCCGCGCCGTGACCTGCCTGCCGGTGGCGATGATCTCCGCGCACGGGTCGGCGTAGGCCATGTGCCAGCGGCTGTAGCGGCCTGGGTACTCCATGCCCGAGCTCATCACGCCGCCGCGGCGCTCATCGACCAGGGCCGCAATCCGGCCGAGCTCGCCGGGATTGAAAGGCGTGGCGGTACGGGTGACCCGCACGCCGCCGCGGGTCAGTAGGTCGGTACGTTCGGAGTCCACGATGGCCCCTAAGTTTCGGGCCCGCTGACGGCCGGTAACGAAAAAGCGGCCGCCGTTCCCGGGCGGTCGCTTTCTGGTCTGACTGTGCACAACAGCGTGAGTCAGCGCGCCGCCTCCTGGCGGCGCCACCACTGCTGGCTAGCTGTTGTCGTCACGGGCCACAGCGTAGCGGATCACCCGTCCGCCCGCTACTCGGAGGGCAAGCAAGCCGGGCGGAGTTCGGGCATCCGCCAGGCGGTGGCCGCGGCCGCGGCCGCGATGAGCGTGGCCGCACGGCGCAGACCGCGCTGCGACGGGCTGTCCCGGCTCGGGGTGCCGCCGGCCAGGAAGTCCTCGACCATCTGCCGCACGGACGCGTCGCCGAGCAGACCGCCGTGGAAGGCGTCGACGAAGACCACGTTCTGCGGCCAGGAGCACGCCGGCAACGTGACCGCGTCGGCGAGCGGGACGACCGCGAGCCAGGGCAGGCCCGTGTCGCGGCTGATCTTCGCGAAATAGCTGGCACAGCCCCACGACTAGGACGATGACCATCACCGCAGCCGCCAGTGCCAGGGGTGAGGTGGTCTTTCCACCGAGCGCCTGACTGCGGCGGCGGTGAGGCCGTACCACGCGCGCGCGTCGACGACGCCGACCAGCCCGGCCATCACGACGACGGCGGGCGCGTCGAGGCGTGTCATCAGGACCGAGGCCGCCGACAAGACGGCGAAGGTGACGAGCAGCCACGCCGCCGTGCGTACCGGGGGAAGCCGCCACCAGGCCTGCCCCACCCCGCCCTGGCTGAGGGCCAGCGCGGTGCCGAGCATGATGAGCACCGCGGCCAGGTACGGCCAGGAAAACGGGACGAGGGCCACGCCGAATATCAGCGTGACCACCGGCGACATCACCAGCCAGACCAGCACGGTCAGCACCGCGCACGAGCACCCCGGTGAAGCCCAGCCACGACTGGTTGAACGCGAACAGCCAGCGCAGGTCGTGGTAGGCCGCGAGCGGCGGGAGCGCCGTGACTTGCGGCGCGAGCGGTCTGGCACCGGGCGCGAGAAACGTGAGCAAGCCCGCTTCGATCATCGCGCCGCCAGCGGAGAACGCGATAAGACCCCGATGCCGGAAAAACTCCCCGGCGACACCCGACTTCAGCATGCTCAAGCCCCTGCCACGCTGATTTTCACCATAGCGCGCCGCAATTGCACCGGCAATTGCGCGACCGCGGAGCATAAACGGAGACATCCTCCGCAGCCTGCTATGAGTCCTAACCGAAGCGCGGCGGCTAGCTATGCCCGCCGCAGGCGTATATCGAGGGAGTCCGGCACGGAAAGGCACCAGGGGTACCGCGAACGCGCGGCCTGCCTGGGATCCTGGCTGCTCGGCCGATCCTGCAGGACCGCGCCACGACTAGGCCCTGGCTGGCTCAGAACTCGAACCCGCCCGGGCGGCCGTTGCGGTCGGCGAGCAGGCCGGCCAGGGTGGAGATCGCGATCTCGGGCGGTGTCCGCGAGCCGATGTTGAGGCCGATCGGCCGGTGCACGCGGGCGATCTCCTCCGCTGGGACGCTGAGTTCGGTGAGCATCTCCACGTGCGGCCCGGCGTGATGCGGGTTGCCCATGATGCCGATCCACCTGGCCTTGGTGGCCAGCGCGTCGCGGAGCATGACGCCGAGCTCGGGCCGGTGGTGGTCGGTGACCACCAGATCCACGGAGTCGTCGAGATCGTCGGGCACCGCCGTCAGCAGGGGAAAGCCCAAGGCGGAGGCACCGGCCGCGCGCGCTTGGTCCGGCTCGAGCAGCAGGCCGCGGAACCCCATGTCCGCTCCGTATCGCAGCAGGTAGCCGGCCACTGGCGAGGCGAAAACCGCGACCAGCGTACGCTCGCCCGTGGCGCCGGGCGTCGGGTGCGAGCCGGTGGCCGAGGTGGCCGGGCGCGCCGAGCTCGCCGGGGATGTCGGCTCCACGGCTCCGTGGGCCACGGCGCAGGCCGAGTCGTCGTCGTGATCGTGCGTGTGCTCAGTCATGACAGCTAGTTTCTCCCGGCTCGGCTTCCGCCGCCACGCCGCGCTGCACGCGGCGTATGGTGGCTGACGTGATCTCCCGTGACGATATCCGAGGCACCTACGAGACGATCCGGCCTTACATCCGGCGCACCCCGGTAATCCAGGCCGACCTCAGCGAACTCGACGCGGTCTCCGGGTTCGACAGGGTCTCCGGGGTCTCTGGAGTCTCTGGAGTCTCTGGGTCGGGCCTGCCGACGGTGACGCTCAAGCTGGAGCAACTGCAGTGCGCCGGGTCGTTCAAGGCCCGCGGCGCGTTCGCGAACCTGCTGCTGCGCGACGTGCCGGCCGCGGGCGTGGTCGCCGCCTCGGGCGGCAACCACGGCGTGGCCGTCGCCTACGCTGCGCACCGGCGGGGCGTACCCGCCAAGATCTTCGTCCCCACCGTGTCCGCCCCGGCCAAGGTGGAGCGCATCCGCGCGCTCGGCGCGGACCTGGTCGTCACCGGCGAGCGTTACGCCGACGCGCTGGCCGCCGCCCAGGCCTGGGTGAGCAGTTCCGGCGCGATGGACGTGCACGCCTTCGACCAGCGCGAGACCCTGCTGGGCCAGGGCACGCTCGCCCTCGAGCTGGCCGGGCAGGCCGGTGACCTGGACACGGTGCTGGTCCCTGTCGGCGGCGGCGGGCTGATCGCGGGCATCGCCTCCTATTTCGCGGGGACCGTACGCGTCATCGGGGTCGAGCCGGACGGCGCGCCCACCCTGTCCTACGCGCGGGCCCAGGGCCGCCCGGCTGACGCCCCAGCCGGCAGCGTCGCGGCGGACGCGCTGGCCCCGCGGCGCGTCGGCGACCTGGTGTTCCCCATCACCCAGTCCTACGTCGAGGACGTCGTGCTCGTCGACGACACCTCGATCCTGGCCGCCCAGCAGGCTCTGTGGCGGGCGCTGCGGGTCGCCGCCGAACCTGCCGCCTCGGTCGGCATCGCGGCCCTGCTGGCCGGCGCCTACAAGCCCGCGCCGGGCGAGCGCGTCGCGGTCGTGATCAGCGGCGCCAACATGGCGCCCTCCCAGCTTGGCTGACCGCGGGTACCAGTGCCGTTCGGAAAATTGAGACTTTGACGGAACGGACACTGGATCTCGCGCTGAGATACGAGACACTTGCTAACTGTGCGGTTCGTTTTCACACCTCCCGCCGACCACGCGGCCGGATTGCTCAGCCTCCCGTGGTCACAGCCGCTGGCCGAGTGGCAGGACGAGCGGCTCGTCGAGATCCGCCAGCGGGGCATCTCGCGCCACGTGGTCCGCTTCATCTACGACGACGGCGTGCTTTACGCGCTCAAGGAGCTGAGCGAGCGGCTGGCCCGGCGCGAGTACCGGGTGCTCCGGGCGCTGGCCGAGCTGAACATTCCCGCGGTCGAGGTGGTCGGGATCGCCGTCGACCTGGACGAGGCCAACCCGCACCCCGACGGGGACGCCATCTTGGTCACCAGGTTCCTCAGCTACGCGACGACCTACCGGGCGGTTTTTTCCAACCCCCGCGGCCTGCAGGCCACCGACGGGCTGCTGGACGCACTGGTGGAATTGCTGGTCCGGCTGCACCTGTCCGGGTTCTTCTGGGGTGACTGCTCGCTGTCCAACACGCTGTACCGGCACGACGCGGGCAAGCTGGAAGCGTACCTGGTCGACGCCGAGACCAGCGAGCAGCACCCGACCCTGACCGACGGGCAGCGCCGTTATGACGTGGAGCTGGCCACCGAGCGGGTGGGCGGCGAACTGCTCGACCTGCAGGCCGGCGAGCTGCTCCCGGCCGATGTCGACCCGATCGAGATCGCCGACGAGCTCAGCCGCCGGTATGAGTCGCTGTGGCAGGAGCTGAACCGCGAGGAGATCCTGCGCCCCGAGGAGCAGCGGTACCGGATCGCCGAGCGCCTGCACCGACTCAACGAGCTCGGCTTCGACGCGGACGAAGTCGAGCTGATCAGCACCGGGGAGGGAAACAAGCTGCGGCTGCGGACCCGGGTCGCGGAATCCGGGCACGACTCCCGGCAGCTGTTCCTGCGGACCGGGATCGATGCCGGCGAGCACCAGGCGCGCCGGCTGCTCAACGACATGGCCGGTTTCCGCGCCTGGCTAGAGCAGAAGCAGGGCCGCCCGGTCTCCGAGGTGGTGGCGGCCAACCGCTGGCTGGAAGAGGTGTACGACCCGGTCATCGCCGCGACCCCCGAGAGCCTGCGCGACCGGCTCCCCCCCGCGGAGATCTTCCACGAGGTCCTCGAGCACCGCTGGTACATGTCGGAGGCGGCCGGCCGCGACGTCGGCACCACCGCCGCGGCCCACGACTACTTCGAGCAGGTGCTGCCGACGGCACCCGAGCCGATGGAAAGCGGCGAACCGCTGGCGTGGATGGAAAACGCCGAGCCGCTCGACCTGTAAGCCCTACCGCGATCCGGAGGGGTATAGATCGGCGTCGGGCCCCTCCTCGGCCTCGGCGCTGGCCTCGGTGACCGGCTCTTCCTGGACGCCCTGCCTGAGCCCGCGCAGCGCCACGATGGCCGCGACCGCCATGATCCCGGCCATCACGTACAGGACCTCACGGATAGCGCCGGCGAAGTCGACGCGGAGGAACTGCGGGATGGCGGTGACGTTGCCGTTTCCGCCCTGCAGCTGGGCGATTTTGGCCGCCTGGGCCGACGCGGCCGCCGGTGGCAGGCCTTTGGCGACCAACGAGGCGGTGATCTTGGACCGGAACTCGGTCAGCAAGATCGTGCCCAAGATGGCGAACCCGAGGCTCGCGCCGTAGTTGCGGACCGTCTGGGTAATGCCGGTGGCCTCGCCGTAAGAAAACCGGGACGCCCGGTTCACCGCGTCGGTGTTGGCCTGCCCGAGCATGAGACCCATGCCCGCCCCGGCGATGACGATGTAGATCACCTGGGCCCCGGGGTGCAGGTCGGTGGCCTTCCCGGCCCACAGCGCGAACCCGACCGCCGACAGCACGCAGCCGAGCACCACCGGCCGCTTGGCCCCGATCCGGTCCAGCATCCGCCCGCCGATCTGCGCGAACACCACGAAGCCGAGGAAGAAGTACAAGATGAGCAAGCTGGCCTGCGTCGCCTTCTCCGCCAGGGAGATCTGCCCGTACTCGCTGACGAAGAAGAACACCGGGATGAACACCATCATGACGATCAGCAAGATGACGTTCTCCACCAGAAACGGCCGGTTGGCGAAGATGCGCACGTTCATCAGCGGCGATTCGGTCCGGCGCTCGACGGCGACGAAGACGCCCAGGAGCAGGAGGCCCGCCACGATGCAGACCTCGATCGCCGGGTTGCCCCAGCCCCACAGGGAGGACTGCTGGAGGCCGAACACGCTCAGGGCCACGCCGCCGACGATCAGGGCCAGGCCGCGGTAATCCATCGGCGACGGACGATGCTCGGTGACCGGCTTGGAGATGGCGATCAGCGCCAGGGCGATGAGCGCGACGGGCACGTTAATCCAGAAGATCGCCCGCCAGGTCCACTCGAGCAGGTAGCCGCCCGCGATCGGGCCGATCGCGGTCAGGCCCCCGGCGATGCCGAAGAACAGCGCCAGGGCCCGGCCGCGGGA
>PMST01000627.1:8410-18993 GCA_003168295.1 Actinomycetota bacterium
CGGCGAAGATGATCACCCCGAGCACGACCATCTTGCGGTGGCCGATCGTGTCCGCCAGCCGGCCGCCGAAGGCGAACAGGGCCGCCAGCGAGAGCAGATAGGCGTTGATCGCCCACTGCATGCCGCTGCTCGACAGGCCCAGGTCGTCCTGGATCTTGGGTGCGGCGATCGAGACAATGGTCTGGTCGATGAAGGTCANNGATCATCGCCGTCAGGACCAGGCTCTTCGAGCGGCCGCCGGACCCGGTCGTGGTGCTGGCGCTCATCAGGCTTGTCCCTCTTGGAGTTCGATAGCAGCAGAATCTCAGTTTTCGCCGCGCCTTGGCTACACGTCATCAGTGAAATGATCACGTCCGCGCTGTACCTTTCCGGCTGCGCGCCTTTGCGCCAAGCAACTTGGGCTTTACCCTGGTCCCGCTCGGCGCGTGCGCTATTGGGTCAAAACGGAGGTAAGGAAAGTGGTCCGAAGGAGAACTACGGTCTCGATGATCGTGGCTGTCGTCGGCTTGGCCGGGTCCTTCCTGGGGGTCTCGGCCGCCGTTTCTGTTCCGGCGTTCGCCACCACGGCTAACGGGCTTAAGGGGGTTAATGGGTCCAGGCCGGTGCTGTCGGTCAACGGGGAGGTGACGTCGCCGTCCGCGTACACGATCTCGCAGCTGGTGGCGCTCCCGCAGACCACCGTCACGGTGACGGCAGGCGGCAGGCAGTTCACCGACACGGGCGTGCTGCTGGAGACGCTGGTCAGCGACGCCGGACCCGCTTACCCTGCCAGCCTGCTGAACACCAAGAATGACCTGCTGAGGGTCACGGTGACGGTTCGCGGCGCCGGCCGGCGCGACATCACCTTCGCCGTAGGGGAACTGGACCCCGGGTTCGGCAGCCACCCGGCCCTGCTGGCCCTGACCCAGAACGGACGGCCCATCGCCCGCGGTCCCGAGCTCGTCGTCCCCGGCGACCGCGCCCCAGTCCGTTTCGTGCCCCGGGTGACGCAGCTGACGGTCGGGATCGCGACCCCCCCGCCACCGACACCAATCCCCCGGCCGCCAGCCCGGTCGAGGTCATCGACGGCCATCACGAGGTGACGCTCAGCGCGGCCTTGCTGGCCCGGCTCCCCGCCGAGACCCTGACGGTGTCCTTCGAAGGACCGGGCGGCGTGCAGACGCACACCGAGGTCGGGCCCTCGCTGCTTGAGGTGCTGGCCGCCGCGGGCGTGAAACCGACACTCAACACCTGGGTCGCGGCCGTGGGCGACGATAACTACGTGGCGACGGTCACCCCTGCCGAGCAGTTCGTCGGCGGACGACCGCTGCAGCTGTCGCTGTCCGAAGACGGCGTCACGCTGGCCCAGCCCCGGCTGGTCACCGACGGCGACATTAAGGGCGGCCGCTACGTCTCCGACATCGTGGACATCTACGTCGGCACCGGGCCAGCCCACTAAAGGGTTGCGCCCGCCCGCTCACCGGGGGCTGGCTATTTCGCAGGGTACTCGCGGACGAAGTCGGCGATCACCGTGCCGAGCCGTTCGCCGGCGTCCTCTTGCAGGAAATGCCCGGCACCGGTAATCACCGGATGGGCGATTCCCGCCGCCCCCGGGACAGTTTCCTTCAGCACAGGCGCCATCGAGCCGGTGATCGGATCACGGTCGCTGAAGGCGACCAGGAACGGCTTGTCCCAGGCGGCCAGCTGACGCCAGGCGGCCCGGTTGGCCTCGGAGGCCGGGTCATCGGGGGACGTCGGGACCAGATCCGGCATCGCCCGGACCGCGGCGCAGAAGGACGGGTCGGGGAACGGCGCCTCGTAGGCGGCCAGGACCTCGGGCGACAGCCGCGTCTGGCAGCCGGACTGCACCAGCCGGGACACGCTCAGCGTGTCCGCGGTCCGGACGACCTCACGGAACCGCAGCCAGACGTCGGGCATCGGCTCGTCACCGGTGGGCAGGCCGGTGTTGGCCGCCACCACGCGGGCGAACCGGTCCGGGTGCTCGGCGACCAGCCGCAAGCCGATCAGGCCGCCCCAGTCCTGCCCGACGATGGTGAGATCGCGCAGGTCAAGATGGTCGAACGCGAGCGCGCGGATCCACTCCACGTGCCTGGCGAAGCTGTGATCGGTCGTCTCGGCGGGCTTATCCGACCGGCCGAAGCCGACGAGGTCCGCCGCGATGGCGTGCAGCCCCGCGTCCGCGAGCACCGGCATGACCTTGCGGTACAGGAACGACCAGCTCGGCTCGCCGTGCAGCAGCAGCACCGGTTCCCCGTCGGCCGGCCCGGCCTCGACAAAAGCCAGCCGCAGGTCGCCGACGTCGGCGTAGCGCGGCGGGTACCCGAAGTCCGGGAGGTCAGCGAAACGGTCCGCTGGCGTACGTAGCACCTTCACCCGGCCATGCTGTCACGAAGGCCCGTGGACAGGAAGACCGGACGGCCCCGTAACGCGAGCTGGCCAGCCGCGACATTGCGGCTGGCCAGTATCTCGCTGCGGTCTTAGCCCTGAGACCAGCGCTGGTTGGAACTGTCCTTGCAGGTCCACACGATGAGCTGAGTGCCGCTCCTGGTGGAGTACGCCGGGTCGTCGAGGCAGTACTGCCCGCCGTTGGCCTTCAGCTTGAACTCGCCGTTGGCGAGGTGGGTCCAGATCTCATTCGAGGCGCCGTTGCAGCCGTACAGGATCACGTGGCTGCCGTTGCCGCCGGAGCGCTGATCGTTCACGCACAGGCCGTTGTGGACGAGCTCACCGCCGGTGTACTGCCAGTACTCGGCCTTGTCGCTGGCCCCGCAGGTCCAGATCTGGACCTTGGCCCGGACGGCGGAGCTATTGCCCGAATCATCCAGGCACTTGCCGTCGTACCCCTTGTACTGGTGGTAGGGCGCGTTCGAGACCGGTGGCGTGGGCGTCGGCGTCGGTGTCGGGCTGGCCGCGGTGGTGTACGTCATCGCGACGGTGAGCTCATTAGAGCTTTCCGTGGTGGGCAGGCTCACGGTGGCCGACACGGTGCACTGGCCCGCAGCGGTGCTCGGCAACGCCAGGGCGTCTTGAACCGGCGTCTCCGACGTAGTACCGCCCGAGACCGCGGCCGTCGTGCCATTGAGCGTGCAGGAGACCGACCAGGTCACCGTCGCTTCCCCGTTATCGGTGGCGGTAACGCCAATCGTGACCGAGGCCGGCGCGGAAATCGTTTCCGTTACGTTACACGTCGCCGCCTCACCTGACCCATTGCAGAAACCGCCTACATTCGCATGAGCGGCCGGCATGGTGGCGACGAGCGTACCGGCCGTGAGCAGGCCGGTTACGACGGCAAAAACGGCGGTACGCCGAGATCTCTGCATCATCAATTGCCTCTCAACATGGTGTAGTCCCCCTGCGATGACGCACCAGCGTCGGCACTGGTTTACACCAGACTCAGCGGCCTAGCAGTAAAGAAGGTGATTTACGCCCGGTTAGCCGATTACGGCCAACTAAAGGCGTTTCATGTCCTGTTCGCCAATTCCGCATAAAGATCGGCGGTCTGGGCGGCGATAGCAGCCCAACCGAATTCCGCCACCGCGCGTTTGCGGCCGGCCTGGCCCATGGCCTCCGCGCGAGCGGGATCAGCCAGCAGCACGTTCAGCGCGCGAGCCAGTTCGAAGGGATCGCCGGGCGGAACGAGCAGACCCGTCTCCCCTTCGGCCACGACCTCGGGGATGCCGCCGGTCCGCGACCCGACCACCGCGGTCCCGCACGCCATGGCCTCCAGGTTCACGATGCCGAGCGGTTCGTAGACCGACGGGCAAGCGAACACGCTGGCGTGCGTGAGCAGCTGGATGACCTCGGCCTGGCTGAGCATCTCCGGGAGCCAGATCACGCCGGACCGCTCGGCCTGGAGCCCGTCGACCAGTTCGGTCACCTCGGCGAGCAGCTCCGGCGTGTCGGGCGCCCCGGCGCACAGCACGAGCTGCGCTTCCGAGATCAGCCCGCTCGCCGCCCGCAGCAGCACCGGCACGCCCTTCTGACGCGTGATCCGGCCGACGAAGATCACGTAAGGGCGGGTCAGGTCGACGCCGAAGCGCTCAAGGACATCGGTCCGGGGGTCCGCCACGTATTCGGAGGTATCTATCCCGTTGCGTATCACCCGGATCCGTTCGGCCTCAATCTCGGGGTAGGCGGCGATGATATCGGCCCGCATGCCTTCCGAGACGGCCACCACCGCGGCGGCTGAGGTGGCTGCCTCCCGCTCGCACCAGGACGAGATGGCGTAACCGCCGCCCAGCTGCTCGGCCTTCCACGGCCGCAGCGGCTCCAGCGAGTGCATCGTGACGACGTGCGGGATGCCGTAGAGCATAGCCGCCAGGTGACCGGCCAGGTTCGCGTACCAGGTATGGGAGTGGACCAGCTCCGCTGTCCCGACGGCGGCGGCCATGGACAGGTCGCTGGACACCACCTGCAGCGCCTGGTTGGCGGCGGCGAGCTGGTCCCAGGGCCGGTGCGCGACCGCGTCCGCGCGGTCGGCGCCCTGGCAGTGCACGGTGAGGTCGACCAGCGGCGCCAGCTCCCGGGCGAGGTAGGTGACGTGCACGCCCGCGCCGCCGTAGACCTCGGGGGGATACTCGCGGGTCAGCAGCGCGACCCGGAGCTTGTCAGTTTCGGGCCTGCCGGTCACGGGAGGACCTCCTGGCCCTTGCCCACTACGGTGATGCCGCCGGCCGAGACGACGAAGCCGCGCGCCTTGTCGTGTTCCTTGTCCACGCCGACCTGCGCCCATTCGGGCACGATGACGTTCTTGTCGATGATCGCGTCCCTGACCACCGCGTGGCGGCCGATCTGGGTGTTGTGCAGCAGCACCGAGTGCTCCACCGTGGCCCAGCTGTTCACCCGCACGCCGGGCGACAGGACAGACTGGCGCACCAGGCCGCCGGAGACCACCACCCCGTTACTGACCAGGCTGTTGATCGCGCGACCGGTCCGGTCCCCCGCCTCGTGCACGAACTTGGCGGGCGGCAGGGACGGCACCGCGGTCAGGATCGGCCATTCCTCGTTGTACAGGTTGAAGACCGGCTCCACCGCGCACAGGTCCATGTGGGCGTCGAAGTAGGCTTCCAGCGAGCCGACATCTCGCCAGTAGCCCGCATCCCGTTCGGTCGCGCCGGGCACCTTGTTCAGGGTGAAGTCATACGCCTTCGCGCTGCCGTTGCGCACCAGCATCGGGACGATGTTGCCGCCCATGTCGTGCCGGCTGGAATCGTCGGCGGCGTCCTTGCGCAGCGCGTCGACGAGCACGTCGGTGTCGAACACGTAGTTGCCCATCGAGGAGTAGCACATATCCGGGTTGCCCGGCATAGACGGCGGGTCGGCCGGCTTCTCCAGGAACGCGTCCATGGTCGTGCCGTCCGGCCCCACGCTGACGATGCCGAAGTCGGAAGCCTCGCTCCTTGGCACCGGGATGGCCGCCACCGTCACTCCCGCCCCGTGGGCCACGTGGTGGTCGATCATCTGCTGCGGGTCCATCCGGTACACGTGGTCGGCGCCGACCACCATCACGATGTCCGGCTGCTCGTCGTTGATCAGGTTCATCGACTGGAAGATCGCGTCCGCCGAGCCGGTGTACCAGTGCGGTCCGAGCCGCTGCTGCGCCGGGACCGGCGTCACGTAGTTGCCGAGCAGCGAGCTCATCCGCCACGTGGTGGTGATGTGCCGGTCCAGGCTGTGGCTCTTGTACTGGGTGAGCACGCACATCTTCCTGATCCCGCCGTTGGCCAGGTTCGACAACGCGAAGTCGATCAGCCGGTACAGTCCGCCGAACGGGACCGCGGGCTTGGCCCGGTCCGCGGTCAGCGGACTCAGGCGGGTGCCGGCCCCGCCGGCCAGCACGATTCCCAGAACTGACGGCTGCGTCATGTCGGGCCCTCCTCGGGACACTTGCGACTCAAGAGCCATGCTCCCGCGAATCGGCCGGAACTGGGAAGAGCTCGCCCTGCCGCACCACCGAGTCTTCATCTTCGGGATCTTGGGTCGGCGGCGAGGCGGTGGCCCGCCAGAGCCTCCCGGACGAGCACCTGCAGTGCCCCCGCGGCGGGGATGGACAGCAGCGCCGCGACGAAACCGCCGAACAACCCGTCGACCAGGCTGCCCAGCGAGGCTCCGACCAGGACCGACGATCAAGCACAAGGAGCGGGCTGATCCGGACCGTCTTGCTCATGATTACCGGGTTCAGGATGTGGTTCTCGACCTGGGTGTAGACAAGAAAGACCACCGCGGTGGATGATGCCCGCGGTCAGCGAGTGGGTGAACGCGAACAGCACGGTCGGAATGCCCGCCAGGGCCCCGCCGATCATGGGCAGGAAGTCCACCAGGGCCACCCACAGCCCCCAGAGCAGTGGGTACGGCACGCCGAGGATTATCAAGGACACGAACACCACGATCCCGGCGATGAGCGAGGTCAGCGCGTTCCCCAGCATGTACCCGGTGACGGCCCGGTTCACGTCGGCCGCCACCCGGGTGAGTTCCTCCGCCCGGGACGGCCTCATCTGGCCGAGCAGTGCCCGCCGCATCTTCGGGGCCTCGAGCAGGAGCAGCAGAACCAGGATGAATAGCACGCCCAGCTCGATGATCACGGAAAGCGCACCCTCGCCGATGGTCAGGGCCGGCTTGCCGAGGGCCTTGCCGTAGCTCGCCAGCTTGGGCGCGTTCCGCTGCACCCAGCTCTGGATGTTGTACTTCCTGATCAGACGTCCGTACCATTCCCGCCCGTGTTCCGCGCTGGCCACGTAGCTCGGTAGCGCGTTCGCCAGGTGGGTAATCCCGTTCACCAGCGGGTACCCGAACGCCACGGCCAGGCCGATGAAGACCAGGACCGCCAGCAGGGTGACGATCGCGACGGCGGCGCCCCGCCGCGGGAACAGTCGCCGCTGCATCAGGACCACGATCGGGTTGAGCAGCACCGCGACGAACCCGGCCACGACCACCACCAGCAAGATGTCGCGGATCCGGTAGATCAGCTTGCCCGCCAGGTAGGTGGCCGCCACTACCGCGACCGCGGTCACGATGGTGCGCAGCGGGACGTTCCGCCGGTCGGCGGCCTTCCACAGCCGTGGCAGCCTGCCCTCGGGGTGATCGATCTCCTGAGGCCGGAGTTCGCCGGGCGCGGGCTTACCTGGCGAATACTCGTCGGACGGGACTTTGGTTACCGGAACCTCCACCTGACCAGCATGACAGGTCTCGCCCCAGAATGCGGTCCGGCCAGACCCGGGGCGAGCCGGGATCCCCGGCGGCCCGCCAGGAACGGCCCCTGACGTGACCACCCTGGCCTGCGCCCGGCCGCGGGCAACCCCCGCTTCCGTCCCTGGCATCATGCTCGTAGCGATATATGGAGGTGCGGTTCATGACCGGCGAGATGGTACGCGACCTGCTCAAGCCCCTTATCGGTAAGTCCGGGCAGATTTCCCTGCTGGTGAGCAGGGTCGGCCCCATTGCTTTCCCTACGGCTGAGAACAAGAAGCTCACCGGCGTGGAGGTGCGGCCGGACGGCCTGGTTCACCTCGAGCGCGAGACCGGGTGGGCGGTGATCGACCCTGGTGTGGTCGTGGCCGTGGTGTGGAACGGGGACCCGGAGAACTCGCCGGGCCAATTCCTCTGAGCGGGGCACACCCGCAGTTCCCGGACCGGACGGCCGGGGAACTGTGGCTTCGTTTCCTGTCCGGGCCGGACATAGACTCGCTCGGCCTGTCCTCCGCCGAGATCCTCGCCGCGGTGGAGGAGGCCGTGCGTGCGCACGGCGACGGCCGCGACCATCGTCGAGCCGCGGGTGCACCTGGTCCCGGACAACGACGGCGCCGGTCATTTCAACGTGCTCCGCGGTCATCTCCCCGTGCCCGGCGTGCCCGGCCTGCTCGCGCCCGGCGTACCCTCGCGCGGGGTAAGCGGGGTCAAGGTGGTGGGCGACTTCGTGGCCAACTATGCCGCCGGGCTGCCCAGCGAACTCGGGCTGCTGACGCTGTACGATCCGCAAACCGGCGTCCCGCTTTCGATCATGGACGCCACCTTGATCACGGCCTGCCGGACCGGCGCCATGACCGCCGTGGGCGCCCGTTACCTGGCACGCCCGGACTCGCGGGTCCTCGGCCATGTCGGAGCGCGGGGTACGGCATTCTGGAACATCGTGCTACTCGACGAGCTGTTCGACCTGGACGAGATCCGGATAACCAGCCGCCGTCCGGAGTCCCGCGAGGCCTTCGCGCAGCAACTGGCCGCCGTCACCGGCACCCGCATCCGGGTGGCCGCCACGGCGGAAGAGACCTTCGACGGAGCCGACATTCTGGTCGAGGCGTCGCGGCTCACCGAGCCGGAGCCGCTGCTGCGCACCGCGTCGGTCAAGCCCGGTGCCTTCGTCGTCCCGTACGGCACGATCAGCGCGGTGGAGCTTGACCTGCTCGACGTGATGGACAAGGTGGTGGTGGACGACTGGCGGGAGGCGCAGTCCGGACGGTTCGGCGCGCTGCGCCGCCACGTGGACACCGGCCGTCTGTCCGCGGCGTCGCTGTACGCCGAGCTGGGTCAGATCGTGGCCGGCCACCGGCCCGGCCGGGAACGAAACGACGAGCGGATCCTGCTCTGGCATCGCGGACTCGCCATCCTCGACATCGCCGTCGGCGTGGCCATCTTGCGCCGGGCCGAGCAGCAGGGCGTCGGAACGATGCTGCGGTACCGGTAGCGATGCCCGCCCTGGCGATCACCGAAGCCGATGACGCGAATCTGGGCCTGATCCGGGCCGTGGCCGCCGGCCATGCCGTCAGCATCGGACCCGGCCTGCTCGCGGCGGTGCAGCAGCGCTGCACGCAGGCCAGGCAGGCGCTGCGCGACGGGCAGCCGGTCTATGGCGTGAGCACCGGCATGGGAGCACTCTCCGCCGTTCGCCTGACGGAGCAGCAGCAGCTTTCCCACCAGCGCAACCTGCTGCTGGCGCGGGCCGCGGGCGGTCCGCCCTGGCTGAGCCCGCCTGAGGTCCGGGCGATCATCACCGTCAGGCTGCTGACCTTCCTTTCCGGCGACGCCGCCGTGTCGACCGGGCTCTGCCAGCGACTCGCCGATTTTCTCAACTACGGCATCGTGCCGGCCGTGCCCCGCACGGGCACGGCGGCCGCGGGCGAGATCATCCAGCTCGCGCACGCGTTCGGCCCCCTGGTCGGCATCGGCCAGGTGCTCGGGCCGGGCGGGGACCTGACGCCTGCCCGCGAGGCGCTGGGCCACTATGGCCTGACCGAGTTCAGCCTCGGCCCGAAGGAGGGCATCGCCTTGATCCAAGGCGTGCCCGGGGTCACCGGTCTGTCCGTGCTCCGCCTCGACGAGGCCGCCACGCTCACCGCGCTGATGGAAAGGGCCGCGGCGCTGTCCATTGTCGTGGCCCGTGCGCCGCGCGACCCCTACCGGGCCGCGTGCGGGCGCGGTGACGACCTCCTGGCCGGGGTGCTCGGACGGATCCGTGCGGCCGCCGGCGACGAACCGTCACCGCGCTCGCTGCAGGCGCCGGTGTCGTTCCGGGTGGCCGGACCGGTGTTTGCCCAGGTGCATCGGGCCGCCGACCAGCTCGAGGCGGCCACCCGCCGCGCCCTGACCGGGGTCACCGACTCCCCCGCCTATCTCGACGGGCGGTTCACCAGCACGGCGGGGTTCCACGGAATCGACCTGTCCGCGCACTGCGACCAGCTCACGGCGGCGTTGTGTCACGCGGCGGAGGTGTCGGCGGCGCGCCTGCACCGGCTGCTGGATCCCGCCGTCACCGGACTGCCCGCGCAGCTGGCCCGCGAGCCGGGCCCGCAGGCTGGCCTGACGCCGGTCCACAAGCGGGCCGCCGGAGAGGTCCACGCCGCCAGGCAGCTGGCCACCGCGACCGCAGTCGGCCTGATCGAGACATCGGGCGGCCAGGAGGACGTGCAGTCGTTCGCCTGGGAGGCGGCCGGCAAACTCCATAGCGCGCTGCACCATGCCCGCGCGGTCACCGCGTGCGAACTGCTGGCCGGCTACCAGGCCGCGGCGCTCTCCGGACGCCCGCCGCCGCCCGGGTGCCGGGCGCTGCTGGCCTGGCTGGAGACGATCATCGGTCCGATCGACGGCGACCGCCCGTTCGGCGAGGACATCGAGCGCCTGATCCAGGCGCCTTACCCCGGGCCATTAGACGGACATCTGTCCGACTTGTATTCTCCGTGATGGCGTGACCTTCCGGAACGGTCAGGAACTCTGCCGGCGGGGACAGCCGCCGCAAGCGGCTTGACAGCCGTAGTAAGCGTCGGCATCCTGACTCCCAACGCCGCTATGCGTACAGTTGTCCGCAAGACTCGCTAGGGAGCGCACCTTGAGCAACGACGAACCTGCGGTGGACATCGACGTCCTCGTCGTCGGGTCCGGGCCAGGCGGCGCCGGGGCCGCGCTGTTCCTGGCCACCTACGGCACCCCGACCCTGGTCGTTACCAAGTACGGGCAGCTGTCGGACACGCCACGCGCGCACATCACCAACCAGCGCACCATGGAGACGCTCCGGGACATGGGCCTGGAGCAGCGGCTGATGCGCGAGGCCACGCCCTGGGAGTACATGGGCAATACGACCTTCTGCACCAGCCTGG
>PMST01000528.1 GCA_003168295.1 Actinomycetota bacterium
GCGAGCAGCCGCTGCAGGACCGTCGGGACGACGGCGGCGTGGGTCACCTTGCGGTCGACCAGCAGGCGCAGCACGCCCGCGGGGTCGGCGGCCTGCTCGAGTAGCAGGCGGCCGCCGTTCAGGTTGGCGGCCAGGAACAAGCCGAAGCCCGCGATATGGAAGAACGGGATCGGCGCGGCGCACACCGAGTTCTCGTCCAGGCCGATGCCGACGTGCAGTTCGTGCAGGGCGCAGCCCAGGTTGCGGCCGGTCAGCTCGCCGCCCTTGGGCGCGCCCGTGGTGCCCGAGGTGTACAAGATGAGCGCGGTCTCATCGGGGCCGGCGATCTCGCCTGGGTCCTCGGGCGGCGCGGCGTCGCGCCAGCTGAGATAGCTGTCGTCGGTAACCAGGACGGCGCAGTCGAAACCGAGCGCGCCGACGCACGCCACTAGCGGGGCAGCAGCGGGGTCGACGACGAGCACGCGCGGCTCGGCGTCGGCCAGGATGTCCAGGATCTCGCGTGCGGCGAGCCGGTTGTTGACGGCGGTGAAGATCGCCCGGCATTTGGCGGCACCGTAGCCGACTTCGGTGAACTCCGGGCCGTTGGCGCCGATGAACGCGACCCGGTCGCCGGGCCGCACTCCCCCGGCCTGCAGCGCCCGGGCCACCTGGCTGGAACGACGGTCGAGCGCGGCGAACGAGGTCAGCCGCCCCGCTTCGGCCAGCGCGATCGCGTCCGGGGTCGCGGCGGCACGCTTCCTGACGATGTCGGCCAGCGAATAAACCGGCGAGCCGTCCGCGTGGTACGACCAGGGTTCGCTCTCGGTCATGACCGGCCCGCCCTTCTGCAACTGCCGCGAGAACACTACAGTAAACGGAGCAGCACAGGCTGGGAAGAGTCCGCCGAGCGGCAGCGGGTTCAACGAGTTCGTGGACTCAGCCCGTTCGGAACTCGAAGTAGAACCACGGTCGGCGGGTGACCTGGCCATGGTCGGCAAGAGTCACTACAGCTAAGAAAGCTAGGAGCCCGTCGTGCCCGAGGCGTATGTGCTCGAGACCCTGCGGACCGCCCGGACCAAGGCCTCGCCGCGCGGCGGGTTCGCCGGGATCTCGCCGGTGGACCTGCTGACCGGGCTGCAGCGCGAGCTGGTTACCCGGACCGGCCTGGATCCCGGCCGGGTCGAGGACGTCATCATCGGCTGCGCTTCGCAGCACGCCGAGCAGGGCGCCAACATCGCCCGCACCGCCACCATGCTGGCGGGCTGGGTGGTACCGCCGGCCCGGATCGTGGCGTCATGACGGGGGCGCGGAACGGTAGTGCGGGCCAGCCGCTGGCGGGGCGGGTGGCGGTCGTCTCCGGTGGGGGGCGGGGACTGGGAAGGTCGTTCTGCCTGGCGCTGGCGCGGCAGGGCGCGCGGGTCGTGGTGAACAACCGGAACCGGGTAGTCGACGGCGACGGGCGGGGCCCGGCGGATCACGTCGCGGCGGAGATCATCGCGGCGGGCGGGGAGGCGGTGGCCGACTACTCCGACGCGGCGGCGGCCGACAGCGGCGAGGCGATGGTGACGGCCGCGGTCGACCGCTGGGGACGGCTGGACATCTGCGTGGCCAACGCGGCGATCGGCGTGGGCGGGATGTTCCACCGGCAGCCCGCCGGGCAGTTCGACGAGGTCCTCCAGATCAACCTGCACGGGTCCATCCGGCTGGCCCGGGCCGCGATGGCGGTGATGCGCCCGGCGGGCTACGGCCGGATCATCCTGGTGTCCTCCACCGGCGGGCTGCACGGAGACATCGGGCTGTCCGCCTACGCCGCGAGCAAGGGCGGGCTGCTGGCGTTCGGGCGGTCACTGGCGGCCGAAGGCGCCGCGCGCGGCGTGCTGACCAACATGCTGCTTCCGTACGCACTGACCCAGATGACCTACGACGGCATGCCGTCAGCGGCCAAGGCGCAGATGGAGCCGGACCTGGTGGCGCCGGTGCTGACCGCGCTGGCCCGCGAGGACTGCGCGCTGAACGGCGAGTACATCGTCACCGGCGGCGGGCGGCTGCGGCGCGCGTCGGTGGTGGAGTGGGACACGGTGAGGTTGCCGGGCGATGCCGACCTCAGCCCGCGGGAACTGGCCGGGCTGCTGGCGCGGAGCCGTGAGGGTGAGCCCCGGGAGTTCCGGGTGTCGGTGGACGCGTTCACCGACCTGATGGGCGGGACCGACGTGGACCCGCAGGCCGGCGGGGGGCACCGGTGAGCTGGGGGCCGCTGCTGGTCAACCTGGCGGTGTGCGCGGGGACGGTCGCGGTGCTGATGCTGGTAACCTTCGGGTACGCCATGCGCACCCGGGTGCACGCCATCATGGACACGGTCTGGCCGCTGGGGTTCGTCCTGATCGCGGCGGTCTCGTTCGGGCTGTCGGCCGGGCACGGGGCCACGGACCGGCGGGTGCTGGTGCTGGTGCTGACGGCCATCTGGGGACTGCGGCTGGGCGGGCACATCTTCGCCCGGAACTTCGGGCACGGCGAGGACAAGCGGTACGCCTCGCTGCTGCGGCGCAACCGGGGCAGCCTGGCCGCCTTCGTGCTGCGGTACATCTACTGGGCGCAGGGCCGGGTCATGTGGTTCGTGTCCCTGCCGTTGCAGGTAGCCATGTACGAGCGGGCCGCGCTATCCGCGGTGGCCTGGCTCGGCGTGGCGGTGTGGGCGGTGGGGTTCGGCTTCGAGACGATCGGCGATGCGCAGCTGCGGCGGTTCCGCGCCGATCCGGCCAACGCCGGCCGGGTGCTTGACAGCGGGCTGTGGCGCTACACCCGGCACCCGAATTACTTCGGTGACTCCGTCGTGTGGTTCGGGCTGTGGCTGCTGGCCTGCTCGCACTGGCTCGGGGTGCTGACCGTCGTGGCCCCGATTTACATGACGAACATGCTGGTCCGGCACACCGGCAAGAAGCTGCTCGAGAAGCACATGGCGCGGTCGAAGGGCGCCGCGTACGCCGACTACGTCCAGCGGACCAGCGGCTTCATCCCGCGTCCCCCGCGCGGGGCTGGGGCTTCATAATCCCGAAGGCTTTGTACTGGGGGTACAGGCCTTCGCGATCACGGGATGGGCTTAGACGAAGCGGATGAGGGTGTTGCAGAGGTGGCCTTGCTGGCCTGCGACGTGGGTGCGATCGGTGGCCTGGACATCGACGGCGACGATGCCGGTGCGGCCGGCGGTGGCGGGCACGAACCTGATCGTCCGGCTGGTGAAGGCGATCTCAGCGCCGCCGGCGGTCGGGGTGGCAGGCTCGAGGCCGATAATCGAGGCCCAGGTCGCGGCCATGGCGGCCGGGTGCTCGACCGCGACGTCGACGGCGAGGATGTCGTCGGCTTTGGTGCTCCGGCTGACGTGCGCCGCCTTCGCCGCGGGCAGGTCGTCCCAGAACCACCCGCTGCGCGGCAAGAACGCGTCGAGCTCGAGCAGGACGCCGACGTCCAGGGGATGCAGCTGGACGATGTCGTGTCCCATCGCCTGGGTCTGCACCGCGATCCGGACGCCGTGCTCGGCGGCGCGCTCCTGCACTCCGTCCAGCGAGGGTACCTGGGTGGCCAGCACCCAGCCGGACGAGCCGCCGACCCGGCCCAGCCACCGGGCGATGGAGTGGTCCGGCGTCGTCGGGGCGAGCACCTCGACGTAGGTGTCGGGGCCGATCGGGGCGGTGAAGTCGGCGAGGTGCAGGGTGGCCAGCACCGGATCGCCGAAGCCCGGGCCGAGCTCGAGCAGCTCGGTGGCGGTCCGCACGGCGGCGGGATGGTCGAGGGTCGCGAAGCCGACCTGGCGCAGCTCAGCCCACTGGTTCTCGGTCATGCCCGGCGGCGGCCCGCACCGTGGCCAGGTCGGTGACATCAAGCGGCACGACCTCGGCGGGAAGCCCGCCGAACTCGTCGCTGAGGTCGCCGGGGTGACGCGCGCCCGCGTAGATCTTCTTCGCTCCGCGGGCCGCGAGCTCCCGGACAAAGGCCAGGCCGATACCGCGGTTCGCGCCGGTGACAAGCGCCACCGAGCCGGCGGCCTTGCTGGTCCGCGGCATAGCCACCTCCGCAACGTCAGGGCACACAGCCGACACTACAGGCGGCGCAGTACGTGACCGCTGGGGCGGTCATCAACGCGATCCCGGCCGGGGTTGGCGCGAAGACCGGCGTCTTCGAGCCGCCGGTCTTCGTGCCGTTCGTGCGGTCGCGGGTCTAACCCACGGTGTCGGGGAGCTTGCCCTTGGCTCCGAGTTTGTAGGCGATGATGAGCGCCTGGTTCTGCGCGGTCAACGACGGAACGGCCGCTCCAGTGATGACGTAGTCACCGGCGATGGTGACCGGAGCGTTGGTCTGGGCGGACAGCGGCGCTTTCAGCAGGATCGCGCCGGTCGTCGCGTTGAACGCGTACAGGTCACCGCTGTACGTCGTGGTGAACACGACGTTGTTGGTCACCGCGGCGGCGCCATAGGGCGACGAGGGGAGCTTGTCGTCCCATTCGATCTTCCCGGTGTCCTGGTTGACCGCGATCATCTCGCCTGTCGCCTTACCGATAGAGGCTTCGAGTGCCGCAGACTTCCCCGTCACGCCCTTCGCCGACATGGGCACGCCGAGGTTGTTGACTGCGGCGAACGTCGTCGAGCCGTTGGTGGCCAGCTGAGATTCGACGCCGCCGAACAGGCCGGGCTCCAGCTCGAACTTCGCGGGCAGCGGGATGTGCGAGGTCGGCGTGGCGTTCTCGGTGAGCAGCCCGTCGTTGTCGTGGCCGGTGCACGCCGACCGGGAGCTTCCACAGCAGCTTGCCGGTTTTCGCGTTGAGCTCGATCATGATGCCGGCCTTGCCGCCGTCGATCACCACCGGCTGCCCGTTCGCGGTCGTGAGGACAGGTGAGTTCTGCAGATCCCAGTCGTACNNGCGGGGTGAGCTGGTAATACCACAGCAGCTTGCCCTGCGGGCTCAGCTTGACGACCGAGTCGGTGTACAGGTCCGGGCCCGGTCGGCTGGTCCCCCACGGGTAGCCCTTGGGCCACCCGCTCTGGCCGATCGGGCCGGGGTTCGCGATTCCGATGTAGAGGTTTCCCTGGGCATCGAACGACGGCGGATCCCACAGGCCGCCGCCGGAGTTGAGACCCGGGTTCCCCCACAGGTTCTGCACCTCGTCCCAGCTCCACTTCGGCGCGCCGGTGGCGGCGTTCAGCGCCCACAGGGTCGCCTTGGCGCCCCCCAGGTACTGGCCCTTGTTGGGGTTGACGGGCACGGTCGAGACGTACACTGTGCCGTCGTTGTAGCCGGGGGCCATGTCGATGCCCTCGAGGTCGTTGCCGATCAGGGTCCGGCTCCACAACTGCCGGCCCGTGGCCGCCGACAGGGCGACCGCGGCGCTGTCCGTCGCCGCGTACACGGTTCCGCCGATGACATTAACGCCGTCCGGGCCGCCGTTCAGAGAGTTGTAGGTGTGCGTCCACAGGACCTTCCCGGTGGCGAGCTGGATCGCCATCACGTTCGACTCTTGATCCTGGGTGTACACCACGCCGTTGACCACGACCGGGGTAGTCGCGTAGCCGTTGGCCAGGCCAGCGGCTTTGGTTACGCCCGTCGATTCGACCGGCACGCACCAGGCCACGCCCAGCGTCGAGACGTTTGAGCTGGTGATCGGGCTGGCCACATCGCGGGTGTTGGCCAGGTTGCCGCCCGGTAGCGTCCAGCCTCCCGGGGCGGCCGGGGCGGCCGCGGACTTAGCGGAGCAGGCGGCCGCGGCGCTCGAGTTGCTGCTACTTCCGCAACCGCCGACGGCCAGGCTCGCCGCGACCACCAGGATTACCCGGCCACTACGGGCGGGTTGGCGAAATACCTCAATTGACTCATCTCCTGCCGGGTCGGCCCGCGGTGTCTGCCATGCGCGCCGAGGCGTGGCCCCTGCGCGCGCCGCGGCGCGGCTCCTATTAAAAATAGATATCAATATGATACTCACATGCTATCTAGCGCGTCAAGGAGGAAGACACCCTCCTCCAAGCGCGGAGCCAGGTCGTCGATGGCCAGCGGGACGGTGGTGGCTTCTCTTGATCGCGGGCCGCGGTTATCGTCGTTCCCGTAGCCGTCATGACGAGGACCGGGAGAACCATGGCCCGCAGCGGGAGCCTGTCTGAGTTCGAGCGCCGCCTAGTAGCGCAGCGCAGGGAAGACGATCGGCTGGACCGAGAACAGCGCAAGCAGGACAAGGAGCAGGAAAAGGCTCGCCAGCAGGCGCACCTGGAGTCCCGGCAACTGGAAGCGGACACCATGACCGCCGCTGTGCAGGAGCAGGTCAAGATCCTGGCGGAGGTGCTGACGAGTGTCCTGTCGCGGCCTGCGCTGACCTTCGAACGGCTGATGGCCGCGCCAAGGGTGGCGCCATTCGACCCGGGCGAACTCAGCCAGGTGATAGCCGCGCCCGACTGGAGCCAGTTCGCGCCGGTCCCGCCGCAGGGGCTCAACCGCTTCCTGCGCGCGCGTTATGACCGCCAGCTGACCGAGGCGCAGGGTCGTTTCCAGGCGGCCGAGGCCGAACATCGGCAGCGAGTATCGCAGCGGCGGCAGGCGCTGGCTGTCGCGAAGGCCAAATACGACCGGAAGGTCACGCAAGAGCGCGCGCGAGCGGCGCAGCGGAACGCCTACGTCGCGGATCGCCAATCGGCGTTCGCGGCCGGCGACCCCGGCGCCGTGGAGTGGTTCGCGGGTTGCGTGCTCAAGGCGTCCCGGTACCCGGACGGCTTCCCCCGCGAACACCAGGTCGCCTACCAGCCGGAGAACCGGGGCCTCACGGTGGATGCCGAGCTGCCGCCGGCCAGCGTCGTGCCTGCCGTCCGCGCGTACCGCTACGTCCGGGCGCGCGATGTCATCGAGCCGGTGCCGCGCCAGGAAAGCGAGATCAGCCAGCGTTACGACCGGCTCGTCGCCTGTGTCGCGCTCCGCACGCTGCACGAGATCTTCACCGGTACCCCGGCCGAGGCGGTGGCGGCGGTGACCTTCCGCGGAAGGGTCACTACCATCGACCTGGCCACCGGTAAACCGTCCCGTGCTCACCTGGTCACCGTGTCGGCCGGGCGAGACGTGTTTGACGAGCTGGTCCTGGCCGCGGTCGATCCGGCCGCCTGCCTGGTCCGCCTGAACGCGCTGGTGGCGGCCGACTGATACCTGGGGCTAGTAGTCGGTGTCGCGTTCGGCGGCGTCGAGCAGGTCCATCATCGCCCGGAGGGCCTCCAGGTAGCGGCGGGATTCGTCGCGCAGCGGCGTCCACTTGTGGGTACCGAACTGCCGCGCGATGTCATCTTGCCAGTGCGGCTCGGCCTTGTCCCAGGCGTCATCGAGCAGCCGAAGCTGCTGATCGCCGTCGCGATCCGGCCGGGCGGGCACTGGCGACACGGGATACCTTCCCCCAGGTGGATCAGGAGCCGGGCGGCTGGACGCGGCGGGCGGCGTGCAGGCTCGCGATGATGGCGGCCAGCTGCTCCTCGGCGCGGGGCAGATCGATCTCGAGCAGGTCCTTGAACCGGCTGGCGGTACCACCGAACTCGATCACCTGCTGGTCGATCCGCTGCTGCCAGAGCCGGATGTGCTCGAGCCGCTCGCCAGCCTCGCTGACGGCCCGGGCGTAGCCTGAGCAGTCCACCGGGGCGTCCTGCTCGGCCGCCGCCCGCTCCCGGCAGGCCGCGAAATCGGCCCGGCCCTGCTCCAGCCGGCCTCGCCAAAGGCTGGCCTTGGCCTCCAAACTGGCGCGGGTCGCCTCGATGGCGTCGCCGCCGCGGTCGGCCACCTCCCGCTGGGCGTACCGGAACCGGGTCAGGGCCGCGCGCAACTCCGTCAGCGCGTCGATGTCAGCGTGGATCGCGGTCACGCCGGCTCCCCTGCTGGCCCGCGCCCGACCCGGAGCCGCCCAGGCCCGCCTCCAGGTAACCGCGAAGCTGCTCGATCAGGGCGGCCAGGTGCGCCTCGTGGGCCTGCGTCGCGGACAGGTAATGCGTGATACCCGGCGTGACCTCCTCGAGGGCCTCGCCGAAACGCCCGTACATGTCGTCCCGCCAGACCTCGCCGAGCTCACGCCAATGACCCCGGATGGTCGCGAAGTTTTCCGCCAGGTCATGGTTGAATTGCTTAAGGTGAGCCCTGAACTCAGCCAGCGCCTCAATATCGTTGACTACCCCAGCCATGCCGCTCTCCTAGCACAGTCCTTCGAATTCGGCCGCGATTTCATCGAGGCTTATCGTGACGATATCCGGGTACTTCGCTACTCCGCCGGCCGCGATGTGCTCGACCCGGCTGGTGTAAGGTATTTCGATATCCCGCTGCCGCATAATGGCGTGTATCGAGGCGGCCAGGGGAACTAGCATGCGATTGACCTCCCGGTTCAGGTCTTTCGGGACTTCGAGTAGTACCGCCCGCAGCGCCTTGATAGATTTCTCGATTTCCTCCGGCGGCATTTTATTGCTGATGCCTTTGAGCTGTTCTTGATGCGCCGCCAAGACCGCCTGGGCGAGCTCGGCTAGCAGGCCGGCGGCCGCGCTTTCTTCCCCGGCGGCGGCCAGGCACCCGGCCAGCCGGCGCGCGTCTTCGGTGGCCCCGGCCGCAAGCAGCGCCCGGCCCAGCGCCAGGGAACTGCCGACGACCTTGGCCCACGCCATCCCCGCGTCGGCGTAGGCGTGCAGAAACCGCGCGTGCCGGTCAGGGCCGTGCTCATCGGCCCCGGACTCGGGCCCGGGCTCAGGCGCGAGGATGCGGGCGTGCCCGGCGGCCTTCAGCAGTTCGCGGGTGAGCAGGAGCAGCTCTTCGCATTCGGCGGCCAGCCTTCCCGCCCGTTCGGCGTCCCCGGCCAGTAGCTGGTGGGCGAAGATGGCGGGCCGGACCGCCTGGCGCAGGGAGAGGTACGGCGACGCGGCGGGCTTGGTCATGGTTGGCTCCCGAAGGCGGCCTGGGCGAAAGCGTGCAGGGAAGCGATCGAGTACGGCTTGAACTTCTCGACCTGTTCGGCCGGCCACTCGGTGTCCCGGTACAGAGCACGGTTGTCGTCTAGGCCGGCCGCCGACGAGACGCCGAGCAGCGCGTCGCTTTCCGCGGGCGAGAGCAAGCGCGCCGCCGCGCGCAGGCCGAAGTGGGCCAGGCCGGCGCGCCGCAGCGCGCGCTCGGCGGTGGTGTAGCTGTCGGCCCACGCCACCACGTGGATGCCGACGTCCGGTCCCGCCTCGGCCAGGCGGAACAGGCCGGCGGAGGTCTCGCTGGGCCGGCCGTAGTCGCCTTCGGTCACGAGCTCATGCCAGCGGTGCATCCCGGCGATGAGGAAGAACACCTCCGGCTGGGATGACCCATCGGACCCGTCGGGTTCGGCCAGCCGGCGGTCGAGCTCCGCCAGCAGGTCGTCGAGCGCCGCCCCGGCGGTCTTGCGGTCGGCGATCCGCACCTCGTGGGGCAGCTGCTCGGCCGGCCCGAAGAAGCCGTGGAACGGCGACGACGGCCGGGTGAACTCGGCGATGGTGAACCGGACATCGGCCGGGGAACGCTGGACCGCGACGCTGAGCAAGGTGGCGAGCAGCAGCCCGTGGCCGTGTTCCTCGCCGCCGACGACGAGCAGGTTGGACCGGACGTAGCGTTCGAACGTCGCGGCCGTGGCCGGCTTGATCTCGATCGCCTCGCCCAGCCAGGCCTGCACCGGACCGGCCTGCACCGCGCGGCCAGAAGCGGGGACCGGGGCCCAAGCGGCCGTCGAGGCGGGCGGGGCCGGCGGGGTCAGCGGGGTCAGCGGGGCGAAGATCGCGGGGGTGTCGGGGTCGAAGCTGGCGGGCGGCGGGTAGTCCCGGCCGGGCGCCAGCGACCTGATCGCCGCGATCAGCTCCAGCCGTTCCCTGGTGGGGAGCACGGCGATCCGCATCACCGGATTGGCGCCCTCGCCGCGGCGGTCGTTGTAGATCGCGTCCCCGGCCCGGACCAGCTTGGTGGCGGCGTCGTTGCCCTCGCCCAGGATGGCCTGGGACACGCTCGGCTGGGTACAGCCCAGGGCGATCCGCAGCGCCATCTGCTCGTAGACCGGCCGCAGGTACGCGGTGAGAGGCCCGCCCGGGGACTGGGTGGCGAGCAGCAGATGCAGGCCGAACGCCGCGCCGCGCTTGGCGATGTCGGCCAGCAGCCGCCCCGCCTCCCGGGCCAGCCGGTCCTCCTCGTTGAACAGCACCTGGAACTCGTCCATGATGACCAGGGCGCGCGGCAGCACCTGCCCGGTTTCTGTGCGGTAGTCGGGCAGGTCGGTGACCTTCGCCTCGCGGCACAGCCGGGCCCGTCGGTCGATCTCATCGTGAAAGCGGCGCAGCATGCTCAGGCCGAACTCGCGGTCGGTCCTTGAGGTGATCGCGCGGGCGTGCGGCAGCCGTTCGGTCAGGTAGGCGTCGAACTCCACCTCCTTGAAGTCGAGCAGGTAAAGCTCAAGTTCCTCGGGCGGGTAGGTCAGGGCCAGCTGGCTGATCAGCACGTGCAGCAGGTTGGTCTTCCCCATCCGGACGTCGCCGCCGACCAGGCCGTGGTGCACCCCGCGGACGCCCATCACGAAGTGCTGCGGCTCGCCCTTGCTGTCCACCCCGATCTGCACGTCCAGGCCGTCGGTGCTGACCGCGGCCCAGCGCCGCGACGGCGCGATTGCGATCCGGGCGAAGGGAAGGTCCCGTGACGCCGAACTGGCGGCGGCGCCCACCGCGTCGAGCCAGGGATTAGCCCGGGCGGCCGACGGCATCTGGTCCGGCTCGATCACGCTCGGCCCGAACTCCGGGTCATCCCAGCTCAGATCGCCGCGCGAGTCCAGGCCCACGGTCGTGCCCAGCGCGGCCAGGGCCGCCAGGTCCAAGCCGCGGGGCGGCGGGAGCGCCGGATCGACCGTGGCGAGCAGGTACAGGCCGGCCCGGGGGCCGTTACGGGCGAGCCGGCCGAGCAGCTCCGCGGCCCGGTCGCTGAGGCCGGCCGGCAAGCCGGCTAGGACCAGGACATGGTACGGAATCGTCGCCCCCGTGGTGGCCGCGTTATAGGCCTCCACCGAGTCGTACACGTTGGTCAGCCGGGTCTGGGTGACCTCCACGATGTAGCCGGTCAGCGTGGTCAGCAGGTCCTCGATCTCCTCCGGGCTGGCCGCGACCCCACCCCCGACCCCTCCCCCGTTACTGCCCACCCGCATCGACGCCGGCAGCCGCAGGAACGCGCTCAGGTGCTGACCCTGCCCGACCGGATCGGCGAGCGCGAACCGCACCGTGCCCGGCCCGGCCGCGGTCGCCAGCCGCAGCGCGAGCGCCTGCAGCAGCGACAGGGCCCCGCGGGTGAACCCGCTCTCGGTGATCAGCAGGTGACCATGCCGGGCGAACCGGGCCACGGCGGGCAGCGGCGGACCCGAAGCCCCGGCGTGGTCGGCCAGGCGCAGGACCCCGACGCGCAGCCCCTCGGGAGCCGGGGCGTCCGGGTCGGGCTGGTAGGCATCCCAGGGCGCCTCGCCGAAGCCGGCCAGTGCCCACGGATGCGCGGCGGTCAGCGCCGTCACGACCCGGAACGGGTCATTGCCCGGCCGCGGGGCCACCGGGCCTTCGGGTCCGTCCAGGTAATGCTCGCGGGCATAGCGCACCGTCGCGGCCGCGGTGGACAGCGATGCGCAGGCAACCTGAATCTCGCGCTCGATCGACTCGACCGGCATTGCACCCCTATGGTCAGCCTGCCCGCTTTTCTTTTATGGTCAGCCCATCGCCGGAGATCGGCAACCCCGGCGAATCCATCGAAACCGGCACGACGCGATCATGCCAGAATCCGCTCAGCCGCCGTGCGGCGGGTCGGGTGCCGAGGTGGCCAGGGGCAGGTCGGGTGCCGAGGTGGCCTGGGGCGGTTCGCCGCCGGCCTGGATCTGCGAACCGTGCAGCTCGCGAGCGCAGACCGAACAGTGCAGGACGGGGCGGAACGAGCCGCCGCAGGCGGTGTGGGTCAGCAGCGTGGCGGGGCCCTCGGGGGCGCGGAACCACCGGTCACCCCAGTCGAGCATCACCATGACGTGCGGGAAGAAGGCACGGCCTTTGTCCGTCAGCCGGTACTCGACCCGGCCCGAGCCGGGTTTGGCCACGGGGGTCAGCACGCCCATCCGGCAGAACGTGCGCAGCCGGTCCGAGACGATGGTGGGCGGGGCGCCCATCATCACCAGCATGTCGGTGAACCGCCGGGCGCCGAGGAACGCGGCCGCCAGGGCCGAGGCCGACCAGCGGTTGCCGATCAGCTCGATCGTCTGCGGCACCAGGCCAGGACCGGGCGACCCGCCCGCGGACCGGCGCCTGGTGGTGGCCCGCGGCACCGACCGGGCCAAGCCGCCGCTCGGACCGAACGTGCCGCGCACGTCGCGGGTGCCGGCCGGCTTTCCGCAGCCCCGGCAGCACATCACCGGGGAGAATTCCTGGCCGCACGCGACGTGGTACATCGGCGGCAGCGGCTCGATGTGCTCCGTCACCCACACGGCTTCCCACGACCAGATGGTCAGCAGCACCTTCCACAGCTCGCGACCGCAGTCGGTGAGCACATACTCGTACCGGCGCGGCGCCTGCGAGTACAGCACCATGGTGAACACGCCGGCCTCGGTCAGCCGGCGCAGCCGCACCGTCAGCACCGAGTTCGCGATGCCCAGCCGGTCGCGGAAGTCCTTGTACCGGCGCACGTCGTCCATGATGGCCAGCTTGACGATGGTCAGGTTCCACTCATCGCCGAGCAGGCCGAGGACGATGGCGTTGGAGTTCTCAGGCGTTTCAGGCATCTCCGACTCAGGGCCAAGCCGGGCCGTCACCACCCTTTGACGGACTCTCCAGGCGCCCAGCAGCTGTGCGTGCCACTCGCGATCCGTTCCGGAAGCCGGGCCCGCGCGATCGGGCCGTGTCCCACGTCGTTGGCCCGGAACACGACGCACTCGGACAGATCACGGTTCATGTCAACCGTGAGCGTCACGAGATACGCGTCGTCCTCCTGCGCCCCGCCGACCCGCGGGGCGACGCCGACCTCACTGCAGAACACGCCCGGCTCGAACTGGTACTGCTCCTCGCGCCCGGTCAAGGTGTCGTGCTTGACCAGCCCGTTGAACAAGAACCAGCCTGGTTCGTTGGTGGCGGCGTAATTGTACCGGTAAGGCCGACCGCCGAACCCGCTGTTGATCGTGCCGAACTCGGTGCAGGACTCCGACAGGTCCTCTTCGCGGGTCTGCCCGGTGACCAGGTTCATCCGCCACCGGTGCAGCCGCGTCTGCATGATGTCCTGGGCCAGGAACCGGAACGTCTTGTCCGCCGGGCCGTTAGGCCCGGCGCTGGCCGGCTCCGGGCAGCCCTGGAAGAAACCCTCGACGATGATCTCGTCGCCGGACTCATACGCGTTGGTCCAGTGCAGCACGTAGGTGGGATCGAACTCGAACCAGCGGATGTCAGCCGACGCGCCGCGGCGCGGGATGACCCCGAGCCGGGACGGGATGTCCGGGTGGAACCGCGACGCGTACCGGCCGCGGGCCAGCAGCTCGGGCTCCCAGAACAGCGGCATGTCGTTGAGGATCGCGTAGTGCTCGGTGTAGGCCATGTCGTGCGGCAGCCGGGGCCCGGGCAGGTCGATCGGCACGTAGTGCACCAGCCGGTTGCCCGCGTCCACGACGCCGTAGTGCAGGTAAGGAGCGGTCGTTCCGTAATTGAAGAAGAGAAGCTCGCCGGTGTGGTCGTCGACCTTGGTGTGGGCCGACACGCCCAGATCGGAGGGAAAGGACCCGCCCCAGCTGCACTTGCCCAGGTCATCTAGGGTCAGCGGGTCGAGCCGGTACAGGTCGCCGCACTGCCAGAAGCTGGCCACCGCGACCCCCGCGTGCACCACGACGTCGGTCGAGGCGGCGTCCTTCATCCGGCCGCGGGCACCCCAGCCGTCCGGCCGGGTGGACACGTTGGGGTTCTCCGCGATCCCGGCCCACAGCGAACGGCCGGCCTCCTGCTCGGCCAGCAGCCCGTCGGTCCGGACGAACCGGTTCCGGTAGGACACCTTCCCGTCCCGGAACGAGACCTTGTGGATCATCGCGTCCCCGTCGAAGGGGTGATACCTGACGATGGCCGGGTGCAGCGGGTTCTCGGTGTTGCGCAGGTAGACGCCGTACAGGTCGTCGGGCAGCTCGCCGGTCACGTCTAGGTCGGTCGCGTCGTACTCGACGCTCTGCGGCCGCCACGGACCTGACCGGTACGGATGGTCATCGTCTTCCGGCAGCGTGCTCAGCATCTTGCCGTAGACCTCGACGTCAACCATGATCAGTCCTCCCGGGTGACGACGAAGCTGACCGCGGTGGTGAGGCTGCCGCCGATGTTCAGCGTGGCGAAGGTCCTGGCCCCGTCGACCTGGCAGTCGCCCGCCTGGCCGGTCACCTGCCGGGCGGCGTCGTGCAGCATGCGCACGCCGGTGGCACCGACCGGGTGCCCCACCCCGATCAGGCCGCCGCTCGGGTTCACCGGGATCGCGCCGTCCCGGGCCAGGTCGCCGTTCTCCACGGCCTTCCAGCTCTGGCCGGGCCCGGTGATGCCGAAGTGGTCGATCGCCATGTACTCGGACATGGAGAAGCAGTCATGGGTCTCGATGCCGTCGAGCCCGCCGACGCCGTCCAGGCCCGCGCGGGCGAACGCGTCGGTGACCACCTGGCGGACGTGCGGGAACACGTACGGCTGGCCCTGGCTGCGGTCGAGCTTGGACTGCAGCGTCAGCCCGGCGGTGCCGTGACCCCAGCCGGCGATGCGGACCGCGGGCGGGTTGTTCGGGCGGTCGGCCAGGAACCGGTCAGAGACCAGCAGCACCCCCGCCGCGCCGTCGGTGATCTGGGCGCAGTCGGTGCGGCGCAGCCGCCCCTCGACGACCGGGTTGTCGTGGTCGTCGTCGGCGAAGCCGCCGGGGCCGAACGACCAGCCCCGGGTCTGGGCCAGCGGGTTATCCTTGGCGTTGGCCATGTTGAGTTCGGCGATGGCGTGCAGGTGCGCGTCGTCCAGGCCGTAACGCCGGTCGTACTCGTCGGCCAGCTCGCTGAACATGTACGGCCACATGTACTTGGCGTCCTGGCCCTCGTGACCCATCCACGCGGCCCCGCCGAGATAGGCGGGCGCCACGTCCCCGGGCACGTTGCGCTCCTGCTCGACGGCGATCACCAGCACGTAGTCATAGTGGCCGGCCTCGATGTCGGCCATCGCCGCGAGCACCGCCACGCTGCCCGAGGCGCACGCCGCCTCGTGCCGGGCGGCCGGCTTGCCCCACAGGTCNNCTGCCCGAACGCGTTCCCGACGTGCACGGCGTCCACGTCCCGGGCCGGAAGGCCGGCCGCCTCGAGCGTGCCCGCGACCGCCTCGTCTACCATGTCGGAGATCTCCAGGCCCTCGCGCGCGTAATTCCGGGCGAAATCGCTCTGGTAGCTGCCGGCGATCCATACGCTCGAATTGCCCATGTCTGACTCCGACCCGTTAAGCCTGCGACTGTTGCTCATACTACAACAGATGGAGTTACCCATCTAGGGCGAGAACTCCCGGGCGGGACCGGTGGCCGGGGGCACGAGGACGGCTCCGTTCCGTATCAGTGTTTTCCTGACTGAACGGAACGTGGCTCGGGCCGCATGAGATCCTGGCGCGATGCGGATGCGGCCAGCCGGGCCCGGCCCCTACGACTCCTGCCCGAAGCGGATGGCGATGGGACCGTGCGGCGGGGTGCGGGCCGACGGGAGCTGCGAGGTCTCGCCGCGGCTGTGCGTGTTCCCGGCCCCGGTGGAGTGGACCGGACCGGCGCCTGCTTCGGTGCGGCTGCGGGCGGTGCCGCGGATCTTGACCGACTTCAGTTCGGAGCCCTGGTCGGCGGCGGTGCTCGCGTCGGTGGCGGCCGTGCTCGCGCCCGCCTGCGACGCGGTGCTGGTCGGGGAGCACCAGGACCGGCCGGACTTCCCGCCCACGATGCACGCCTCGCTGCTGCTGGCGGCGGGGGTCCGGCCGTGGATGACGCTGACCTGCCGGGACCGGAACCGGATCGTCCTGGAAGCCGAACTGACCGGCCTGCGCGAGCTGGGCGTGGACGCGGTGCTGTGCGTGACCGGCGACGCCCGGGCCTACGACGTGCGGCCGGACGTGACCCAGGTCTTCGACCTGGACGGGACGCGGCTGGCCGCCCTGGCCGCGTCGGTCGGGGTGCGGCCGGCCGTGGCGGAGACGCCCACCGCGCCGCCGCGGGCGCTGCGGGGGTTCCGGCTGTTCACCAAGCAGCGCGCCGGGGCGGCCGTCGCGGTGCTCAACCACGCCAGCGCGGGTACCGTGGCCGCTTTCATGGCGGCGGCGGCGCAGGCCGGCGTGACCATCCCGGTCATCGCCTCGGTCGCCGTCTTTACCGATGAGCTCTCGGCGTCCGTGCTCAGCGCGCTGCCCGGCCTGGAACTCGATCCGGCGGCGGTGCGCGCCGTGCTTTCCCGCCCCGACCCGGTCGCGGCCGGCATCGCGGCCGCGGCGCGCGAGGCCCGGGCGCTGCTCGCCATCCCCGGCGTGGCGGGCGTGAACATCTCCGGGCTGGCCTCGGCCCGCGGATATGAGTTCGGCGCGCGGATCAAGGCCGAGGTGGCTGAGCTTATCCGGGCGCAGGACGATTTATCTGGGCGCAGGGCGATCATGTTATTCCGGCGGAGGGCGATTTTGCGGTGGAGGGCGATCATGACCGGTGAGATGGACGAAGCGATGGAGGCCGAGTTCGACACGGTGGCCGAATGGACCGCGCAGGTAGCCGCCGACCTCGGCCCGGAGTACTTCATTCCGGCGGGCTGCCGGGGCAGCGGGCAGCCCGCGGCGCTGGACTGGCTGCTGGCGGGGCTGCGGGCGCGAGCCGGGGGGCTGCTGATCGACGTCGGGGCCGGTGTCGGCGGGCCCGCCGCCTACGCGGCCGCGCACACCGGCGTCCGGCCGGTGCTGACCGAACCCGAACCCGGTGCGTGCCGCGCGGCGGCCAGGCTCTTTGGCGGCCTTGTCATTCAGGCCGACGCCAGGGCGCTGCCGTTTCCTGACGCCGCGGCCAACGTGGTGTGGTCCCTGGGCGTGCTCTGCACCCTGGACGGCCCGCAGTCCCAGCTCGCCATGCTGCGGGAGATGCGCCGGTTGGCGCGCCCGGGCGGGCGAATCGGGCTGCTGGTCTACGTGGCCACCACGCCGGAGCTTGACGACCCGCCGGAGGGAAACCACTTCCCGACCCGCGGCGAGCTGGATGCCCTGCTTGGCTTCGCGGACCTCTCGCTGCTGCGGCAGGCGCAGGCCAGCGACCTGCCGGAGGCGTCCCCGGCGTGGCGGGACCGCACCGCCGCGGTCGAGCGGGAACTGCGGCGGCGGTACGGCGACACGCCGCAACTGACCGAAGCCAACGAGCAGAGCGACCGGATCGGCCACCTGCTCCGCTTGGGTCAGCTCACCGAGGAGGTCATGGTGCTGAGTGATAGAAACAGGCCGTGAGCAACCAAGCTGGGCGCGGGTCGGCGCTTCCCGTGCTTTCTGTGTCGCTCGGGTTGTGGCAGGACCGGCCGGCCGTCGAGGTGGTGCGCACGGCGCAGGTCGCGGACGCGCTGGGCTACGGCGAGATCTGGATCGGCGAGATGGCCACCTTCGACGCCTTCGCGCTCGGCGCGATAGTGGCCGAACGGACCACCCGGGCCGCGCTGACCATCGGGCCGCTGGCCGTGGCGGTGCGGGACCCGGTCATGATCGCGATGGGCGCGGGCTCGCTGGCGGAGCTGACCGGGCGGACGGTGAACGTGGCGCTCGGCTCCTCCAGCCCGGTGGTGGTCCAGCAGTGGCACGGCCGCCGCCAGGAGCGCACCGCGCTCGCGCTGGCCGAGTCGGCCACCGCGGTCCGGACCCTGCTGGACGGCGGCAAGGCCGACGTAGCGGGCGAGGTCATCAGGACCCGGGGCTTCCGGCTCCGGACCAAGCCACCTTCCTCGCCGCTGACGATAGCGGCGTTCGGGCGCGGTGCGGTCAAGGTGGCGGCGCGGCACGCAGACCGGATGGTGATCAACCTGGTGACGCCGAAGTCGGCGGCGCGGCTGGTGCAGATGCTGCACGACGAATGCCGGGCGGCCGGGCGGCCGGTGCCGCCGGTGGCGGCCTGGGTAGCGGCGGTCGTCTCTACGGGCCCGGCGGTCGTCTCTGCTGGCCCGGGTATTGAGCAGCTGCGGCGGGGGCTGGTCGCCTACATGTCCGCGCCCGGCTACGGCGAGATGTTCGCTGAGGCGGGCTTCGCCGACGTGGTGCGCTTCGCCCGGACCGGACCGCATCCGGGTGAGCTGCTGGCGGCGATCCCGCCGGAGATCGTCGGGCACGTGTCACTGGTCGGCGGCGAGCCGGGCGTGCGGGCCCGGATAGCCGAATACGCCGACGCCGGCGTGGACGAGATCGCGCTCGTGCCAGGATCGAGCGAGGCCGATCCGGCCGGGGTAGGTACGCTCACCGCGCTGGCGCCGGAGCCGGGACCGGGAGTGGCGCCTTCGCCGGGGTCGGCGTCCTAGGGAGGAACAGTGGGGCTTCATCCGGCTGAGCGAGTCCGGGAGTACCGGGCGGCGGGCTACTGGAACGACGACATGATCGACGCGCTGCTGCGCGAGCGCGTCGCGGTGCACGGCGGCATACCGGCGATCGTCGACCCGCTGAACCGGGACGCGCTGATGGACGGGCCGGTGCGCTCGCTGACCTGGCCGGAGCTGGACGAGCAGGTATCGCGGCTCGCGCAGGTGCTGCTGGCCGAGGGCATCACGGCCGGGGACGTCGTCGGCATCCAGCTGCCTAACACCGTCGAGATCGCCGTCGCCTTCCTGGCCATCGTCCGGATCGGCGCGATCGTGGCCCCGTTTCCGGTCCAGTACCGCGCCTACGAGCTCGCTCACCTGTCCCACGTCGCGCAGGTGAAGCTGTTCATCACGGCCGGGCGCATCGGGCGGCGGCAGGCGGCGGCCGAGATCGCGGGGCTGCGAGAGCAGATCCCGTCGCTGCGCACCGTCGCCGCGTTCGGGCTTTCCGGGGTTTCCGGGGTTTCCGCAGTTTCGGGGACGGAGGGTGTCGTCGGGCTCGACGAGCGCATCGCGGCGGCCGGTGACCTCCGCGGGCTGGAGCGCTACCTGGCGTCGTGGTCGCCGGATCCGAACGACTGCGTGACGATCTGCTGGACCTCCGGTACGGAAAGCACGCCCAAGGGCGTGCAGCGGACCCACTACGACTGGATGGCGATGTGCACGTCGACGGTCGAGGGCCCTGGCCTGACCGCCGATGACGTACTGCTCAACCCGTTCCCGATGGTGAACATGGCCGGCATCAACGGCATGTTCCTGCCCTGGCTCAAGGTCGGCGGGCTGCTGGTCCAGCACCATCCGTTCGACCTGGCCACGTTCTTGCGGCAGATCTCGCAGTACCGGGCGACCTACACGGTGGCGCCGCCCGCCCTGCTCACCACGCTGCTGCACAACGAGGCGCTGCTGGCGGCCGCTGACATCTCCTCGCTCCGGCTGCTCGGCTCCGGGTCGACCCCGCTGGCGCCGAGCCTGCTGCAGGGCTGGCACGACAAATACGGTATCGAGATCCTCAACTTTTACGGCTCCAACGAGGGCATCGCGCTGCTTGGCACCCCCAAGGACATCCCCGATCCCGCCGTGCGGGCCCTGTACTTCCCTCGCTACGGCGCCCGGAACTGGTCCTTCTCGATGGCGCGCAGGACATTGGCGCGGATCGTGGACCCGCAGACGGACAAGGAGATCACCACGGCGGGGGTGCCGGGCGAGCTGCGTATCAAGGGCCCCGGCGTGTTCCCCGGCTACCTGCCCGCCAGCGGAGTGCCCGACCCGTTCGACGACGACGGCTACCTCAAGACCGGGGACATCCTGGAGATCGCCGGGGACGAGCTGCAGTACCTGCACTACGTCGACCGGTCCAAGGACATGGTCGTCCGTGGCGGCATGAAGATCTCCGCAGCCGAACTGGAAACCTTCGTCTCCGGTCACCCCAAGGTCGCCGACGTCGCCGTGGTGGCCTACCCGGACGAGATGCTGGGTGAGCGCGCGTGCGCGGTGATCGTTCCGCGGCCGGGCGAAACGGTGAGCCTGGCCGAGATCGTCGCGTACCTGCGTGAGCTGGGTATCGCCACCTTCAAGCTGCCCGAGCGGCTCGAACTGCGGGACGAACTGCCCCGCAACCCGTTGGGCAAGATACTTAAGCGTGAGCTACGCGAAGAATTGCGGCATTCCGGCTAAAGCGTTTCTTTTGCGATAAGTACTCCGACTGTGGTTGTCTCGGCCGTCGATAGGGAAAGCCAGGCATGAGCTGAGGCAACAGTCCGGGGGCGGAAAGGTCCAGTTTTAACGCCATTTTCTCATGCGCTCGGCTGTTTTGATCTTATCAACGGCTTAACGAGTAAAAGGAGCGCATATGCGACACAAATGGCCCGTTCTCGCGACAGCTATTCCCCTGATGTTCGGCTGGGCCCTGATAGCGGCCAGCCCGGCCGGGGCTACCCCCCGGGTAGCGGGGAGCACGGACGTATTCGCCGCGACGGGTGTCTTTGGCGCTTCCCGGGTTTCCGGAGTCTCCGGGGTTTTCGGGTCGGGCGGCTGGGTGCAGCCCGGAGGCCTGGCCAGCCAGCTGGGTCGCCCGTCCGCGGGCGGAGGACCGCGGGCTACAGGCCGGACGGCGCAGAGCACAGGGCCAACCGTGGTGACCAGCAGCAACTGGGCTGGCTACGCCGATACCGGCCCCAGCGGCGACTTCACGGACGTCACGTCCAGCTGGGTGCAGCCGGCCGGCCACTGCAGCTCCGGCGACCAGTACGCCGCGTTCTGGGTCGGGCTCGATGGCTATTCCAGCCGCACGGTGGAGCAGATCGGCAGCGAAGTCGACTGCGTCGGCCAGACCCCCGAATACTCCGCCTGGTACGAAATCTACCCAAGCCCGGAAGTGGCCTTCAGCAACCCGGTCCAAGCGGGCGACCAGCTCTTCGCTTCGGTCAGCTATGAGGGCAGCAACAAGTTCCGGCTCACGATCACCGACAGCACCGAGCACTGGAAGCGCTCGGCCACCCGGAGGCTGGCCGGGGCGGCGCGCTCCTCGGCCGAGGTCATCGCCGAGGCACCCTGCTGCACGGACAGCGGCGGCATCTTGCCGCTGACCGATTTCGGCACGGCCAGCTTTAGCGCCGCCACGGTGAACAACGCGGACCTGTGCACGCTCGCGCCGGTGGAGATCACGATGCCGGACACGTCTGTCTCGTCGCTGTCGAACTGCCAGAACTTCACCGCCAGCTACACCGGGTCACGTGGCGGCTCCCCCTTCCCGGTCGCAGGCGGCGGCTTCTGACCGTTCCCATCTGTATGGATGGAGCACCCTGCGGCCAACAGCGGTCTTTGATAAATCCCGCAACCATCAGGCCAGTCCAGCGCGTCATCTGGTGATCGAGGCCACGTTCACGACGTGACTCCTCGGTGAGGGCAGGGGCCGGGAGGCGTGGCCACCCGGCCCTTGTCGCACCCAGGCCCGGCAGAGGGGAGCGTGCCAGCTGCGTACAACGGTCCGGCCTGCCCGCCGGCTCACCATCGAGGTCACGGTGAGCGCGTGATCGGCCCGCCCCGTGATGTCACAGCCGCCACAGGGCACCGCTACCGCCACGCCAGGCGGAGGGGTTCTGCGGTTACCGCGGTGGATCCGGGGGCGACGGTGTCGCTATCGGCAGCTCTCCCACCATGCACTAACGCGGAGGAGACGGGTGCTGCGCCAAGCGGCCGGGGAGTCACTCGCTTGTCGCGGACAACCCCACTATGCGAGTCACACCCCGGCGGTCTCGCTCACGAGCCTCGTCAGATCCCGGGCTGGCTCTTCTTTGACCATCCTATCGATGCCGGGTACTATGCATAACATGGAACTGGGCGAGGACATCAACGGACTGGCCCAGGTTCGGAAGGGTGTGGCCGAGCAGTGCGTCTTGGCCCTACTCACCAGGGGGGAAATGTACGGGTTCGAGCTGGCGCGCGAGCTCGGGGCAAGGGGGCGGATCATCGCCAGCGAAGGGACGCTCTACCCGCTGCTCGCCCGTTTGCGACGCAACGGCCTCGTCGAGACGTCGTGGCAGGAGTCAACCTCCGGCCCGCCGCGCCGCTACTACCACCTCACCGGGGACGGAGAACTAGCCCTCGCCAACTTCAAGAAGCAGTGGAGGGTTTTCCGCGACACCGTCGACGAGATCCTCGACGAAGGGAGCCAAGAGTGATTTCCAGGCAATCCGTAGGCGAGGCCGACAAACTCGTCCGGCGCTATCTGGCGCAGCTGGACGCAGCGCTGCAGGGCGTCGACTCCTCCCGGAGGGAGGAGATCCTCGCCGAAGTGCACGGGCATATCGAAGAGGGACGGACCGGGCTCGATCCCGACGACGCAGCGAGCGTCCGGACCCTGCTCGACAGGGTCGGCGACCCCGCTGCCATCGCCGCCGAGGCAGGTGCACCGCCCCCGGGCAGCCGCCGTTGGGACGCGTGGGCGCCGTAGCTGATCATCTTCGGCTTCATCGCGAGCGGGCTGGGCTGGATCGCCGGGGTGCTGATCTTGTGGACCTCCCCGACATGGAGCCGACGCGACAAGCTGATCGCCACTATCGTGCCGCCCGCCGGCCTGGTGGCTCTTTTCTTCGGCCTGGTGGCCGCATTGCACGCGGCAGCTGGCTGTTCGGGGCCGACGACCCTCGCGAGCAACACTTGCACGACCAAGGGGTTCACCCTCCCGCTCGGAGTCGCCATACTGCTGGTCGTAGTCGGTCTCGCCGCTCACTTGCTGCCGCCGATCCACCTGATGAGGACACGTCGTCAGCAACGCTCCACCCTGGCCTGATCAACCCGCTGAGTTGTCAGCCGGATTGGCCCCACCGTGACACGCACGGACCGCGCCCGACGCACACCGCCCGGACTCCGGCTCACTGGGCCCGACCTCCCCCGGCGGGCCCAGCACCAGCGCCGGCAATCACCGCCAGCCTGGCGGTTGACGGCGAAGCCACCCCGCACACCCGGAACCCCCGGGCGCCCCCAGACCGCCCGGAGCCGGGTTTTCCCCCAGACCCCTCTAGAGCGGGCAGGATGCCACGCCCATGCGCTGGTGGGTGTTAGCTGGGGTGGCAGTGGGGGGCGGGGGGAGCGACGTCGAGGGTGGGGTTGCGGTCGTAGAAGCCGGTCGGCTTGAGCACGAAGCCGCAGTGGACGACCGGCATGACCGGCCAGTCCTCCAGCCGCGGGAAGTGCGTGGGGCCGAACGTATGCCATACCACGAGGTCGGTGCCGTCGATGTCCTGGTCGGCCGCGATGAAGGCGGGGATGCCGGCTCCACCGGGATGCTGGTTCACGAAGTCCCCGGCCGAATAGCGCTGAGCCGGGTCGTACTTGGTGACCCACAGGTGGTTGGTCGCGAAACCGGCCCTGGCGGCCAGCGGCGAGGCCGGATCGGCCAGCAGGGTCGGGGCAGACTCCGGGTAAAGCGTGTAGGCGGTCGGATGGCCGAAGCGGTTCTCGCGTTCGGTGCTGATGACCCGCCAGGTCCGGCCGCGGGAGCCGTCCGCGCGGCGGCCGGACTGCGACTCACGAGTCAGCCGGGTCACCGTCTGCATCATGGCGTTGCCGTACGGGTTCTCCGGGCCGATCGGGAGGCTGCTGACATCCACCTCTTCGACCGCGTTGGCCGACCCGTCCACGGTCATGTCCAGCCGCGCGCTGAACAGGTGCTGGTGCACGGCCGCGGCCAGTCCGGGCGCGACCTCGGTGGAATACGCGTGGTCACCGCCGGGATGGGCCGAGGTGAAGAGCACCCCGGTCAGCTTGACCT
>PMST01000401.1 GCA_003168295.1 Actinomycetota bacterium
TCGATGTCTGCGTCGGCCTGATCGAATCCGTGTATTTTGAAGGCGCCGAAGCCCTGGGCCTGGCATCGGTTCGCTAGATCTACGTACTCGCTGACGGTGTCATACTTGTGAGCGCTGGCGTACGCGCGAACTCGTGTGCGCGCTGCTCCTAGCAGCCGGTAGATCGGCTCCTGATGGTACTTGCCAATGAGGTCCCACAGGCATATGTCAATCGCGCTCGCAACGGTCCCAGGGCGCTCAAGCCCGAAGGTGAGAATGTTAGATATTGCCTCGTATTCGTGCGGGTCGCGCCCGATAAGCAGAGACCTCAGCCGTGGCAACGCACTCTCGAACTCGAAAGCTCCCATCAGGTATGTTATGACGTGCCCCTCGATGCCTTCATCCGTTAGGATCCGGACGAATACGGCGTCGAAGCTCATCGCATATCCCATCGGGGGAAAGCCTCGAAGGAGTGTACCCTTCACATCGGTAATCTTCACTTCACTCTCCTCCCGACCGACTCCAAGGTCGGCGGACGACACGTGGCGATGCGGGCCAGGCTCCTAACCGGGCCCTGGGAGTTCGTCTGCTATCGGGCGGTGGTCGCGAAGCCGCCAGGAACTCGGCCCACCCGCAGGATCGGATCGTCGCCCCGAGGCGGTAGCGACGCCCATATCTCACGCGCCACCGTCAACGGCTCGGAGGCCTCACCGCCTTCGAACGCTGCCCGATAGGCCATCACATTGGGCAGGTCGCGCGGGTCGGATCGGGCTTCGTGCCGAGTTCGCGGCGTATCGACCAGGCCAGGCCGCACTGCCGCCACCCAAGGCCCGGTGCCCCGTGTCGCTCGTTCGCGGTGGGCTACCCGGACCCATTGCTCGATTGCCGCTTTTGCAGCCGAGTACCCGGCCATACCCTCAGCGACGTTTTGCGCCACGCCTGAGGTCAGGAAAACGAGCCCGGCGTCGACGTCAGCCGGGCAGTTGCGTATAAATGCTTCGCCGAGGACAAGCGGAGCGGCCATATTAGCCTGCACTGCCCGCCGGTAGCCCGCAGGGTCTGCCTGGCCGATAAAAGCGTGGTCTTCGATGAGGCATGCGCTGTGGATGAAGATCACGCGCTGATAACGGGACGACCTCAGCTCCGAGGCCATGTGGTCCACGACCCGGTCCCAAGTCGAAGGCTCGGCCAAGTCAAAGACCACTGTCTCTAGGTGAGGGTGCTGCCGTCGCGAGAGATTGACAACTCGCGCTGACTCGAAAGGCACGGTTTCGGCTAGCGCCTCACCAATGCCCTGGGTTGCGCCGCTGATCCAGACGAGGCTCGACATCTCATGCTCCTGGTACTCTGGCGACATCTCGTTGCCGCAGCTACTGCCCTTCGGGTTTAAGACCCCGCTCACGCAGATCGGTCAGGCTGTGCCGGGCATCGGTTCACGTGTCAACCGGAAGATCGTGCGACCTGGCTGCGGCAGGTGCGCCATTGGCTAGGTAGCCGCCGTCAACCGCGATTGCCTGTCCCGTCACGTAGCTTGCGGAGTCGGAGACTAGAAAGCGGATCATCTCGGCGATCTGGCTACCGCTGCCCAATGCGCCAGCCGGAATCCGCCCCATAAGATAAGGTAGGTCGATCCCTCCCAATCTCACTTGCTCGTCAAACATCTGCGTCGAAAGCCAGCCGGGAAGAACGGCATTCACCCGAACTCCGCGGGCGCCCCACTCGACGGCCAAGCAGCGGGTGAGGCCCACTATGCCGTGCTTTGAGGCCGTGTATGCCGCGCGACCGGGCGCTGATGTCTGTGAGTACATGGAGCCGATGTTGACGATCGCACCGCCCGCGCCGAACATTAGCGGCCCGAATGCTTGCGACACTCGGAATGTTCCTCCCAGGTTAGTGTCGACGACCAAGTCCCAGAGCTCGGCAGGCAGCGTGGCTGTCGGCCCCGTGCGGTTGACGCCTGCGTTGTTGACGATGGCCTTGAGAGGGCCGAGTGCCCTGACCTTTTGCGCAGTCCGCTCGACAGACTCGGCCGACCGGACATTCATGTGCAAGCCGACCGCCTCGCCGCCAAGCCGATGAGCTACACCTTCGGCGGCCTGTAGGTCTAGGTCCGTGACGGCCACCGCGTAACCTGTCGCAGCCAGAGTTTCGGCAATGTCCGCACCTATGCCTCTGCCTGCTCCTGTAATGAGTGCGACAGGAGTCTTGCTCGATCCCGTCATTGCGTCAGCCACCCTCCGTCGATCGTAAGGGTCGTGCCGGTTACATAGCCGGCATCGGCCGAGAGGAGATAAAGGGCAGCCGTGGCCACCTCGCGTGGCTCGGCGAACCGGCCCGTCGCAACTCGTTCCAGGAGTGATGAGCTGCGCTCCGGGCTCGATAGGAGCGAGGCTGTCATGTCAGTAGTGACGTATCCGGGGGCAAGTGCGTTGATGCGTATCGCATGAGGTGCCCACTCGCGCGACGCTGTTCGGACCAGCGACTCGACGGCCGCCTTGCTCGCTCCATAGGCTGCAAGGTTCTCAGCGGCCCTCCGCGCATGGACCGACGAGAGCACAACGATGCTCAGCGGTGTCCCTGCACGGATCGAAGTCGTGGCAGCCGCCCGAAGGCAGTTGTAGGTTCCGTCGAGATTCACGGAAAGCGTCCTTCTCCAGTGCTTGCTGTCCTGGTCGAGCATAGGTCTGAAGGTGGGACTGATACCGGCCGCCGTGACGAGTATGTCCAGGCCGCCCCACGCTGAGGCGATGTCGTCAATGACGGCATTCACCTGATCCTCGTCTTCAACGTGGGCAGGCACAACGAGACATCGCCGCCCGCGCGCTTCGATTGCGAGGCGTGCCGGCTCCAGTGCCTCGCGACTCCTCGCCGTAATCGCGAGATCGGCGCCGGCCTCCGCTAGTGCAAGGGCGATGGCCAGGCCCAGCCCTCGACTCGCGCCCGTGACCCACGCGCGCCGAGCCAGTCCGAGCGTCATAGGAAGGGCCAACTCACGATCGGTGCCGGGCTCAGCGGACGGCCCAATTAGGTTCACGGTGGTCAGCAAAGGCACGTGGGCCCTCAACGGAGTCAGGGTGACTCCACTGCCTGCGAAGCAACACCCACGAATGCCTCAGCGCGTTCTCGTATCCCATCTCGGGCAGCCCCCAGATCGCCTCCTGCGACGCAGCCACAGCCGACGGCGAGTTCTTCGCAATTCGCTCGGCAAGAGCAAGAGCGCGATTCAGCGCCTGGCCGGGCTCGACGAGTTCCTGAACAAGGCCGAGGTTATATGCGCGCTCGGCACCGAGCCGGATATCGCTGCCAACCAGTGTCATGTACAACGCAGTGCCGAGACCTGCTTTCAGCGCTATGCCGATATTCTCGAGTGCCCCGACGAATCCCCGCTCGACGTGCGTGTCGATGAAGCTAGCTGCGCTGGAGGCAACGACGATGTCGGCATCGGTGACAAAATGCAACCCGCCGCCGACTGCGACTCCCTCGACGGCGCACACGACTGGCTTCCAGACATGCATCTGCCGGGTGGTCATATGCACAGCGCGGGCCAGAGTTTTGTCGACGCCGATCTGCCCGTCATCAGCGACCTCGCTGAGGTCGATGCCGGCGGAGAAGTACTTGGCAGAAGTCGAGCCCAGCACGATGGCCCGGACATTGGAATCCGCGTCGTACTTCAGCCACAACTCCGGAAACGCACGGACCATGGAGCGATTGTAGGCGTTCGCCTTTTCTGGGCGGTTCATAAGTATCACGGCGACATGGCCAATATATCCCGTTATGAGGCCTTCGAGGTGCTCTTCGCGCTCAAGCGCTGGGATCTCGATGGTGACGGTCACGATGACTCCTCTGCTAGGTAAGGGTCCATGAACGGAACTATGCACATGATGTGCCCATTCGACCGTCTGGCCGCTGGGGCTATGCGGGATGTTCATGCCTGGTCGACTGCATCTTGGTGTCCCTGGATATCCGAAGCTGGTGGCAGCGCCACAATCCCGCGATCGAGCAGGTCAGCTATTTCGTCTTGAGCCATACCGAGCTCGCCTGCCAGGATTTCAATAGTGTCTGCGCCGCAACCTCGCGGAGCTGCGATCGGCGTCCAGGTGCCGCCCATGCGAATGGGGAAGCCCGGCAGAGGCATGGATCCGAACCCGTCAAACTCATAGCGGCGCACGGCGCCGCGGCCAAGGACGTCCTCGTCGCCGATCGCCTGGGCTACCGTGTTGACGGGGCCGCAGGGAATGTCGGCGGCGGAGAGGGCCGAGACGATGTCGGCCTGTGAGCGACCGGACGTCCAGGCCGAGATCTCGCTCTCGAGTTCCGCCACGTTCGCTAGGCGTGCCTGGTAACCCCGAAATCGTTCATCCTCCAGAAGATCCTTGCGGCCGATCGCGATAGCCAGCCGGATCCACACTGGCTCGACGCCGGCATGAATGAACACGAAGCCATCGAGCGCTGGAAACACTGTTGCCGGGGACCGCAGCGGGTCGCGGCTGCCTCGGCGTGCCAGAGTCTCCAGACCTGCACCCGCTGCCGGAACTGCAAGGCCGAGGTAGGAGATCGCGGAATCAAGCAGCGATACTTCAAGGGACTGGCCCATGCCTGTGCGGGTTCTCTCGAACAAGGCCATCACGACTCCCATCGCGGCGTGGTTCCCGGCCG
>PMST01000603.1 GCA_003168295.1 Actinomycetota bacterium
GTCGTGCCGAGGACCTGGACCCACCTGCTCTTCGAGGCCGCGGGCCGGCCCCTGGACCCCGCGTCAGCAACTCCGGAGACCTGGCGCCAGTACGTGAGCGAGGCGACCGGCCGGAAAGCGCCGGAAACGATGACCGAAGGCGGCCAGGGACACTTCGACCCAAAGGCCGACTTCGACACGGGCTACAACCCGGCCGACCCGGTGGACCGGGCCATCCTGGCCACCAGGAAAGCCGTCTTCCCGCACCACGGCCTAATGCCCTGATCATGCCAGAGCCCTTCCCGGAGCGTCAGCCTTGGTTTTCCAGCGGGACGATGAGGACCGGGCACGGCGCGTGCTGGGCCACCTGGCCGGCCGTCGACCCCATCATCAGCCGGTTGAATCCGCCTACCCCGCGCGAGCCAAGCACGATCATGTCGGCGTCGCCGCCGGCCTTGATGATCTCCTCGACCGGGAAGCCGTGCACCGCCGTGACCGTGACGGACTCCGGGTGGGGCCCCTCGAGTCCGGCCAGCGCCTTGTCGGTTTCCGCCTGGACCGCCTGGCGGACCGCTTCGGTCCGTGCCGGGTCATCCGAGTAGATAGGGACGCCGCCGAAGTAACCCGCGACGGCCTCGTGCACGGCGAGCACGGTCAGCGGAGCGCGGCGTAGGGCCGCTTCCTTCATCGCCCATTCCAGCGCTCGCTGGGAATGGCCGGAACCGTCAACGCCGACAATGATTCCAGGCATTTCCGCCTCTTGCTGCTAAACGTTCTGCCTTAACCTTCAGTTGTCACCTTAGGCGGGCCGGCTTCTAGCTAACAGAGCCGTCCGAGCCGCTCGCCAGGGACTTTGGTCCTTACCCTCGGGTAGGCGAACTGCCTAGAATGGACGTGATACACCCGCCCCGGCGAAAGGGGCTGCCCGCGCGAGCGTCAGGAGCAAAAAACGGTGACTAACCCGGCTAACGGTTCTGCGCCCGGCGACGAGGCGACGAAGACGATCGCCGTCTTCCTCCTTGATGATCATGAGGTGGTCCGCCGGGGGGTCCGTGACCTGCTGGAGGCCGAGCCGGATATCGAGGTGGTCGGTGAGGCGGGGACGGCGGCTTCGGCGCTGGCCCGGATCCCGGCGCTGCGGCCGGATGTGGCGGTGCTTGACGTCCGGTTGCCTGATGGTGACGGGGTGTCGGTGTGCCGGGAGATCCGGTCGAAGATGCCGGAGGTGGCGTGCCTGATGCTGACCTCGTTCGGTGATGACGAGGCGCTGTTCGACGCGATCATGGCGGGCGCGGCCGGGTACGTGCTGAAGCAGATCCGGGGTACTGACCTGGTCGGGGCGGTGCGCACGGTGGCCTCGGGCCAGTCGATGCTGGATCCGCGGGCGGCCAGTCAGCTGATGGCGCGGTTGCGGGATCAGTCGGTGAAGCGGGATCCGCTGGCGGGGCTGTCCGGGCAGGAGCGGCGGATCCTGGAGCTGATCGGGGAGGGGCTGACGAACCGGCAGATCGGCGAGCGGATGTTCCTGGCCGAGAAGACGGTGAAGAACTACGTCTCCGCGCTGTTCGCCAAGCTGGGCATGGAGCGCCGCACCCAGGCCGCCGCCTACGCCGTCCGCGTCTTCGACGACCAGCACAACGTCGCTGGCCGCGACGGGTACTCGGGCCCCGAGGACTAGGGACCTTGTTCCCTGTTGCCGCGCGACGGCGACCAGGCATTCTCGTGACATGTACTCCGACGGCTCGGCCCTCGAGCAACTGTCCCGGGATGAATGCCTCCTGCTGATGGCATCGGTATCCGTCGGCCGGATCGTCTACACCCGGCGGGCGCTGCCCGCGGTCGAACTGGTCAACTTCGCGCTTCACCGCGGCGACATCATCATCAGGACCGATAGCAGCGGTAATCTCGCCGCCGCGACCCAGCATTCCGTCGTCGCGTTCGAAGCCGATCTCCTAGACGCGGGCCAGCAAGCCGGGTGGAGCGTCACCGCCATCGGACAGTCGTGGGAAGTGACCGATCCCGCCGAAATCAGCCAACTGCAGAAGATGGGCCTTGCCTCTTGGGCCCCGGGCGTGCGGGAGTACTTCATCCGGATTTCCCCGGAGATACTGAACGGCCGCCGCCTTCGCGTCTCCGACCAGCCGACGCCGGCCGATCACCCGGCGCCCGTGGCGAGCTGACGGTCCGCGGCCGGTAAAGTCATCCCGCGTCGTTAGCTCCGGGGGACGCGCCACTCCAGCCGGGTGCCAGGCGCAGGCGCCCCCGGATGGGCCGGCTGCAGCCGCAGTTCGCCGCCGAGCTTCTCGGCCCGGCGGGCTAGGTTGCGCAGCCCGCTGCGGTGGACCTCCGCCGGGATACCGGTCCCGTCGTCGGTGACCTGGGCGGCGAGAATCCCGTCCGGGTCCACGTCCACGGTCACGTCGACCTGGCTGGCGCCCGCGTGCCTGGCCGCGTTGGACAGTGCCTCGCGCAGCGCGGCGAGCACCTGCTCGCCCAGCTCCGGGCTGATCGGCGCGGCCAGCCCCGCGCCCAGCCGCAGCGACGGGGCGAAGCCGAGCATGGGTGTCATCTCCTCGACCAGCGCGACGATGTCGCCGCGCAGATCCGGCTGGCCGGCCGAGTCGGGGGCTTGCAGCGCGAAGATGGTGGCCCGGATGTCCTTGATCGTCTCGTCCATCGCGTCCACCGCGTTGGTGATCCGGCTCGCGACCTCCGGCCTGGTGATCATCGGCATCGTGCCCTCCAGCGACATGCCGGTGGCGAATAGCCGCTGGATGACCAGGTCGTGCAGGTCACGGGCGATCCGGTCCCGGTCCTCGTAGAGCAAGACCCGTTCGGCTTCGGCGCGGGTGGCCGCGAGCTCGAGCGCGACGCCGGCCTGGGCGGCGAAGGAGGCCGCGACGTCGACCTGAGCCTGGGGGAACGCCGCGGCGCCGTGGCGGCGCCCGACGGTGAGCACGCCGCGGACGTTGCCTGGCGCGCCGAGCGGGAACAACACTGCGGGCCCGATATGGGCCATCGCGCCGCGGGCCGCCTGCGAGGCTCGTTCGTCGTCGGCGAAGTCGCCGGACGCCACCCGTTCGCCGGTGGCCAGGACGCGGCCGGACAGTGACTCTCCTATGGGCAGCACCAGGCCCCGGGTGGCGTCGGCGCCGTCGCCGTCGGCGTAGGTGATCGTCAGCCGGCGCCCGCCGTCGTCGGGCAGGGCCAGCACGGCCAGGTCGGCGCCGGACAGTTCCCGCGCCTGCCGGGTGACGTCGGTCAGTACCTCACCGGGCGCCGAGCCGGACAGCAGCCGGGTGGTGACCTCGGCGCTGGCCTCGATCCAGCGCTGCTGCCGGCGGGCCGCCTCGTACAGCCGGGCGTTCTCGACCGCCACCGCGGCCGCCGCTCCCAGCGCGACCAGCACCGCCTCGTCGTCCTCGGTGAACTCCCCGCCGCCGCGCTTGTTGGTCAGGTACAAGTTGCCGAACACCTCGTCCCTGATCCGCACCGGGACGCCGAGGAAGCCGCTCATCGGCGGGTGTCCGTCGGGGAATCCGGACGATGCGGCGTGGGCGGCGATGTCGGCCACCCGCAGCGGCCGGGGGTCATAGAGCGGCAGGCCGAGCAGGCCGTGCCCTTCGGGCCAGTGATGGATCCGCTCGATCTCGCCGGAGCTCAGCCCGACCGGGATGAACTCGGCCAGCCGCCCGTCCTCGCCGATGACGCCAAGCGCCCCGTAGGTCGCGTCCACCAGCTCGACCGCGGTCTCCACGATCCGCCGCAGGGTGGACTCCAGGTCCAGCCCGGAGCTGATCGCGACGACCGCCTGGAGCAGGCCGCGCATCTGGTCCCTGGTCCCTAGCAGGGCCTGGATCCGCGCCTGCAGTTCACTCAGGAGCTCGTCCAGCCGAAGCTGCGGCAGAAGCTCCGGCCGGTTTCCTGCGCCTGGCTCCACCAGCAGATCCTTCCCCGGTAACGATGCACAGATAAGACTATCGGCCGGGCCGGCCCAAAGCCATATTCATGATGCCGAACGGGCCGTGCCGACAGCCCTCGCAACCTGAAGAAAGTGCCGGGGTCGGGCCCGCTACCGGAGCAGCTCGTAGCGCGGGTTGATCATCGCCGGACGACCGTCGTCCCCGGTGCCGACCATGCCCTGCAGCCGGATCCGGCAGCCCGGCTCCATCCCCGTGATGTGCGTGCGTCCGTAGAACAAGGCCGTCAGGTCACCGCTGGAGTCCGCTACGTCGCACGCCAGCACGTTGTTGCCGCCCACCGGCCGGACCTCCGCCGCGTGCAGGCGGCCCTGCACGGTGGCCTGCCTGGCTGGCCGCAGCGACCCGATCGGGTCGGTGCCTGGCGGCGGGACCGGCCACTCGTAGTCGTGCAGGCCGCCTTCGTGGGCCGCCCTGGCCCGCCTGGCGTGGATCGTCTCGACCTTGTGCTGCACGTCGAAGGGGATGATGGTGGCGGCCGCGCTGGGGACATGGCTGACCACGCGGGCGATCCGGTCGGCGGTGTGGTCGTGCAGCAGCCGCCCGGCCAGCGGCGGGTAGCTGCGGCGGGGGAGCACGATGGTCACGTGCGTGCCGGGCGCGGCCGCCTCGCTGGCGGCCAGCCGGGCCGCGGCGTGCGCGAGCCGCCGGTCCGGGCAGTCCGCGAGCTCAAGGGCGACGCCGGTGCCGGCATCCAGCCATTGCTGCCTGAGCTTGTCCGCCCGGGTGCTGTCCAGGCTGAAGTGCACCGCGCGCAGCACCTGCGGCCGCAGGCTCTTGGCGTACCTGAGCGCGGCGATGGTGGCCAGGTCGTAGCTGTCCACCAGCAGCAGCACGACCCGGCGCGAGTAGTTCGGCGTGGGTAGCCGCAGGTCGGCCTGGCCTGGGCTATCGAGAATGGCGGCTTCGGTCCGGTACTGCCGGTTGAGCCGGATAAGCGCGTACACCAGGACCGGGAACAAGATCACGATCAGCCACGCGCCCTCGGTGAACTTCACCACCGCGAACAGCACCACGACCAGCGCCGTGTAGATCCCCCCGGCCATGTTGATGATGCGCCGGCGCCGCCAGCCCGCCTCCCGGGTCCGCCGGTGGTACTTCGCCATGCCGAACCCGGCCATGGCGAACCCGGTGAACACGCCGATAGCGTAGAACGGGATGAGCGCGTCCACGGTCGCGCCCGCCACGAGCATCAGCGACAGCGAAAGCACGGCCAGCAGGATGATCCCGTTGGAGAACACCAGCCGGTGGCCGCGCCGGGTCAGCCAGCGAGGCAGGAACGAGTCCTCGGCGACGAAGCTGGCCAGGAACGGGAAGCCGGTGAAGCTGGTGTTGCCGCCGGTGAACAAGATCGCGGCAGTGGCGACCTGCAGCGCGAAGAACATGATCTGCCCGGCCGGGGTGGACCCGAAGACCAGCTTGGCCTCCTGCGCGATCACGGTCGGGAACCCGGCGGTGTAGGGGGTGGCGTGCGTGACGTGCGCGAGCCAGGAGATCCCCGCGATCAGTACCGCGACGATCGATCCCTGCATGGCCAGGATCTGCCGGGCGTTCCGCCCCTCTGGCGGGCGCAGCGCGCTGACCGCGTTGGACACCGCCTCGATCCCGGTCAGCGACGAGCCGCCGTTGGCGAAGGCCCGCGCCATGATGTAGATGGCGCCAAAAGCGATCAGCCCCGAATGCGACCCGATGCTCACCGTTCCGGCCCCGGTCGTCACGTGCGGCAGGCCGCCGGTCAGCTCGCGGGTCACGCCGGTGACGATCATCAGGACCACCGAGCCGGCGAAGAGGTAGGTCGGCAAGGCGAAGATGCGGCCGGCCTCCCGCAGGCCGCGCAGGTTGCCCAGGCACATGAGGCAGATCGCGACGAGGGAGATGACCAGCAGGATCTTGGGCCCGATGACCGGAATCCGGGACAGCGCCGGGAACGCGGACACGATCGCGGCGCTGCCCGCGGCCGTCTGCACCGCGACCGTGACCACGTAGTCGATCAGCAGCGCGACCGCGGCCACCTGGGCGACCCGCGGGCCGAAGTTCTCCCGCGCCACCACGTACGAGCCGCCCGCCCGGGTGTACACCGAGACCACCTCGCGGTAGGACAGCACCACCAGGAACACGCCCAACAACACCAGCAAGGTCATCGGCAGCACCAGCGTGAACGCCGCCATGCCGAAGAACGGCAGCAGCGCGTAGAGGATCTCCTCGGTGCCGTAGGCCGCCGACGAAAGCCCGTCGCAGGACAGCACGCCCAGCGCCAGCGGCCGGGACAGCCGCTGCTCCTGCAGCTGCTCGGTCACCAGCGGCGGGCCGAGCACCCTGCGCTTGACCCCATACCAGAATCCTTCCGGCAGCTCAGCGTCCCGATGCAGTGGCGCCCCGGCTTCCGCACCGGCCCGCCCGGCTGCCTCCACCGCCACCATCTGGTCCTCCCTGGGCTACGATCCTGCCCGTCAGGGTTGTCAGCGCGGGCGATGGTTCAAGAAAACCGCCGCCCGCGGGCTGCGGCCAGGGCCGAAGAGTGGCCAAGGTGAGGGACCTTTGGCCTGCCACCAAGTGAGTTATGTCTCTTTCGGCGCCCGCGGACGCCGCCGAACCTGAAGTCATGACGCACACATACGTGAAAGGCATCCTCGGCACGAACATCGCCGACCAGGTCCAGCGCCTTGAAGGCGTGGTCGCGGTCCGCGACCGTTTCACTTATCCGGCGCCCGCCAGGGTCCACTAAGGAGGATCAGCCATGCCCGCCAAGCCCATCGTGGCCGCGACGGACGGCTCGCAGGAATCACTGCGGGCGGTCGAATGGGCGGCCAGGGAGGCCGCGCTGCACGGCGCCCCGCTGCGGATCGTGTCCGCGGCCGAGTTGCTCCCCCGGATGATCGGTCGCCAGGGCGGGGCCGCATTCGACACCGTGGCCGACGTCATCCGCACGGACCGGGACCGGGCCCTGGCCGCCGCGGCGCACCGGGCCGCCGAGATGGCCCCCGGCCTGCTGGTCGACGCTGACCCGCTGACCGGGCCGCCGGCCCAGGCGGTCACCGAGACCGGGTCGGGCGCGCTGATGCTGGTCGTCGGCTCCCGCGGCCTCGGCGCGTTCACTGCGCTGGTGCTGGGGTCGGTCAGCCACTACGTGGCGGCCCACGCCTGCTGCCCGGTCGTGGTCATCCGGGACGAGACCACCGCCGCGCACCGGCAGGTCGGCATCGGCCTCGGCGACCTGGATCACTGCGCCGACTCGCTGACGTTCGCGTTCGAGGAGGCCCGCCTGCGCCAGGCCACCCTGACCGCCATCCATGCCTGGCACGCCCCGCAGTCCGATATCTCGAGGGCCGGGGAGGCGTTCACGGTACCCGGCGGGCACACCATGGAGGCCGAAGCGGCCAGAGCGCTGGCCGGGCTGCTTGACGACTGGCGTCAGAAGTATCCCGATGTCCCGGTCAGCCAGGACGTCGTGCACGGCCACCCGGGCCGGGCCCTGGTGGGCCTGTCCGCCCGCGCCGAGCTGGTGGTCATCGGCAGGCACGCCCAGCACGCCGGCCTGCCCGGTCCCGGCTCTGTCACGCACGCCGTCCTGACCCACGCGCACGGCCCCGTGGTCAGCGTCCCCTCGTCCTGAGGATCGCCCCGCCGGACGGCCCCGCGGCCGGCGAGTTCGGGACCATCATCCCTTTTTTCCCGGGCGTTCGGCTCTCCCGTTTCCCGTCGGGTGGCGAGTGGGGTAGATCGAGAGGCCGCTAGGCCGGAACCAAGACGAACGGAGAGTGCCATGAGCGCGACTACGACGTCGGCGTCGAAGCTCTACCCGGCGCCCGGGCAGGCCGACAGCCCGGTGCTCGACGGCGACGTGCGGCTTGGCTGGGTCGGTGACTGGAAGGCTTCGCCCTGCCCGCCGGCGCTGACGAGCGCTTCGTCACCAGGTCCCGGGTGTTCTCACCCGGCGAGCTCGCCGCGCTGCGGCGAGCAGAAGAAGGGGAGCTGAGATCAGCATGACCGCGGCGACTGTTTCCGTCCCGGCCGTTACGGTCGGCGTCCTGAAGGAGGCCGCGCCCGGCGAGCAGCGGGTAGCGGTAGTGCCCGAGTCGCTGGCCGAACTGGCCCGCGCCCAGGTGCAGGTGCTGGTGGAGCCGGGCGCGGGGACGGCCGCCTGGTTCGGCGACGATGACTACGAGCAGGCCGGTGCCCAGATCGTCGGCCTGGACGAGTTGGTTGCCCGAGCCGACGTGCTCGTCACCGTGGGCGAGCCGCCCCCGAGCTGATCACCCGGCTGCGGGTCGGCCAGACGGTCATCGGTATGCTGCGGCCGCTGGTCCGGCCCGAGCTGGCCCGCCAGCTGGCCGATCTCGGCGTGACCGCGGTCAGCCTGGACGGCCTACCGCGCACCGTGAGCCGGGCCCAGGCCATGGACGCGCTCACCTCCCAGGCCAACGTGGCGGGCTACAAGGCGGTGCTGGTCGCCGCCGATCACTTCGGCCGGTTCTTTCCCATGCTGATCACGGCGGCCGGCACCGCCCGGCCCGCGAACGTCCTCGTGCTCGGCGCCGGAGTGGCCGGCTTGCAGGCCATGGGTACCGCGCGTCGGCTGGGCGCCGTGGTGACCGGCTACGACGTCCGGCCGGAGACCCGGGACCAGGTCGAGTCCGTCGGCGCCAGGTTCCTCCAGCTCGAATCGGTCCAGGCGGCGGCGGGCGAGGGCGGGTACGCTCGCGCGCTCACCACCGCCGAACAGGCCGCGCAGCAGGCGGAGCTCACCGCTGCACTGGCCCACTTCGACATCGTGATCACTACCGCACAGGTCCCGGGCCGGCGCCCGCCGGTGCTGGTCACCGCCGAGGCGGTCAAGGGCATGCGGACCGGTGCCGTGCTCGTCGACCTGGCCGCGAGCAGCCTCGGCGGGAACGTCGAGGGCTCGGTGGACGGCCAGGTAGTCCGGACCGAGAACGGGGCCCGGATCATCGGCGCGGGCAACCTGCCCGCTCAGGTACCCACCGCCGCCTCCGCCGCGTACTCGCACAATATCGTGGCGTTGCTGGCCGAGCTGGTCCACGACGGCGCGCTGGCGATCGACCCCGACGACGAGATCCAGGCCGGCGTGGTCATCACCCACGACGGCCGGGTGATTCACCCCGGGGTCGCCGCCCTCCTCGCCCCATCCACCCAGGGAGACAATCGATGACCACCGGCCTGATGTCTGACATCTACCTGTTCGTGCTGGCCATCCTGGTCGGATACGAAGTCATCACCAAGGTACCGTCCACCTTGCATACGCCGCTGATGTCGGCCTGGTGATGGCCCGCCGGGTCAAGATGACCGACGTGCCGCAGGTCGTCAGCATCTTCAACGCGGTCGGCGGCGGCGCCGCCGCGCTGGTCGCGACCGCCGATTTCGTCCGGCTGGACGGCGGCCCCGGCATCGGGACCCGCGTCGTGATCGCCACCGTCCTGGACATCATCGTCGGGCCGGTCACCTTCTCCGGTTCGCTGATCGCCGCGGGCAAGCTGCAAGGCTGGGTCAGCAGTCGTCCGGTCGTCTTTCCCGGCGCCCGCTTCATCACCGCGGCCCTGACCGTCGTCGGCGTCGGCGCGGGCTGCTATCTGCTGGCCGGCCACGACTCCACCCCGGTGCTGATCCTGGCCGTCTGCGCCGCGCTCGCCTTCGGCGTCACCATGGTGATGCCGATCGGCGGAGCCGACACGCCGGTGGTCGTCGCGCTGCTGAACTCCTTCACCGGCATTGCCGTGGCGATCGCCGGTTTCGTGATCGACAACGGCGCCCTGATCATCGGCGGCGCGCTGGTCGGCGCCTCGGGCGGGATCCTCACGCTGCTCATGGCGAAGGCCATGAACCGCTCAGTCCTCAGCGTCATGATCGGCGGCTTCGGCACCGGTGACGGCGGCGCGGCGACCGGTCCGGCCGCGGCCGGCGCGGGGGCCGGAGTCCGGCGCATCTCCGCCGCGGATGCCGCCATCCAGCTGGCCTACGCCAGCAAGGTGGGGATCGTCCCCGGCTACGGACTCGCCGCCGCGCAGGCCCAGCACGAGGCGGCCGAGCTGGCCGCGTTGCTGGCCGAACACGCCACGGTGTTCTTCGCCATCCACCCGGTGGCCGGCCGGATGCGTGGCCATATGAACGTGCTGCTGGCCGAGGCGAACGTGCCCTACCCGGACCTGAAGGAGATGGACGCGGCCAACCTGGACTTCCCGACCACGGACGTGGTGCTGATCCTCGGGGCCAACGACGTCACCAACCCGGCCGCCCGCCGCCCGGGCAACCCCGTGTCGGGCATGCCGATCCTGAACGTGGACCAGGCCAAGAACGTCATCGTGATCAAGCGTTCGATGGGTCACGGCTACGCCGGGATCGATAACGAGCTGTACACCGACCCGAAGACCGGCATGCTCTTCTCTGACGCCAAGGCCGGTCTCGCCGACATCATCGCCGCAGTCAAGGCCCTAGTCGCCAGCTGACCGTGGTGATGACGCCTGTGGTCATGACCAACGTCGTCCCGCGGAGTGCCGTGGCGCGTGCTGTGGATCTGGGCGCTGCTCACCGGCACCGCCGACCAACTGTGCCAGGTGAGCCTGCCGCCAGGGGCACCCGAACGGGGCTCAGCCTTCGGCGAGG
>PMST01000195.1 GCA_003168295.1 Actinomycetota bacterium
GCGCGAGCGATGTCAGCGGGACGCGCACCTCGGCCGAGAAGGCCGGGTTGTAGGGGCTGGCCAGGGTCTGCGGGTGGTTTTTCGGGTCCGTCGCCACCACGATGCAATCGACCAGGGCGCCGGGTATCTTCACCTGACGCGGGTTGAGGCTGTTCACCTCGGCGATCCGCTCCACCTGCGCGATCACCAGCCCCCCGGAGTTGTGCGCCGCCATCGCCACCGACAGCGTGTCGCAGGNNGTGCCGCGAATGATCGCGACATCGACCGGGTACGCCTTGTAGAACAGGTATTCCTCGCCGCCGATCTCCATCACCTCGACCAGATCGTCGGTCGTGATCTCGTTCAGCTTGCCGCCGCCGAAACGCGGATCGGCGAACGTGCCGAGCCCGACCCGGGACAAGTGCCCGGGTTTGCCCGCGGCGATATCACGGTACAGGTGCGACATCGGGCCGAGCGGCATGTTGTAGCCCTCCACCTGGTTGCCGGCGACGAGCTGGTACAACTTAGGTACACCGGACCAGTGCCCGCCGATGACCCGCTTGACCAGGCCGGGCTGGGCCAGCCGGTTGGCGCCATCGGCTACCCAGTCGCCTGGGCTGACGCAGAACACCAGGGTCAGATCGCGCGGCTTGCCGAAGGTTCCGGGCTCCTCGTCGGTGGCCGCGAACAGCGCGCCCAGCTCGTGGATGACCTCAAGAGCGAGGCCAATTTCGAAGAACCCGCCGATGGCGACCGTGTCGCCGTGGCGAATAAGCCGGACGGCCTCCCTGGCCGACACGATCTTGCCCGTCGAACCAGACCGGGCCGTCGGGACAATGGACCTGATGCTCATCGGATCGCTCCCTACGTAATTACTCCTGCGCTTGGCCATTGGCGGGCACTACCGGTAGATCACGACCGTCTCGATGACGCAGGCCGGCCGATCGGACCCCTCGATCTCGACGAGAATCCCGAACGCGCACTCGAGGCCGGTCTGCTTCTGTTCGGCGGCTACCAGCGTCACGTGTCCGCGTATCCGGCTGCCGACCGGCACCGGCGCCGGGAAGCGAACCCTGTTGACGCCGTAGTTGACGGCGGCCGTCACCGCGTCGATCTTGAGCACGTCGTCGAGAAACACCGGACAGAACGACAAGGTCAGGTAACCGTGCGCAATCGGGCCCCCGTAGGGACCCTTCGCGGCGCGCTCGGGCTCGACGTGAATCCACTGATGATCATGGGTGGCGTCGGCGAAGATGTTCACCTGGTGCTGGGTGATCGCATGCCACTCGCCCGTCCCGATCTCCTGGCCGACCATACCGAGAAGGTCAGCCGAGTTGCTCAACTCGATGGTCATCGCGCTCCAATCCGGCTAGCCCGACAGGCCGTTCCTGATCGCATTGGCGTACATCGAGGTCAGGTCGGTCACGAATTTGGTGTGCGAGCGGGCGACAGCTTGGAGCCAGTCAAGCTGGCTGCTGCCCGCGATCTTGGTTTCGAAGTCGGCCATGTCCTGCAGGGCTTTTTCGTACCCGTCGACCGCGCCCGTGCCTGCGGCGCTGGCCCGGGCGAGGACCTGCTGGTTGAGGCTGCGGATGCGCTGCGCCGCGGCCTCGTCAAGCACCCCGGTCACAGGTACGTCCGAAGCGGCCTCGCCGGCGGTCTTGACGAGCGCGTCGGTCGCCTCCTCGATGAACTTCGCGTGTACCTCCGCGAGCGCCTGCACCCAAGCCACCGGCTGCTTCAGATCGGCAGGATGGTCCGCCAGGCTTTGCAGGGCCTTCTCATGTGCGGCGGCGAAACCGTCGGCGGCGTTCCTGTCGGCCGTGAGCATTCGCTCGGTCAGCTGATTGATCCGCGTGACAGCCGCTTCGGTCTGCTGCGTGATCGGTGTCTCCGACATCGTGACCAGATCCTTTCCGTTCTTCGTTAGTGAAATCTCAACTCTCGAAGACATAGGTGCCCGCCGCCGACCATGGTCGACAGGCGACGGCCGACTTTACGAGGCTGGCCGGCCCGGCTGGCGATGAACCTGCGCAGTTGCCATCGCCGATGCCCAGGGTGAGATACCTATGCCCGCGTGGTGGTAAGGGTGTGTTCGCTATGACATTGCCCTGCCTGGTGGGGGCCGTCGATGGCTGGTGCGACAACACGGTGCCAGATCTGTGGTGGTGGTGCACAACATCTGGGCCGTGACCGAGGCCGCGCCTGGCCGACCTGGTAGCTACTCGGGCCGGGGGCCGGACAGCGGCAGCAGCCGGAACCGTCGGCGCCGCCGCGCCGCATCGGTCCGCTGCCCGCTCACGATGTCGTTCAGCGCGTCGCCGACCTGCCGGAACGCCACCACGACCAGGACCAGCACGACCAGCGGCGAGTACACCTGCCACCAGTAGCCGTTGAACAGGTTATTGACTCCGCCGGTCAGCATCGTGCCCCAGTCGGTGAACGGCGGCGGCGGCCCGATCCCGAGGAAGCTCAGCGCCGACAGCGCGTAAATCGAGTCCGCGATGGCAAAGGTCGCCGTGACCACGCTGACGCCGAGCGTGTTCGGAATCATGTGCCGGGCCAGGACCCACCGGCCGGTGGCGCCCATCGTCCGCGCCGCCTGCACGAACTCCCGTGACCGCAGCGCGAGCACCTGACCACGGATCAGCCGTGCGGTATAAGGCCAGGACAGCGCGGTCAGGATGAGGATAATCACGGAGAGGCTGAGCGAGAACATGCTGGCCACGATGATCAGCAGGATGAAGGTGGGCACGGCCAGCACGGTGTCGATGATCCGCATCAGGAACGCGTCCACGATCCCGCCGACCATCCCGGACACCGCGCCATAGAGCAAGCCGATCACCGTAGTCGCGATGCCGACGGCGAAGCCAAGCTCGAGGGAGGACTGGCCGCCCGTCATCAGCCTGCCGAGCACGTCGATCCCGTACGGGTCGGTGCCCAGCGGATGGCCTGGCCCAGGCGGGCTGTTCTCGATGCCCAGGTTCACCGCGACCTGGTTGGTGTGATAAAGCAGCGGCCCCACGAAGCAGAACAGGGCAAGCAGTACGACGATCGCGGTCCCCGTCATCGCCCGCTTGCTCTGCACGAACGCCCGCAGGCTGAGCTGGGTGCCGGTGCCGGATTCGGTGACCTCGCCCCCTTCCGGCGCCAGCGGACTGCCCGCCGGGGACGGATGGGCCGGCGCGGTTTCAGGCGCCGGCATAGCGGATCCTCGGGTCGAGCACACCGTAGGCGACGTCGGCGGCCAGGTTGCCGAGCACGGTGGCCGCGCCGATGACCAGCGTCCCGCCGAGCATCACCGGGAAGTCGTGGGCGAGCGCGGACTGCCAGAACAGCAGGCCCATGCCGGGAAAGTTGAACACCGACTCCGCGATCACCGCGCCGGCCACGATGTCGGGCAGCGACAGCCCGAGGATGGTGATCACCGGGAGCAGTGAGTTGCGCAGCACGTGCCGGGTCAGCACCAGCCGTTCCGGCAGGCCCTTGGCCCGGACCACCCGGATATAGTCCTCGGCCAGCGTTTGCAGGGCGGTCGACCGCACGTACTGGCTGAAGCNNCCAGCGCGGGCCAGTCCGCGAATAGCCCGCCGACCGAATTCACGCTGCCGGGGAAGGCCGGCGGGAAGACGTGGAACTGGACGCACAGCAGCGCGATGAGCAGCAGCGCCTCCATGAAGTCCGGCGCCGAGTACAGCGTGAACCAGGTGCCGGCGAGCAGGTCGTCAGCCAGGCGGTTGTGCCGCGCCGCCTGGTAGATCCCGGTGGGCACGCCGATCACCAGGGCCAGCAGCGTGGACAGGCCGAGCAGGATCGCGTCCCGGGGCAGCCGCTGCGCGATGAGCGAGGACACCGGCTGCTGGAGCTGGTAGGAAACGCCCAGATTGCCCTGGAAGATCTGCTTGATGTAGATGTCGAACTGCTGGTACAGGGGTTTGTTCAGGCCGTACAGGCTGTCGAAGATCGCGACCCGGGCGGGCGTGGCCTTCAGCCCGAGCACGGACCTGGCCACGCTGCCGGGCTCCAGGTGCAGGAGGAGGAATGTCAGGATCATCACGCCGATCAGGACCGCAATCGACTGACCGGCGCGGCGGATCAGGTACCAGGTCATGAGGCCGGTTTCACGTAATACCAGACCTCGGGATTCAGGGTGAAGTCGAACGGGCTCGCCGGGGTGAACCCGGCCAGGTTGCTCTTGTACACGAAGACGGTGTCCTGGTTCGGCAGCCACAGCCACGGCAGTTGCTGCGCCGCGTAGTCCTCGTAGGCGAAGAACGCCGACGAGTCTGACCCGTACTCGGTCTCGTTGACGAGCTGGTCCATCTGCGGGCTGGAATAGCCGCCGTAGTTGTCTACCGCGTCGGTGTTGAAGATTCCCGACCCGTTCGGGTCCACCGAGTACGGCTGGTAGCCGAACTGCTGCAGCTGCCAGTTGTTGCAGGTCGACGCCGGGTGCGACTGGGCGTTGCAGGTGCTGGTCGTGGCGACCAGCGTGTTGAACGGCTCGGCCTTCAGGGTGATGTGGATACCAGCCTGCGCCTCGCTGGTCTGGATGGCCGCGTTCATCTGGTCGTAGTCCGCCGAGCCGGACGCGTAGAGCAGCTGGAACTGCAGCTTCTCGCCCGCCGTGACGCCAGCACCGCAGTCAGAAGCGCCGGCACCCGGCTGCTGGCAGATGTCAGTACCGTTCGGCGTGACCTTCCATCCGTGGGCCTTGAGCAGCGCCTCGGCCTTGCTCGGCGAGTACGGGTACGGGCCGCCCGACTTCTCCAGCGGGGAGGCGAACTGCTGGCCGTAGGTGGTGGGGACCGCACCGTTACCCGGGTCGGCGTAGCCGTGGAAGACGTCGGTCACGATCTGCTGCCGGTTGATCTGGTACTCCAGCGCCTGCCTGATGTACAGCTGCTTGAGCAGCGGGCCAGCTTTCGCGTTCCACAGGTTCGGCACGATCTCGGCGACGCCGGGGGTGGGCACCGACGCGACCGAGTAGCCCTCGCTCTTCAGCTCGCCGATCTGGCCGACGTCGTTGAGCGGCAGCGGGGCCACGGTCAGGGTGGTCCCCGAGCGCAGCGTGTCCATCTCCGCGGCGTCGGTGGTGAACGGGGTGGAGATGACCTTGGACAGGGTCGGCTTGGCGGATCCGGAGTAGCTGGTGTTCGGCACCTGGGCGTAGTAGCCGTCGCTCTGGAACTCTGACACTTTCCACGGCCCGTCCACGACCTTCCACAGCGGGTTAGTCGCGAAGGTGGCCATGTCCGCGCCCTGCTTCTGCAGGAAGTTCCACACCGCGGTCGCGCCGGATTTGGTCTGGTCGTAGTTGCCGACCGCGCCGGTCAGCGAGGTCTTGTCCCAGGCGTGCTGCGGCATCAGCGGCACGTAGTACAGCACGTCGTCGACGTAGAAGTCGGGGTTGTAGGACCGGTTCAGGTGGATGACGACGGTGTGCGTGTCGGGCGTCTCCACCTTGGTCACGTCGGCGGGGAAGAGCCCGGGGAGGTAGCTGATCCAGTCGTTGTAGTTGGCCTTCAGCAGGTTGTAGACGAAGGTGAAGTCACGTGAGGTGATGGGCGTCCCGTCGGACCACTTCCACGACTTCAGCACGATGGTGATCACCGAGTCGTTATCCGACCAGGTCAGCGAGCTGTACAGGCTCTCCTTCGGGTTGACCACCGAGTTCGCGCCGTCGCCGATGTAGACCAGGTTGGGCCACTCCCCCTCGGTCAGGTCGATGTTGTAGCCGTTTTCGTTGGTGGCGGGCGTCAGCGGGAAGATGTCGTTGGGC
>PMST01000188.1 GCA_003168295.1 Actinomycetota bacterium
CCGAAATGATCTCCTCCACCACAGCGGGCGGGGCCGAGGCACCGGCGGTCAGGCCGACCGTCGAAACCCCGGTGAGCCAGTCGAGCTCGATGTCCGCCGCACTGTCGATCAGGTGGGCCGGCGTACCGGTGCGCTCGCACGCCTCCACCAGCCGGACCGAGTTGGACGAGTTGGCCGACCCCGCCACCAGCACNNAGCAGATGTCGTCGCTGCCGGGGCCCCGGACCGCAGGAAACCGCTCCCGCAGCGCGCCCGACACCTGCGCCGCTTCGTCCAGGGACAGCGTGGTCTGCATCAGGTAGGCAACGCGCTCGCCGTCCCGCGGCCGCAGCGCGGCCACGTCTTCTGGGGTCTGCACCAGCACGGTCGAGGACGGCGCCTCGCCGAGCGTACCCTCGACCTCCTCGTGGCCGGCGTGGCCGATCAACGCGACCGTGTACCCGTCGGCGGCGAACCGCCGGGCCTCGGCGTGCACCTTGGACACCAGCGGACAGGTCGCGTCGATGACCGCGAGCCCGCGCCGGGACGCCTCCTGCCGCACCATGGGCGACACGCCGTGCGCGGAGAACACGACGGTGGCGCCGTCGGGCACCTGGTCGAGTTCGTCGACGAACACGGCGCCGCGGCTTTCCAGGTCACCTACCACCCGGGTGTTGTGCACGATCTGCTTGCGCACGTAGACCGGTTCGCCCTGGCGCTCAAGGGCCCGCTCGACGATCTCGATCGCCCGCTCCACGCCGGCGCAGAACGACCGCGGGCCGGCCAGCAGCACCTGGCGCGGTCCGCAGGCGGCGGTCCACCGCTGCACCACCGGCGCGGCGGCGCGCAGCGACCGCAGCGCGGCCAGCCCGCCGGAGACGATGCCTGCCAGCGGGCGGTCCGGGGTGTCCGAGACGGCCCGGACCACGGCCACCGGGCGTTCTCCCGCCGCCACGGCCAGCGGCCCGGACTCCATGTCGGCCAGCAGGTAACCGGCGGCGGCCAGGGACGCCCGCTCGGCCCGCCGGACCAAGTGGTCCACCGTGGTGATCGGGCCGGTCCGCGCGGACAGCCCGGCCCGGCGCAGCTCGGCGGCCAGCAGCGGCGCCGAACCGCAGCTCACCGCGCCCACATCGGTCCCGACGACCAGGTCACCTGGCCTGAGGTCATCGGTCAGGCCAGCCCCGACACCCATAATGACGACGGGGCCGAACGGACGGTGGCTCATGTTCTTGGCCGCCTCGGCCGCCCGGCGGGTGCCATACCCGGTGCGCAGCACCTCAGGTACCGGGCCGGCCCGGAGGGTCTCGGCGGAACTGGCGCTTGACCGCAGGCCACGGCGGATCGCGCGCGCCTCGATCCGCATCGGCGCGCAGATGAGCGGCGGGTCTGTCATGCGCTACCTCCGGTTGATGTGGCCTTCACATAACGGCCGAGCGCGCTCAGGGGAAAGGCCAGCCGGTACAGGTGATAGTTGATGTAAAAGTCGCCGGGGAACCCGGTGCCGGTGTACTGCGGCTCGTCCCAGGACCCGTCGGCGCGCTGCGTCCGTGCCAGCCATCCGATGCCCCGCTGGGTCGCGGCGCTGTCCTGCTCACCCGCCGCGAGCAGGGCCAGCAGCGCCCAGGCGGTCTGGGACGCGGTCGAGGTGCCGCATCCGGCGAGCGCCGGGTCGTCGTAAGAACGCAGGTCCTCGCCCCAGCCGCCGTCGGGGTTCTGGCGGGATTCCAGCCAGCAGACGGCGCGGCGGATTACGGGCTTGGACGGCTGTACCCCGGCCGCGATCAGCGCGGGCACCACGGCGCCGGTGCCGTAGACGTAGTTGGCGCCCCACCGGCCGAACCAGGACCCGTCGCTTTCCTGTGCGCGCAGCAGCCAGAGGGCGCCCCGGCGGACCACGGGCGAATCGGCCTGGCCCTCGGCGGCGAAGGCCTCGACGATGTGCGCGGTCACGTCCGCCGACGGCGGGTCGATGACCGCGCCGAAGTCACAGAACGGCAGCTTGTTGACCAGCTCGCGAGTGTTGTCGGCGTCGAACGCACCCCAGCCGCCGTCCTTGGACTGCATCCCGGCCAGCCAGCGCAGCCCGCGGTCGATCGCGGCCCGGTTGACCGGGTGCACCCGGCGCAGGGCCAGCACNNCGTTGTCGAACTCGAACGCCCACCCGCCGGGAGCCAGGTCCGGCCGGCGCACCTGCCAGTCGCCCGGTCCGCGGATCTCTTCGCCCAGCACCCAGCGCGCGGCGTTCACCAGGGCCGGCTCGTCCGGCGGCAGGCCGGCGTCGGCCAGCGCGATCATGACCAGCACGGTGTCCCAGACCGGCGACTGACACGCCTCCAGGCGGCGCACCGGGCCTTCGGGTGAGTCCTCGGTGATCGTGAACCGGTCCAGGCCGGCCAGCGCGCGGGCCAGGACGGGGTGGTCCAGGTCATAGCCGAGCAGGTTCAGCGCCATGATCGAGTACACCCACGGCGGCTGGATTCCGCCCCAGCAGCCATCGCGCTCCTGCCGGGCGATAATCCAGTCCGCGCAGCGCCGCAGCGCCGCCCGGCGCATCGCGCCACGCGCTCTTCCCCGCCGAGTGCGACCTGCCCCCGCTTTGTCGGCAGTTTTGGCTGCTATACCAGCCGAAACCGCCGACATATCCGGGAACGTGATCCGGTGGAGCGCCTTATCCAGCAAGGTGAAGGCGCGGGCCCAGGTGTCGCCGGGCGTCTGATCAGGTGTTATGCCGGTGCGGAGTTCGTCGATGGTGAACGCCAGGGGGCGGGACGGGCGGAACGACTGGACTACCGCGAGCGCGACGATGGTCTGGCGGGCCCAGCAGCCCCAGTCGTAGATGTTGAGCGGGAACCAGGACGGCAGGTAGATCAGCTCCGGCGGGATGACCGGCAGCTCGTCCCAGGACCACTGGCCGGACAGCGCCAGCCANNATCCGGGTGAACACGCGAGTCGCCTCGACTCCGCCGTGGGCCAGGATCCAGCCGCGGGCGGTACGCATGTGCGGCGCGTCGGGCTGGTCGCCGGCCAGCTTCAGCGCCAGGTAAGCCTCGACCGTGGTGGACAGATCGCCGGGGCCGCCGAAGAAGTTGGCCCAGGTGCCGTCGGCTCGCTGCTGGGAGCGNNATCCAGCGGGCCGCCGAGTCGATCTGCTTATCGTCGTGCAGGCCGAGGAACTCACGTAGGAGCAGGTCCTCGGCGTCCATGGTCACGTTGGTCTCGAGCTCGCCCTGCCACCAGCCCTGGGCATGCTGCAGCCCGAGCACGTGATCACGGGCTCGCTGCAGCGTGTCGCGGGCGGTATCGGTGACGGTGCCGGCCTGGACGGTGGCGTCTTTTACCACTGGCGGGCCGTGATGAATTCGGCGATCGCGGTCAGCTCGGCCCGGACGTCGGCGGCGAGATCGATGTCGGACAGGCTGGCGTTCGCCGCGGCGAGCTGGGTGTCGGCCTCGTTCTCGGCCCAGTCCTTGCCGCCCGCCGCGACCACCAGGGCGGCCGCGCGGACCAGGTCGTCCTCGCTCAGCGGCTGCGGGTCGGTGAGCAGGGTGCGCAGCTCGGCCGCCTCAGGCGTGCCGCTGCTGAGCGCGGCGACGACGGGCAGCGACTTCTTGCGGGCGCGCAGGTCGGCGCGGACGGGCTTGCCGGTGACCTCGGGCGCGCCCCAGATGCCGAGCAGGTCGTCGGTGAGCTGGAACGCCAGCCCGACGTGCGCGCCGAACCCGGCCAGCCCCATGGCCAGGGTAGGCGGCGCGCCGAGGTGCACCGCGCCGATGCTGCAGGCACACGCCATCAGCGCGGCGGTCTTGTCGCCGGCCATGTCCAGGCATTCGGCCAGGGTCACGTCGTCGCGCTTTTCGAAGGCNNAGCAGCAGGTCCTGGGCCAGGGCGAGCAGGGCGTCGCCGGCCAGGATCGCCGCGCCGATGCCGAACACCGTCCAGGCGGTCGGCCGGTGCCTACGTTCGGTGTCGTTGTCCATGATGTCGTCGTGCAGCAGGGAGAAGTTGTGGACGAGCTCAACGGCCACCGCGGCGGGCACACCGCGCTCGGGGGATGCCCCCGCGGCCCGGGCCGACAACAGGGCAAGCGCAGGCCGCAGCGCCTTGCCACTCCCGTTTCTCGTCGGGTTGCCCGCGGCGTCCGCAAAACCGAGGTGATAGGCCGCGACGGCGCGGACGTCCGGCGTCAGCCGGGCGATCGCGGATTCCATCGCCGGTCCTACCAGGTCACGCGCCAGGGTCACACCCTCAGGCATCACAGCAGTCACTGACGTACCCCTATCGTTGAGGCAGAAGCGTTCGGTTCGAAAGGGCCGGCTGGTTCGGCCGTTCCCTGGGCTGGCTCGGTGGCAGGCCCGGAGCCAAGCGCGGCGGGCCCGGAAGCATGCGCGCCGGGTCNNATGCGCGCCGGGTCCGGAAGCACGTACGGCGGACCCGGAAGCATGCGCGGCGGGCCCGACAGCGAGCACGGTCTGACGCAGTTCGATCGCCGCGGACAAGCCGCTGCGGACCGCGCCCTCCATCGTGTCCGGCCAGCCGGTGTCGGTCCACGCGCCCGCGAGCACGAGGCCGGGCAGCCGGGTCCCGGCCTTGGGCCGAAGCGCCCCGGTGCCTGGCGCCTGACGGAAGGTGGCCCGCCGCTCGCGGGTGACGAAGAACTCGGTGACCCGGGCGTCGCGCGCGGCCGGAAACAGCTCGGCCAGCGCGGGCACGAACTGCTCCTGCAGCCTCGCCGCCGGCACCTCCGCGTACTCATCCGCCGCCGACAGCGAGATGGCCAGGTACTGCGGGCCGCCGCCGCGCCCGTCGCCGAGGCCGGAGATGCTCGTGCGGTCGAAAACCCACTGGACCGGGGAGTCGATGGCCGCGGCGAACGGAAGGCTGGTGACCGGGCGGTCGTAGATCACGTGCACGTTGACGATCGGCGAAGCGCCCAGGCCGGACCAGGCCGCGACCGTGTCGGACGGCAGCGCGTCCGGCGGGACCAGCGGCGCGGCCTTCTCGTGCGGGACGGCCAGCACGACGGCGTCCGCGGCGATCTCGGCGCCGAGGCTTCCGGGGACGGCGTCGTCCGCGGGGCGAGCGAGGCGGACCCGGAAGCGGGCGCCGGAGTCTTCGCGGGCGCCGGTCGCCTCGGACCCGGTCGTCCCGGACCCGGTCGCTCCGGACCCGGTCGCGCCGGACCCGGTCGTCCCGGAACCCGTCGTGCCGGACCCGATGACCTCGATGGCTGCGACCTTGGTGCTGAGGGCGACCTGGGCGCCCAGGCGGGTCAGCAGGACGGCGGCCGCGTCGCCGTGCAGCTCGCCTAGCGGCAGGGCGGGGACGCCGATATCGGCCGCGTTGTTCTTGCCGAGCAGGCCGGTCTTCACCACGGTCGCGGCCAGCGCGAGCGACGCGTCATCGCCGGCGATGTTCAGGGCGGAGACGGTGAACAGGTCCCACAGGGCACGCCGGGCCCGCTCGCTTTGACCCCGCGCGGCCAGCCAGTCGCCGAAACGCTGGGCGTCAACCCCCGGATCCGCCGGGTCCACGCGGCGCATCGCTAGAGCGGGGAGTGCCACGCGGGCCCGTTCGGCCCTCGTCAGAAAGGGATACCGGCCCAGCGCCGGCAGCATATGCAGGGGACCGGGGAGGGCGGTCCGGCGGAGCCTAGCCTGGCGGGGTGTACGGGTCCGGCCCGGGGCGAGCACCGTGACGTCGAACCGGTCCTGCAGCGGGGCGTGGGCGGTCATGCCGAGCTTGCCGAGCAGGCCGCGGTAGGCCGAGCAGCAGCCGAGGAAGATGTGCTGGCCGGTGTCGACGGTCAGCCCGTCGCGGGTGAACGAGCAGGTCGCGCCGCCGAGCCTGGGCCTGGCTTCGAGCAGGGTGACCCGGGCGCCCGATTCGGCGAGCGCGATCGCGGCGGTGATCCCGGCCAGCCCGCCGCCGATCACCACGACCCGAGGTTCGCCGGGGCTCATCCGTGCCTCCCGGCCAGTGCCTTGACCGCGACCACGGCCTTCTCCCCCGTCGAGAGCGACATCCGGCCGCGCAGTACCTCGGCGGGCTGCGCCGCGATGCGTTCGAGCAGCCTGCGGTAAATGCCCGCCATCGCGCCGGTGCAGGCCGCGCTGCGCCAGTCGAGCATCGGCATCAGCCGCATCCCGGTGGCGTACCAGTCCCTGGCCCGCTCGACCTCGAACTCGACGAGCCGGGAGAACTGCGCGGACTGGCTGGGCGCATCGAGAGCAACGTCGAATTTGGCGAGATCTTCCGATGGCAGGTAGACACGCCCGTTCTGGTGGTCCTCACGGATATCGCGCAGGATGTTCGTCAGCTGCAGCGCGACGCCGAGTGAGTCCGCCAGCTGGGCGGCCTGCTCAGCGTCTCCGCTGGTGCCGTAGATGCCCAGGGACAGCCGGCCGATCGAGCCTGCCACGCAGCGGCAGTAGTGCAGCAGGTCCTCGAACGTGCCGTAGCTGGTGCCGCGCACGTCGGCGATGCATCCGTCGATGAGCTCGCCGAAGGCCTGGATGGGAACGGGAAAGCTCTGCTGCACGTCGGCGAGCGCAAGCAGAACCGGGTCTTCGGCGCTGGCCGCGGCGAGATCACCGAGGGCCAGGCGGGCGCCTTCCAAGGCGGCGATCTTGTCCTCAGGCGGCATCGTGCCGTCGCCGATGTCGTCGATCCGGCGGGCGAACGCGTATATGACGGCCAGGCCGCGCCGCTTGTGGGCGGGCAGCAGCCTGATGCCGTACGCGAAGTTCCTCGCCTGTGTCCAGGTGATCCGCTCGCATTCGCGGTAGGCCTCGTCGAGCTCCACTAGTCCCTGCTCACCTCCCTCTCACGTAGGCCTTGACCAGCTCGCCTGCCAGCCGCGGCTTGCGCGGCCGCGGAGTTCCGCTCAGCACGTCATACCGTTGCGCCCGGATCGCGGCCAGCGCCGCCCGGCCGCCCGCCAGGTAACCCGCGACCGCCAGCCGGGCCGCGCCACGCAGCGTGCCCACCAGCGGCGCACCCTCGTCCAGCAGGCTCGCAGCCCGGTTGACCTCGAACGTCATGAGCTGGCGCACCGTTGCGCCCGCCGTGGCTGCGGCCAGGTCTGCCTCCGTGCAGCCGTACCGCTCCAGGTCCTCGGCGGGCAGATAAATCCGCCCGTGGGCCAGGTCCTCGGCCACGTCCTGCCAGTGTTCAGCAAGTTGTAGGGCAGTGCAGATGTTATCGGAGAGCATGACACGTTTCGGCGTAGCTACGCCGAAAATGCAGAGCACGATCTGGCCAACGGGATTAGCGGACAGCTCGCAGTACTGCTCGAGTTCGGCGAACGTGCGGTAGCGCGTGACCAGCTGGTCCTGCCGGTTCGCCTGGATCAGGTCGAGCAGCGGCTGGGCGGGGACGTCGCATTCCTTGACCGTGTCCGCCATCGCGCGCATGACCGGCGAGGACGGCGTGCCGCCCGCGTAGATGCGGTCGACGTCGGCGGCCAGTTCATCGAGCAGGCCGAGCCGCAGCTTGCCGACGGAAGTCTCCGGATCATCGCTGGCACCGGAGCGCGCTTCGTCGCCGAGGTCATCGGTCAGCCGGGCGAAAACGTACAGGTTGGTCAGGTGCCGCCGGAACTTGGCCGGCAGCACGCGCAGCGCGACGGGAAAGTTTTCTCCCGAGGCGCTGGCCACCACTTCTTCGGCACGCGTCACTGACGGACGGACGTGCTCCCGCACATCAGTCCGTTCGGTACCGCTACGTCCCCCGGCCACGGAGTTATCTTCCAGGTAATGCACAAACAATTGCAAACAATGACGCGTGCGTCACATGACAGCGGCGTCGGTTAACCCGGCACGGGAACCGCTAAGTTACGCGCCCACTACTGTTCGCACAAGTTACATCTCGGTTAGCGCAGGTTACACGGCCGAAAAATAGTTTGCACCAGCGAACAACGTTATGCCCGCTAATGAACCTGACACGTTCGTCAGTTGCTTGTCAGTTAGCCGCGGATTATGTTCGCCAGGCGGTCTCACGTGCGCCAGATGAGCACCAGGGCGCAGTCGTCGGAGCCGCCGATCTCCCGCTGCATCGCGGCGACCAGGGCCGGAGCACCAGCCTTGAAACCGCTCGACAGCATGCGCTCGGCCTGGCCGAGCAGCCGGTCGGTGCCTGCGTCGATGTCACGACCCGGCGATTCGACCAGCCCGTCGGTGTACAGCATCAACGCGTCGCCGCGTTGCAGCACGCCCTGCTCGGCCTCGGTCGCGGCGCCGTGCAGGTCCGGCACGACGCCGAGCACGATCCCGTGGGCCCGGGTCAGGCGCCAGCGGCCCGCCCCCGCGTCGTAGCGCGCGGCGGGCGGGTGCCCGGCCGAGGAGATCATGTACTCGCCGGACGCCAGGTCGAGCGACAGCTGCACCGCGGTGACGAAGCCCTCCGTCGCCGAGCCGCGGCGCATGTACGCGTTGCAGGCAGGCAGGAAGTCGTCCCGCGGCACGGAGCCGAGCAGCCCGCCGAACGCGCCGGACAGCAGCAGCGCCCTGGTTCCGGCGTCGATGCCCTTACCCGACACGTCGACGAGCGCTACCTCCAGGGTCTTGCCGTCGCAGAACGACACCACGAAGTCGCCGCCGAAGGACGAGCCGCCGGCCGGCTTGAGCACGAGCGAGGATCCCCACCCCTCGCCCAGCTCGGGAAGCTTGCCCTGAGCCCGGATGCGGTCCCGCAACTCCAGCAGCATCCGGTCCCCGCGCAGGCCCTGGACGCCGAGCTTCTCCCTGGTCCGCGCGGCCGCGTCGGCGAAGATCGCGGTCAGCACGATGGTGGCGACGATCCCGGCTCCGGCCTTCCTGTCCACCACGACGTAGATGAGGGCCGCCGCGGCGAAGACGAAAAAGATACGCAGCGCCCGGGGCCACAGCAGCAGACCGCCCGCCAGGACCGGCAAGATGATCACGCCGGGCGAGAACCACCACTCGGAGACGTGCACGGCGGCCACCGCGATGGCGATCGTGACCAGCGAGAGCACAAAGGCCAGCCGCCGGTTCCTGGTGATGAACTGCTTCGTCAGCTGGGTTCGCACGGACCGCAGGGCGCGCAGCGCACGCCGCCGGCCCGCGCCGGGCCGTTCCGGCGCCGGACGCCCGGGACCCCGGGGTTCGCGAGGCCCCTTCGGTGTAGTCGGCTGCGACGCGGAAACCATGATGCGGGAACTGTATTCGATGTAGGCCGAGCAGGGGAAAACCAGTCGCGCCAGCGCGCGAGCCAGGGTACGAAGGCAGGTATGACAGAGTCTGCCGCTGGCGCCCCCCGTCCTGCTTATCCGATCCGGCCGATCACCCCGGACGAGTTCGACCGCTTTGAGCTGGTCGAGCAGCACGGCTTCAACGAAGGGCCGATGACGGAGGATGACCGGCGGCTCGTTCTGACGCGGTTCGAGTTCGACCGCAGCCTGGCGGCGTTCGACGGCGGCACGCCGATCGGCACCGCGGGCGCGTTCAGTTTCCGGCTGAGCGTGCCAGGGTCGGAACTGCTGCCCGCGGCCGGAGTGTCCTGGGTATCGGTACTGCCGACCTACCGGCGGTGCGGCGTGCTGACCAGCATCATGCGCCGCCAGCTGGAGGACGTCCGCGACCGTAGCGAGCCGATCGCGGTGCTCTGGGCCTCGGAGGCCGCCATCTACTCCAGGTTCGGCTACGGGCGCGCCAGCTGGACGTTCCGCTTTACCGTCAGGCGCGGCGAAGGCGCACTGGCCCCGAACGTGGTGCCCGACCGCGGCCTGGTCCTGCGCCTGGCGGAGCCGTCGGCCGCTCTCGCCGAGCTGGCCAAGGTCTACGACTCCGTGCTGGCGGGCCGCCCCGGGCTCTTCGTCCGTAACGAGGCGTGGTGGCAGCGGACGATCTACGATCCGCCCGAGGACCGACACGGTGCCAGCCCGCTGCGCTGCCTGCTCGCCGAGGACGACAGTGGACCGCGCGGCTACGCCCTGTACTCAGCCATCGGGCTGCCGGACGCCGAGCCGTTCCTGCCTGCCGCCGCCATCACCGTGCGCGAGCTGATGGCCGTCGACCCGGCGGCCAGCGCCGCGCTGTGGACCAACCTGCTCAGCCGGGACCTGACGAGCGAGTTCCGCGCCCGGCTGCGCCCCGTCGATGATCCGCTGCTCTACCAGCTCGCCGACCCGAGGCGGGCGCGGCCGCAGCCTGCGGACGGGTTGTGGGTGCGGATCATCGACGTGCCTGCCGCGCTGGCCGGGCGCCGGTATTCCTGCCCGGTGGACGTGGTCATCGAGGTGCGTGACGACATCCTCCCGGCGAACGCCGGGCGCTGGCGGCTGACCACCTCCGCCTCCGCCGGGACAGCCTCGTTTGGTGCGGCCGGGGCCTCCGCCGCCGCAGCCGGGGCGGGCGAGGCTGGGCGCGGCTTGGCGGCGTCATGTGTCCGGGTGACCTCGGCGGCTGACCTGGTACTTGATGTCACCCAGCTCGGGGCCGCCTACCTCGGCGGCACCAGGCTCGGCACGCTCGCCGAAGCCGGGTTCGTGACCGAGCTGCGGCCCGGTGCGGTCCGGCAGCTCTCCGCCGCCATGTCCTGGGATCCCGCCCCCTGGTGCCCGACCATCTTCTGAGGTGTCGCCCGCGCTGCTGCGCGCCCATTTGTCGCAGGTGACTTCCGGTCAGCGGCCCTACGGTCCTTCATGAGCGGGGGGACAGGTACCTGTGTGTGCCGTGAGGCACGAGCGCGCCGTGGTGCGTATTGTCGGGGTGGATTTGGGCTCTGGGGAGTTTTTTGTGTATCCCAGTGCACAAACTCCTCCCGTGAGCCCAAAGGCTCCCAGGAAAAGCCAGTAATCTAGAATTCATGAGCTAGCAGGCGCGGGTGATGTTGATGGGTCCCGCAAGTCATCCCCTTCAGCTTGAGCGGTGAGCGGTGGGCGGCTTTTGGATGACACTGGCGGGAGGAGGGTGAGCTTGTGCCAGCAATGAAGGTGACGCTGAGCGCGGCGATGCGCGCTAGGGATGTGTCTCGGCCACGGGACGAGCAGATCGCCGAAGCCGAGGCGGCCGAAGCCGAGGCGGCCGAAGCCAGCCTGCCAAGCAGTATGTCGGCGAACGTCAGTCCTGCGGGCGTCGGGAGAGGGATCGACGCCGGGAATGGCACGCGCGAAGATGCCGGGCGGGATGGCGCCGGGGCTGCTGGGCGGGACGAGGGGGGTACTGAGGGGACGGGTGGACGGACGGGTCGAGGGGGCGGCGGGCGCAGGCGCAGGGTGCCTAGAGATGCGCCGCGGCGAGGGCGACCTGCTCGCTGACTGGTTTCCGGCTCGCTCACTGGTTTCCGGCGGGGTCGGGAAGCCGTCAGCATCATGACGCGCCGACGCCGCCCCTGACCAACTGAGCTGGCGGGGCGGCGCGGGCGGAGACGGGGCGGGGCGGGGGGGTTAGTCGAAGATGGGGTCGCGGGTGCGGGAGCGCTTGAGCTCGAAGAAACCGTCGGTGCCGGCGAGCGCCAGGACGCCGTCCCAGAGGCGGGCCGCGGCTTCTCCGCGCGGGATCGGCGACATCACCGGCCCGAAGACGGACATGCCGTTGACCGAGATGACCGGGGTGCCGACGTCGTAGCCGACCCGGTCGATGCCCTCGGCGTGCGAGGCGCGGACGGCCGCGTCGTACTCAGTCGAGTCCATCGCGTCCGCCAGGTCAGCGGGCAGGCCCGCCTCGGCTAGGGCGGCCAGGATCGTCTCGCGGTCGCGCGGTGCCTTGTCGTGGTGGAAGCGCGTGCCGAGCGCGGTGTACAGCGGCCCGAGCACTTCGGGCCCTTGGGCCTGCTCGGCCGCGATCAGCACCCGGACCGGGTACCAACCGGTCCGCAGCAGCTCAGCGTACTGCTCCGGCAGGTCATCTTTGCCCTCGTTCAGCACCGACAGGCTCATCACGTGCCAGACCACCCGGACCGGGCGGAGCTTCTCAACCTCAAGGATCCAGCGCGAAGTGATCCACGCCCACGGGCAGATAGGGTCAAACCAGAAGTCGACAACCGTCGGCTCCTGCTGCGTAGGCTCTTGCTGGGTCATGCGCACTCCTTAACATGAGTAACTCTGGCCGGTGCCGACGACAACACGGCACCGGCAGCGACAACCCCGCAGCAGGACCGTGAATTCCGCCCGACCATTACTAATGGCCCGCCGCCTAGGGCCCGGCGCACAAGAAGGGACCACCCGGTGACATCGAACCTGACCCGCGACGAGGCCATGGCCCGCTCGGCGCTCATCCAGGTCACCTCGTACGAGGTAGAGCTCGACCTGGTGGATGGCGATTCCACGTTCGGCTCGGTCAGCGTGATCAGGTTCGGCTGCGGCGCGCCCGGCTCGTCCACCTTCATCGACCTGACCGCACCGGCGGTCCGCGGGATCACCCTGAACGACGAACCCGTCAGCCTCGACGCGTTCGACGGCGACCGGATCATGCTGGAGGACCTAGCGCCCGAGAACGTCCTCCGGGTCGTGGCCGAGTGCTCCTACTCGCGCAGCGGGGAAGGATTGCACAGGTTCACCGACCCTGTCGACGGGCGGGTGTACCTGTATTCGGACCTGGAGACCTTCGACGCGCACCGGGTCTACGCCTGCTTCGACCAGCCGGACATGAAGGCCAGCTACGAACTGACCGCCACCGCTCCGGAGGACTGGCTGGTGGTCTCGAACATGGCGCCCGAGTCGACCAGCCTGGCCGGTGGCGCGCTGCGCTGGCGTTTCCCGCCCACGCCAGTCATGCCGACCTACATCACGGCGGTCGCGGCCGGCCCGTACCACGTGGTCAGGGACACCCACGACGGCATTCCGCTCGGCCTTTTCTGCCGTCAGTCGCTGGCTGAGTACCTGGACGCCGACGAAATCCTGGAAGTGACACGCCAGGGCTTCGACTTCTACCACCGCTTGTTCGGCATAAGGTACCCGTTCGGGAAGTATGACCAGCTGTTCGTGCCGGAGTTCAAAGAAGGTGCGATGGAAAACGCGGGCTGCGTTACGTTCCTTGAGGCCTACATTTTCCGGTCCCGGGTCACGGATTTCGCCCACGAGGCGCGCGCCGAGACGATACTGCACGAAATGGCGCACATGTGGTTCGGCGACCTGGTCACGATGCGCTGGTGGGATGACCTGTGGCTGAACGAGTCCTTCGCCACCTGGGCCGGCACGCTCGCGCAGTCCGAGGCCACCAGGTGGACGGCGGCGTGGACCACGTTCGCGCAGCTGTACAAGGCCTGGGCGTACCGGCAGGACCAGCTGGTTTCCACCCATCCGATCGCGGCCGACATTCCCGACATCCACGCGGTCGAGGTGAACTTCGACGGGATCACCTACGCCAAGGGCGCCGCCGTGCTCAAGCAGCTGGTGGCCTACGTCGGGCGGGAAAACTTCCTGGACGGCGTGCGGAAGTATTTCGCCGGGCACGCGTTCGGGAACGCGACGCTGGCCGACCTGCTGGCCGCGCTCGAGGAAACCTCGGGCCGCGACCTGGCCTCATGGTCGGCCGAATGGCTGCAGACCGCGGGGGTGAACACGCTGCGCCCGTCCTATTCCGTCGATGCGGGCGGCCTGTTCACCGAATTCGCGGTGGAACAGGAGGCAGCCGCCACGCACCCCGTGCTCCGTTCGCACCGCATCGCCATCGGCCTTTACGACCAGACCGAGGCCGGCATCACCCGCAGGCACCGCATCGAGACCGACGTGGCTGGCCCGCGCACGGTAATAGCTGAACTCGCGGGCCAGCCGCGCCCGGACCTCGTCCTGGTCAACGACGACGATCTCACCTACGCCAAGATCCGGCTCGACGAGCATTCGCTGCGCACCCTGATCGGCGCGGACGGCCGCGGGCACGCGGGCGGCGGCATCGGGGCCTTCACCGACTCCCTCCCCGCGGCGCTGTGCTGGTCGGCCGCCTGGGACATGTGCCGCGACGGTGAGATGGCGGCGCGCGACTATGTGCGGCTGGTCCTGTCCGGTGTCTCGTCGGTGGCCGACATCAGCGTGGTGCAGACGCTGCTGCGGCAGGCGAGCCAGGCGGTACGCCGGTTCGCCGACCCCGGCTGGCGGGAAACCGGGCTGGCCCTGATGGCCGGGAAGTCGCGCGACCTGCTGGACGCGGCGCCGGCCGGATCAGACCTCCAGCTCGCCTACGTCCGGGCCTTCGCGGGCGTGGCCACGTCCGGCCATGACCTGGCCTTGCTAGCCGGGTTGCTGGACGGCTCGGTCGTGATCGACGGCCTCAGCATCGACACCGACCTGCGCTGGGCCCTGCTGCTGCGCCTGGTCAGTCGCGGCACCGGGGCGCAGGAGGCAGGCTTCGGGGTCTTCGGCGCGAAGGAAATCGACGCGGAGCTGGCCCGAGACGCCACCGACGCGGGCGAAAGGAACGCCGCGACCTGCCGGGCCGCCATTCCGACGGCCGAGGCCAAGCGCGAGACCTGGGAACTGCTGACCGCGGGCGAGCAGACCATCGCGGCGTTCCGCGCCACGCTGGGCGGCTTCACCGACGCGGACCAGCCCGAGCTGATGAAGCCGTACCTGGCGAAGTACTTCGAGGTGATCGGCACGGTGTGGCGTGACTGGTCGTCGGCCATGGCGCAGGACTTCGTCAGCGACGTCTACACGGTGGGCGCGATCTCAGCGGAGACGGTCGCAGCGACGGACGCCTACATCGCCGCCGAGCAGCCGCCGGCCGCGCTGCGGCGCCTGCTCGTCGAGGGCCGCGACGACCTGCTCCGCGCGCTGCGCTGCCAGGCGCGCGACCGCCAGGCCGCCTAGAGGTGGAAGCCTGGCCGTCGGCGGCGGGCGGCACCATCGGCGGCGGGCGGCCGTCTTATTGGTGGGCTGCGAGGGCCTTTTCGACCGCTTCGCGGACCTGGGCGGGCACCTCGTCCAGCGGGACAGCCACGGTGGAGCCGGTGGCGCGGTCGGTCAGCTCCGCGGACCCCGACGCCAGGCCGCGCTTGCCCACCGTGACCCGGAACGGGATGCCGACCAGTTCGGCGTCGCTGAACTTGACCCCGGCGCGGACCGGCCGGTCGTCCACGATGACCTCGACGCCCGCGCCGAGCAGGGCCTGGTACACCTTCTCCCCCGCCTCGGCCACGGCCGTGTCGTCCTGCTGGGCGATCACCACCACGACCTCGAACGGGGCGATCGCGACCGGCCAGACGATGCCCTTGGCGTCGTGGTGGACCTCGACGACCGCGGCCATCGCCCGCTCGACGCCGATGCCGTAGCAGCCCATGATCGGCTTGACGGGCTTGCCGTCCGGGCCGGAAACACTGAGCCCGAGGGCGTCGCTGAACTTGTAGCCGAGCTTGAAGATGTGGCCGACCTCGATGCCACGCTCGACCTCGAGCCCATGCCCGCAGTTGACGCAGCCCTCGCCGGCCGCCGCCTCGCGCAGATCGGCCCACCGGCCGACGTTGATATCCCGCTCGACGTCAACGCCGCGCAGGTGGGTGTCGTCGATGTTGGCGCCGGTGTACATGCCGCGGCGGCCGCGCAGCGCCTCGTCGGCGATGACCGGGTGATCAGTGACCCCGACCGCGCCGAGGCTGCCCGGCAGGGCGCCGAGCGCGGCCTGGATCTCCTCGGGCTGCGCTGGGCGGACGGTAGCCGCGCCGGTGGCGTCTACGAGCTTCTGCTCGTGCAGCG
>PMST01000107.1 GCA_003168295.1 Actinomycetota bacterium
GCTACCACTACACCGGGTTCGCTCTCGGGTTCGTCCCGGCCGCGGTGCTAACTCCGCTCCAGATGTTCGTCGGCGACACCGCGGCCCGGTCCATCGCGCACGATCAGCCGGTCAAGTTCGCGGCTATGGAGTACGTGCCGCAGACCTCTCGGCAGGTCCCGGAGTGGCTCGCGGGGGTCTATGTCAACGGGCACATCTACGGCGGGCTGAAGATCCCGTACATGGACTCGCTGCTGGTCGGATTCGGCCCAGGGACCCGGGTCACCGGCTGGGATAGCGTGCCCCCGGCCGACCGGCCACCGGTGGTGTGGCTGATCCACCTGTGCTTCGACGTCATGGTGGGCCTCGGGTCCCTCCTGCTGCTGGCCGGGCTGTGGGCCGCCTGGACGTGGTGGCGCCGGCGCCGGTGGCCCAGGCCGCTGCTGTTCTGGCTGCTGGGAGCGGTCAGCGGGCTCGCCGCGATCGTGGCCATGGAGTGCGGCTGGGTGGTCACCGAGGAGGGCCGCCAGCCGTGGGTGGTGTACGGGCTGCAGACCACCGCCCAGGCCGCCACTACCAACGGTGGCGTACTGGCCAGCCTGAGCCTGGTCATCGTCATGTACGCGGTGCTCGGCACGGCCACGATCGCGGTCTTGCGGATGCTGGCCCGGCGCTGGCGCCGCAGTGACGCCGTAGCGTCCGCCGTCCCCTACGGTCCGCCTGCTGTGCCGCAGGATCTGACCACGGATGAGGCGGGGCTGTGATGGCCGCGGACGCCTTGGGGGCCATCTTGCTGACCGGGGTCACCCTCTACGCGGTGCTGGGCGGGGCCGACTTCGGCGGCGGCCTGTGGGATCTGCTGGCCGGTACCACCAGGCGCGGCCGGGCACCGCGGACCCTGATCGACGAGTCGATCACCCCGGTGTGGGAGGCCAACCACGTCTGGCTCATCTTTGACCTGGTCATCTTCTGGACCGCGTTCCCGCACGCGTTCGCCGCCGTGATGACCGCGCTCGCGCTGCCGCTGTGGCTGGCGGTCGGCGGGATCGTGCTGCGCGGGGCCGGGTTCGCCTTCCGCCAGGAACTCACCAGGCTGCCCTGGCAGCGCGCGACCGGCGTCACCTTCGCGTTCTCCTCGCTGCTGACCCCATTCTTTATGGGCACGGTGGTCGGCGCGGTCGCTACCGGGGCGGTGCCCGCGAACGCCAGCCACGCCAGCCTGGCCGCCTGGACCAGCCCGACCGCGCTGCTGGGCGGGTTCGCGTTCGTCACCGCCTGCGGCTATCTCGCCGCGGTCTACCTGACTAAGGAGGCCCATAGCCGCGGCGACCGGCGGATGCAGGCCTACTTCACCCGCCGCGCCCAGGCCGCCGCCATCGTGGCCGGCGCGCTGTCGCTGGCCGGGCTGGCCACCCTGCACGGCTCGGACCCGGCCCTGTACGCCCGCCTGACCGGCCGGGCACTTCCGCTCGTGGTCGTGGCCGGGGTCTGCGGCGTGGTCGTCCTGGCCCTGTTGACAGTCGGCCGCATACGAGGCGTCCGGATCGTCGCCGCGCTCGGCGTGGCCGCGGTCATCTGGGGCTGGGGCGTCGCCCAGTACCCGGTGCTGCTGCCTGGCACCACGGTCACCCTCAGCAACGCCGGCGCCCCGCACGACACCCTGGTCGCGCTCGTCGTCGTGTTCATCGCGGCCCTGGTACTCGTCGTGCCGTCGTTCACCCTGCTGTTCACCTTGCAGAGCCGCCACCTGCTCAGTGCAGGCCAGAACGGAACGGCCCCGGCCACCGCCTCGGTCGCCCAGACACGGCCGCGACCGCACGAGGAGCAGACCTCCGGAATGCGCGCCGCCGTGCTCGGCCTGGTCGCCGTGGTCGCTCTCACCCCCCGTCGCCGACGGCACACCGCGCCGCACGACAGAACCGACACACATAGAAGGAGCAGATGATGGCTACCACCGTGGCTGACGTGATGCTGGCGACACTGAAAGCATCCGGCGTGCGCCGCGTGTACGGGCTCCCGGGCGATTCGCTCAACGGGTTCACCGACGCGCTGCGCCGCGACGGCACGATCGCCTGGGAGCATGTCCGGAACGAGGAGACCGCCGCGTTCGCCGCGGCCGCCGAGGCGGCGCTGACCGGGGAACTGGCCGTGTGCGCGACCAGCTGCGGTCCGGGCGGCCTGCACCTGATCAACGGCCTGTTCGACGCCAACCGCAGCGGGGTGCCGGTGCTGGCGATCATCTCGCATATTCCGTCGGTGGAGATCGGCGGGGAGTACTTCCAGGAGACCCACCCGCAGGACCTGTTCCGCGAGTGCAGCGTGTACTGCGAGATGGCCGGCATACCCGAGCAGATGCCGCGGATGCTGGAGATGGCGATGCGGATGGCGCTGCAGCGTCGCGGAGTCGCGGTCGTGGTCGTTCCCGGCGACGTGTTCTTCCATGAGGCGCCGCGGGGTGCCGAGCCGTCACCGGTACGCGCCGCGTCGGCGGTTGTGCGGCCCGACGACGAGTCGCTGACGGCCGCGGCCCAGGTGCTGAACGCCGCCAATCGCGTGACGATCCTGGCCGGGGCGGGCTGCGCCGGGGCGCACGACCTGCTCATCGGCCTCGCGTCCGCGCTAAAGGCGCCGGTGGTGCACGCGTTCCGGGGCAAGGAGTTCGTGGCGTACGACAACCCGTATGACGTGGGCATGACTGGGCTGCTCGGGTTCAGCTCGGGGTACCGGGCCATGGAGCACTGCGACGTGCTGGTCATGCTCGGCACTGACTTCCCCTACCGGCCGTTCCTGCCGACCGGGGTCCCGGTGATCCAGGTCGACGTGCGTGGCGAGCGGATCGGCCGCCGGGTCCCGGTACAGGTCCCGCTGGTCGGCACGGTCCGGGACACGGTCGACGCGCTGCTGCCGATGCTCACGGCCAAGACCGACTCCTCGCACCTGGACCGGATGACCGCGCACTACCGGCGGGCCCGCGCCCGGCTGGACAAGCTGGCCCGGGACCGACGCAACGACTCGCCGCTGCACCCGCAGTACGTGGCGGCCACCATCGACCGGCTGGCGGACCGCGACGCGGTGTTCACCGTCGATGTCGGCACGCTCGTCATCTGGGCCGCCCGGTACCTGCGGATGAACGGCACCCGCCGGCTGATCGGCTCGTTCAACCACGGCAGCATGGCCAACGCGCTGCCGCACGCCATCGGCGCCCAGGCCACCGAGCCGGGCCGGCAGGTCATCACCCTGTCCGGCGACGGAGGCATCGCGATGCTACTTGGCGACCTGATCACCCTGCGCCAACTGCACCTGCCGGTCAAGGTAGTGGTATTCAACAACGGCGCGCTGTCATTCGTGGAACTGGAAATGAAGGCGGCCGGCATCGTCAACTACGGCACCGACCTGGACAATCCGGATTTCGCCGGGATCGCCCGGGCCGTCGGGCTGTTCGGCGTCCGAGTCGATAAGGCCGACGAGCTGGAGGACGCGCTGAAGGCCGCATTTGCCCACGACGGCCCGGCCCTCGTGGACGTTCGCACCGCCCGGCACGAGCTCTCAGTGCCACCCAAGGTCACCTACGACGAGATCAAGGGCTTCACCCTGTACGCGACCAGGACCGTCCTGTCCGGCGAGGGAACCGAGCTCATCGAGCTCGCCAAGACCAACCTGCGGGAACTGGCAGTCGAATAACTGCGTCAGTTCCCGAGAAACCAATCTACCCAGCGTGAGTAAGTGATGAGAAAGTATCTCCGATACCTTGGATACAGCAGGTGGATTATCCGTGGGCCTTTGTTCGCGCTGGTCGGGTCCGTTGCCGTGGTCGTGATAGCCCTGCTCCTGATAGGCGGCTGGCTGGACGACAGCGGTCGCTAACGTTAGGTCAGGCCCGCCGCCGGGCCGACAAGCTGGTCGGCAGATACCGCGGTACCCGGATCTCATTCTGACTCCGCGGGCCCCGCGACCCACCGCTTCTGGCCAAGAATTATCCCGAACGGATCGTGGTGTCTGCTTCCGGCCAGGTGGCTCCGCGGCGGTGCCTTCGCGCGGCCCAGCCTGACGCTAATGGGCTCCCGGGCCTCTGCCGTATCGTGACATAGGACACACCCTTAGGGGGTGATCGGTGACGACGGATTCGGCGACGGCCCGGCGGCCAGTGAGCTACCCACAAGCACCATGAGGAGCGAAAGCGATGGCACTCGCCAGAGAGACGATGACCGACGAGCAGCGCAAGTCGGTAGTCCTGGATTACCTGAAGGGGTTCGACAACGCAGGAGTGATCCCTACCGGCGGGAGCATTCTTGACCTGTTCGCCGACGACGCTCAGGTGTACTTCCCCAAGTGGGGCCTGGCGACCGGTAAGGAACAAATCAGCAAGTTGTTCGGCGACGTGGGCGCTACGATCAAGCACATCGAGCACCACTACGCGCACTTCAACTGGGTGTTTTCCGGCGGCGACATCGTCGTGTGCGAAGGCGACAGCCATGGGGAGCACCGCGACGGCGCGTGGCGAGCCGGCGTGCCGGAGTGGGGGGCCGGCCGATGGTGCGACGTGTTCGAGATCCGTGACTGGAAGATCCAGCGAGTCTTCATCTACCTCGATCCCGATTACGCAGGTCGGGACACCGAACGCTACCCCTGGCTGGAGGACCGTTCCTGAGCCCCTCAAAGATCGTTTGCATCGGTTAGCTCGCTGCGCTGAGCGGGCGGATGTCATCGAGCGTGGCGCCTAGCCGGTCCTTTTCGGTCTCCAGGTCGTAGCGGGCCTGCAGGTTCAGCCAGAACCGCTCGGAGGTGCCGAAGTACCGGGACAGCCGCAGCGCGGTGTCCGCGGTAATGCGGCGCTGGCCGTGGACGATCTCGTTGATCCGCCGGGCCGGGACATCTACCGCCTTGGCCAGCTGATACTGGCTCACGCCCAGCGGCGCGAGGAACTCCTCTCGCAGGATCTCCCCCGGGTGCACCGGCGGCATGACCGTATCTTCTGCCACTGGCTCCTCCTTAGTGATAGTCAACGATCTCCACATCGTCCGGGCCTGCATCTGACCACACAAAGCAGATCCGCCACTGCTGATTAATCCGGATGCTGTACTGCCCGGCACGGTCCCCAGTGAGCTTTTCCAGCCGGTTGCCAGGCGGGACGAGCAGGTCAGTTAAGGTCTCCGCAGCATCGAGCATCGAGCATCGCGAGCTTGCGCCAGGCGGCACGCTGCACTGGCCCGTCTAGCCTGCGTGATCGCTGCCGATGCCAGATAGCCTCGGTTTCCTTGTCCCGGAAGGAGCGCAGCACATACCTATGATAACGCGGCGCGTTACTAACCCAACGCGTTATCGGCGGCAGGGGAGCGTCGTAGGCGCCGCCGACACGCTGCCGTGACAGCTAGCAGCCAGCTCTTACGCCGCCCGCTAGTGCTAGCGGCCTATCGGCAAACTCGCTTCCTGCCATCCAGGTAACCAGCCATTTGCGAGCCTGAGCGCACTATGCAGACCGCGGGATCGGCGTAATGCGGGGTCAGGCGCTGATTCAGATTCGGTACAAGATGCCGGTGTCACGGCCGGCGCCTTGGGGCGCGTCGGGTAGGACGAAGTCCTGACGGACGGGGAGGTCACTGGTAAGCAGGACGCGGGTCGCGAGGGGCATCCGGCCCGGTGGGGACAGCAGTACGGTGAGGATGCCCCCGGGCAGGCTGTCGACGGCGTAGCGGCCGCTGCGGTCGGTGCTGGTGCGCATGAGCTGATGGCCATCCGCGTCGATGATGGTGATGTTGGCCGCCCATATGGGTGCGCCGGTGGCGTCGGTGACCCTGCCGAACAGGGTGGGCGGCGGGTGGCCGAAGCCGTTGGTGCCGTTTGCCGCCGTCACGGCGTGGGCGATGGGCGCTTGCAGCATGGCGGGTTCGGTGGCGGCTGCCGGGCCGGGGAGTTCGCGGATGGGCGGGCCGGCTGGTCCGGCGGCGGGGGCTGGCCGCTGCCTGGCCCGGCGCAGCAGGGCCGAGACCGTGATCAGGGCGGCGCCGATGGCGATCCAGGCGCACAGCACTAGCGTTGGCCGGATCATGTTCGTTCCATCGAAGTAGAAGATGCTGCGCATGGCGTCGATGAGGTTGCCTAGCGGCATGACCGGGTGCAGCC
>PMST01000109.1:0-492 GCA_003168295.1 Actinomycetota bacterium
GGGCAGATCAGCACGTGGCCGCCGTTGTACGGGTACAGGTTGAGCACCGCGTACACCAGCGAGCCCCGGGCGACGATCAGCCCTTCGGCGTCACTCAGCGTGGGCGCGTGACAGAACGGGCAGCCCTCGTCCTCGCCGGGGCCCGACGGCTTGCCCTCGCCCTTGATGTACGCCATCCGGTGCGGCGTCCAGAGCCGGCCGAACGCGTCGGGCACTCCGGCGAAGACCTCGTCGGGGTCAGGGGTTGGTTGAGGCGGGGCGGGCTGGTCGGGTGCCACCGGGTTACACCTGGACGCGGGTGCGCACAGCGGTGACGATCTCGGCGATCGCATCCGCGACCGGGACGCCGTTTTTCTGCGACCCGTCACGGTAGCGGAACGACACCGCGCCGGCGGCCACGTCGTCGTCCCCCGCGATCAACATGAACGGCACCTTCTGGCGCTGCGCGGTCCTGATCTTCTTCTGCATCCGGTCATCGCTGTCGTCGACCTC
>PMST01000109.1:542-7016 GCA_003168295.1 Actinomycetota bacterium
GCGCCCGGTGGATCATGTACGGACGCTGCCGGGTGCCATCGGCGGCCTGGTACTCGATGCCGAACCGGTGCGGCTGCTGCAGGTCGACCTGCAGGGTAGACAGCTGCCAGCGCCGCCCGATCGCGTCCTTGACGTGCACGTCGATCTTGGGCGCGTAGAAGGCGCCGTCGCCCTCGGCGATCACGTACGGCAGGCCGAACACGTCCAGGGCGTGCTTGAGCGCCGCTTCGGCGGCCGCCCATTCCGCCAGCTCGCCGACGTACTTGTCCGGCCGGGTGGACAGCTCCGCCTCGAACTCGGTCAGGCCGAAGTCGCGCAGCAGCCCGACCACGAAGCTGAGCAGCGACGCCAGCTCGTCTTCCAGCTGATCGGGGGTGCAGAAGATGTGCGAGTCGTCCTGGGTGAAACCGCGGGCCCGGGTCAGGCCGTGCACCACACCGGACTTCTCGTACCGGTACACGGTGCCGAACTCGAACAGCCGCAACGGCAGCTCCCGGTAGGACCGCCCGCGCGACGCGTAGATCAAGATGTGCATCGGGCAGTTCATCGGCTTGGCATAGTAGGTCGCCCCGTCCAGCTCCATGGGCGGGAACATGCCATCGGAGTACCACTCCAGGTGCCCGGAGGTCACGAACAGGTCCGCCTTGGAGACGTGCGGGGTGGTGACGAACTCGTACCCGGCCTCCTCGTGACGGCGGCGCGAGTAGTCCTCCATTACCCGGCGGATGGTGCCGCCCTTGGGATGGAAGACGGGCAGGCCGCTGCCGATCTCGGTCGGGAACGAGAACAGGTCGAGCTCGGCGCCGAGCTTACGGTGATCGCGCTTCTCGGCCTCCTCCAGCTGTTTGACGTACTCGTCCTGCTTGTCCCGTGACTCCCACGCGGTGCCGTAGATCCGCTGCAGCTGAGGGTTCTTCTCGCTCCCCCGCCAGTAGGCACCGCCGGTGCGCATCAGCTTGAAGGCCGGGATGTTCCTGGTGGCCGGGACGTGCGGGCCGCGGCACAGGTCCCTCCAGCACAGCGCGCCGCTGGCCGGGTCCAGGTTGTCGTAGATGGTCAGCTCGGTTCCGTCCCCGGAACCGACCTCGACCGACTCGCCCGATTCGAACTGCGCCGAGCCGGCCGCGTGGCCCTTGAGCCCGATCAGCTCGAGCTTGTACGGCTCGGCCGCGAGCTCAACAGCGGCCTCCTCGTCGGTCACGACCCGGCGGGAGAACCGCTGGCCCTGCTTGACGATCTGGCGCATCCGGCCCTCGATCGCCTTCAGGTCCTGCGGGGTGAACGGCGCCTCGACGTCGAAGTCGTAGTAGAACCCGTTCTCCACGGGCGGGCCGATACCCAGCTTGGCCTGCGGGAACAGCTCCTGCACGGCTTGCGCCATGACGTGCGCGGCAGAATGCCGCACGATGTACCGGCCGTCGTCGCTGGCGTTATCCACCGGCTCGACAAGGTCACCGTCGGCGACCTGGCAGGCCAGATCGCGCAGTTCGCCGTTGACCCGGGCGGCGATGACGCCGGGTGGCAGGGAACCGGTCTCGCCGGAAAGGGCCGCGCCCGCGGTCGTGCCAGCCTCGACCACATGCTCGCGACCTGCGAGGGTGATACGAAGCTGCTGGCTGGACACGGTGTACTCCTTGACGGTCGGATTGCCTATCGGAAAAGCGGTTACCCGATGCTATCGGCACGCAGCCGTATCGCGCGCGTGAGTATTCCCGGAGACCAAGGTTAGCGACGGCCAGGACGATCATCCCGGCTCTTCGGCGGCTTTGAGACCAGGCCGGCCCGGCGCAGCGCGTCGGCCAGCGCGCCGTCTTGGGGCTTCGGGGCTTCGCCCTTGGGGTCGCCGCCGGCCGGGCGATTCGGGTTGGCCCGAGGGCTCGAAGGGGTGCCCGTTCGGCTAGATCGGTCGCGGCCGCCGGCCTGACGCGTCCCGTTGTCGTCGAGACGCAGCGTGAGCGAGATCCGGTGCCTGGGCACGTCGACGGAGAGCACCTTCACCCGCACCACGTCGCCGGACTTGACCACCGAGTGCGGGTCGGAGACGAAGTTCTTTGACATGGCGGACACGTGGACCAGGCCGTCCTGGTGCACACCGACGTCCACGAACGCGCCGAACGCCGCGACGTTGGTGACCACGCCCTCGAGCACCATGCCTGGTTCCAGGTCGCCAATTTTCTCCACGCCCTCGGCGAAGGTCGCGGTGGTGAACGCGGGGCGCGGGTCGCGGCCGGGCTTCTCGAGCTCGCGCAGGATGTCGGTGACCGTCGGCAGCCCGAAACGCTCGTCGGTGAACTTCTCCGGCCGCAGGCCGCGCAAGACCGCGGTGCTGCCGATCAGGTCGCCGGCCGCGCTGCCGGTCACGGCCAGGATGCGGCGGACCACGGGATAGGCCTCGGGATGGACGCCCGAGGCGTCGAGCGGGTCGTCGCCGCCGCGGATGCGCAGGAACCCGGCGCACTGCTCGAAAGCCTTCGGGCCGAGCCGGGGCACGGCCATCAGCTGCTTCCGGGTCTTGAAGGGACCTTCGGAATCGCGGCGGGCCACGATCGCGGCCGCCAGGTTAGCTGTGATCCCCGACACCCGGGCCAGCAGTGGCTGCGACGCGGTGTTCAGGTCGACGCCTACCGCGTTCACGCAGTCCTCGACCACGGCGTCCAGTGAGTGCGACAGCTTGCCCTCCGCGACGTCGTGCTGGTACTGGCCGACGCCGATCGACTTCGGGTCGATCTTGACCAGCTCGGCCAGCGGATCCTGCAAACGGCGCGCGATCGAGACCGCGCCGCGGAGCGAGACGTCCATGCCGGGTAGTTCGGCGGAGGCATAGGCCGAGGCCGAGTACACGCTGGCGCCGGCCTCGGAGACCACCACCTTGGTGAGCTTGAGGTCAGGGTGGCGCTTCATCAGGTCGGCGGCCAGCCGGTCGGTCTCCCGCGAGGCCGTGCCGTTGCCGATGGCGATGAGCTCGGCGTGATGGGCCTGCGCGAGCTTGGCCAGGACGTCGATGGCCTCGTCCCAGCGGCGGTGCGGCTCGTGCGGGTAGATCGTGGCGGTGCCGAGCGCCTTGCCGGTTTTATCGGTGACGGCGACCTTGACGCCGGTGCGGAAGCCCGGGTCCAGGCCGATCGTGGTCCGCGCGCCTGCCGGGGCGGCCAGCAGCAGGTCGCGCAGGTTGGCGGCGAACACCCGGACCGCCTCGTCCTCGGCCGCCTGCCACAGGCGGACCCGCATGTCCACGCTCAGGTGCACCAGGATGCGGGTGCGCCAGGCCCAGTGCACCGTGGCCGCCAGCCACGCGTCCGCGGGACGCCCTTCATCGCGCAGGCCGAAGCGCTCGGCGATGCGGGTCTCGTTCTCGGCGTCGCTGATCCCCGGGTCCAGGGTGAGGTCGAGGATCTCCTCTTTCTCGCCCCGGAACAGGGCCAGGATGCGGTGCGAGGGCAGCCGCGCGAACGGCTCGCTGAACTCGAAGTAGTCGGCGAACTTGGCCCCCTTTTCTTCCTGGCCCTCGCGTACCTTGGAGCCCAGCGTGCCGCGGGCGGCCATCGCCTCACGCAGTTCCCCGAGCAGGTCCGCGTCCTCGGCGAACCGCTCGACCAGGATCGCGCGGGCGCCGTCCAGGGCCGCGGTCACGTCCGCGACGCCGCGCTCGGCGTCGACGAAGTTCGCCGCCTCGAGGAGGGGATTTCTGCCCGGGTCAGCGAAGAGGAGGCCGGCCAGCGGCTCCAGGCCAGCCTCGCGGGCGATCTGGGCCCGAGTGCGGCGTTTCGGCTTGTAGGGCAGGTACAGGTCCTCCAGCCGCGCCTTGGAGTCGGCGGCGCGGATCTGGCGTTCGAGCTCGTCGGTCAGCTTGCCCTGGGTGCCGATCTCGGTCAGGATCGCGTCCCGGCGCTCGTCGAGTTCGCGCAGGTAGCGCAGGCGCTCCTCGAGCGTGCGCAGCTGCGCGTCGTCGAGCGTGCCGGTGGCTTCCTTGCGGTACCTGGCGATGAACGGCACGGTGGCGCCGCCGTCGAGCAACTCCACGGCGGCGCTGACCTGCCGGACAGCCACGCCCAGCTCGTCGGCGATCCGCTGGTCCACGGACTTCGCTGACGGAGCCGGCTTGCCGCCGGATGGCGGCCGTTTGTCCTCTGATTGAATCTGCGTCACCAGAGCATTGTGCCAGCGAGCCGCCGCCCTGATGTCAACGTGCGGTGCTGCTGAGGCTAGGCGAGCGTAAAGCGCTGGATGCTCACGCCGTCGGTGCCGATTTCTGTGACGTCGGCGAGCTTCAGCCTGGTCATCTTGGCCCCGTCGAACAGTCGCTTGCCGGTGCCAAGCACCAGCGGGAAGACCATCAGCCGGTACTCGTCGACCAGGCCCAGATCGGTGAGCGCGCGCACCAGCGTGGCGCTGCCCGCGACCAGGATGTCGCCTTCGTAGCTGTTCTTGAGCTCGGCCACGCCGTCGGTACTGGTCAGGATCGTCGAGTTCTCCCAGGTCGGGCGCTGCAGGGTGGCGGAGACCACGTACTTCGGCATCCCGTTCATCTTGTCGGCGAAACCCACCGGGTCGGTCATGGTCGGCCAGGCCTGGGCGAAGCCCTCGTAAGTGACCCGGCCGAGCAGCTGGGCGTCGGCCGCCATCAGCTCGTCGAGCTTGAACTTGCGCCCTTCCTCACCCTGATCGAAGCTGAACGACCAGCCGCCATGCTCGTAGCCCTCGGCCCCGCCCGGGTCCTCGATGACGCCATCCAGCGAGATGAACTCCGTCACCACGATCTTGCCCATGTTCTTGTCTCCCGTCCGTTGGTAGCTTGCTCAACGTAGACCACGGGACGCGCCCGAACTCATCGGATGATCGTCCTGCATCGGGATCGACCTAGGGATTCAGGCCGGCCAGGTCGAGGAGGTCGTCCAGGATGCGGTCCAGGGAGCTGACGGTCAGGGAGAGATGACCTTCACCCGGGAGCAGGTGGGCCCGGGCGCCGGGAATGCTGGCCGCCAGCCACTGGCCGTGGGCGAACGGGACCATCTTGTCCTGATCGCCTTGCCAGATGGCGACGGGCGCGGCGGGCGTGCCGCGGGGGTCAAGGGCCGGGTCGAGGGAAAAGCCCCAGTCCTTGACGAACGCCAGGTCATCGTCGCGCCAGCCGGCGATGCCGGTGTTCATCGAGGCTCGCAGGGCGGCGGCGACATAGTCGGCGAACTCCCCGGTGAGCGCGGCCTGGTCGGCGGCGATCACCAGGCCGCCCAGAGCCTGAGCCACGTCGGCGCCGGTGACGGTGCCCAGCGCGGCCGCGGCGCTGTCGAGGAACTGGGTCAGCACCGCCTCGCCCGCGACGGCGGCACCGAACTCATCGACGTTCTCCGCCCCCATGCCGGCCGCCCAGTCGAGTCCCTTCGCCTGATAGGGGGCCACCCCGGCGACCGACGCTGCCGCCAGGCAGCGCCCGGGCAAGGCCGCGGCGCAGGCCAGCGTGTGCGGTCCGCCGCCGGACCAGCCGGCGGTGACGAAGGTGTCCGCACCGAGTTCGTCGAGGACCGCGGCGGTATCCGCGGCCACGTCGACCACCCGCCGCCCGGGCCGGGGCGTCGATCCCTCGTAGCCGGGCCTGGCGGCCAGGATGACCCGCAGGCCGCGGGCCTGGGCCGCCCGCGCCGTGGGCGGGTACAGGACCAGCCCGACCGGAGTGCCCTCGTGCAGCACCAGCGGCAGGCCGTCGGCGGGGCCAGCGCTGAGCACGTCGATTTTCCGGCCGTCGGGCACGGTGACAATGCGTCGCTCGGTGTCCAGGTCCACGATCGTCAGCCGCGCGGCCGGGCGAAGCCCCGCTCGGGCGTGACCAGGACGGCGACGCGACGCTCCTGCGCCATCACCCGGTCGTAGGCGTCGAAGTCGTCGTGCGTTCCGCCCGCGGCGGTAAAGATCTCCCGCAGCAGCAGGCGCAGCCGCTCCGCGTCCACCCCGGGCATCGGGTCGTCCGGCCCGGCCAGCTCGACCGGTCCCTCAGCGGACGCCCACTCCCAGCCCGCCCGGACCACGACCGTGGCCCGCGGCCGGGCCCGCAGGTTGGCGACCCGGTGCGCGTCACCGCGGCTGACCAGGCCGACAACCTGCGCCCCGGTGACGGGATGCGGAAGCACGCCCGCGTTGACCACCGACGACTGGATCGTCCCGTCCGGCCGCAGCGTCGACACCACCACCAAGCCGTGGTCACCCTCGACCAGCCGGGCAAAGTCCTCAAGTCCGCTCACCGCGCCAGCCTAACGCGGGTTGGTGTGATCCAAGGGTGTACGGGGAAGGTGGCACAGACGATGCCTGACGACGCAGCCCTGATGACCACGGCCCGCGAGTCCGCGGCGGCCGCCAACGCGTTCGGCGCCGACCTGTACCAGCGGCTGGCGCAGGACGGCGCGAACACGGTTTTCTCCCCGGTCAGCGTGGCCAGTGCCTTGTGGATGGCCTGGTGCGGGGCCCGCGGCCAGACCGCGGCGG
>PMST01000074.1 GCA_003168295.1 Actinomycetota bacterium
AGAAGACCGACTTCGTGGTGGCTGGCGAGAACGCAGGCTCCAAGTACGACAAGGCGGTCGAGCTGGGCGTCCCCGTCCTGGACGAGGACGCTTTCCGGGCGCTGCTGGCCGAGGGCCCGGCTGGCGTCCACTCGCAGTGACCGCCGTCCCGCGCCGGGACCGCTTGCCGGGCCGGCCTTGCTACTATTACCCTCCCGTAAGGACGCTGGCATTCCGCTGTTTGTTGCCCAGCAGATCGTAGCCTAAACTAGCAGTACGTGTTCTGCTGTGAAGCAGGCCTGGTGTGCAGTTGCGCTGCGTGTTCGTCCTTCTCGGGAAGCCGAGGACGCTGGACCAGTGGGGGAAGAGGGCGCACCGGGCTGCCTGTGGGCAGGGCTCGTACGGAGGAGGTTCTTGTCAATATGGCTGCCAACCCTGGCGGTAGGACCATGCGGGCGGGGGCGNNCAAAAGACACGCCAGCAGCACCAGCGCCACCTGAGCGGATCACGGTCGCCCTGATCCCGAAGGCCGCCGGAGACCTGAAGAAGCTACTGGACCGCACCGGTTTGTCCAAAACGGATATCACCAATCGCGCGATCACCCTGTACGAGTTCATCGAAGCGCAGATCAGCGCGGGTAAAGCAGTCATCATCTCCGATCCGGAGACCGGGGAAACTCAGGTCGTCCGGTTCCTGTGACGTGTTGACCTGCGCTCGTGATGTGCCGATCCGCCTGCCCGCCCGATCCGGGCCCGACCCGGTTGCTCGCCTGCGCGGCCGCCGAGGACGGCGTCTGCCTATCGCCCTCGTCGGTCCGGCGCGGGGTGCGGCCGCCGCAGGCCGCGATGAACGCGGAGGCGATCAGCCCGAGCCCCAGTTCGGCCAGGGCCAGCACGACCGGGCCGCTGCCCGCGTCGTGCCCGGAGGACCGGCCGGCGACCTGCAGCGTCAGGACCACACCAGCGATAGCAGCCGCGACGCACCAGGCGATCCCGCCCACCGTGATGAAGTGGTGCGCATCGTCCTGGGGGACACGCCCTCCCGCGGTCGCGGGGCCTACCGTGAGGTTCAGCTCAGCGGCCTGCGTGGGCTGCTCGACGCTGGACGCGGCCGTTCCGTCCGGCTCCGCCCGCCTCGCCCGGCGTGGTGACGGGTCCTGTCCTGCCATGGAACTGCCTTCCTGCGTTCGGTAACCGGCCGGTAGCCATCCGTGCGGTCCAGTCTTCAGGCTGATCGGCCGCTGATCGTGGCCGGTGTCCTGCGACTGCCGCTGATCGGTCAAAGGCCGCTCGCCGACGAGGTTCTCTCCTGGGCGGGCCTGCGACGCGTACGTTCCTGGCGGCTAGGGAAAGTCTACGATTGAGCAGCTAGAAGTATCAAGATTGCTGTTGATTATTTGATCTCGATAGCGTAAGTTTCCCGCAGCCGGGTCTCGGCGGCGGGCCGGGCGCCAACCCATCGCAGAGGGTGAGCGGGGATCGGACGCCCGCGGGCCGCTTCTCCTGGCGTCCCGTTAACGTGGCTGTTCGAGACCGGCGCGGTACGCGGTGCCGCCACTGTAGAACAGAAAAAACTAGTAAAATCGATGTTGATTCAGCGCCTCCTAGGGTGTAAGTTGCTGACACAAGAAGGGAGGATCCTCAAGGTATAACTGCTAAAAGAGCAGCTCTGCCTTGCTACGTAGATAGGTCAGATGGCTGGCCGGGATGGCTGGAGGGAGGTGTCGGCCCCGCCTGCTGGGCGGGGCCAGCCACCCCCGCGCCCCGAGGCAGCGTCGCAGCAACGAACGAGCGAGCCTTGACAGCTAGGAAGCAGGAAAGCATGGAGGCGGTGTTCATCCGTCGGCGCGGCGGGTCCTGCGCGATCGCCGTCGGCGCCGCGGCCGGTTTCCCGCCCGTGATCTGCCTCGGCATTCGGCGCCCGAGCGTACGGCCGGGCCTGCGTTCTGACCAGGCTATGCGGTGAGCGAGCGTGTCCGCCCCCGCCACCCTGGACGACGACATCCACCTGGCCAACCTCGCCGAGCTGGCTGGTGCGCCGGACGGGCTTGACGCCCTCGACGAGTTTTCCGCCGCCTTTACCGACGTCGGCGCGATCGGCCCGCACGCCGCCGACATCGTCGGCCATCTGGTCGGTGTCGCGGTGACGGCCATCCTGCGCGAGTGTTTCGCTTCCGGCGGCAGGCTCCCGCTGGAACTAGGTGACTTGGCCGGTCAGCTCGACACCGCGGTCATCCGGGCCTGGCGGGACCTCACCGACGGCGCGCGGCCGCAGCCGGACGCCGCCGGGCCCGGGGGCGGCCGCGTGACGGTGCTCAGGACGTTGCCCGCAGGGCGGTCTGCCCTGACCGAGGCTCAGCTATGCACCCTGTTTGCGGTGGACATCGCCGGCTTCACCCGGCCGGACCGCGACGACGACATCCGCCGGTACCTGCACGAGCACCTGTACGGGATGTTGCAGAAAGCGTTCGACGCCTCGGGTATCCCGTGGGCCGCGTGCTGGCACGAAGATCGCGGTGATGGCGCGCTGGTGGTCGTTCCGCCCGGCGTTTCCGGTCTGGGTCTGGCCGGCCCGCTCCCCGAACGGCTCCGCGGACTTGTCCGCCGCCACAATCACGTCGCCCGCGACGCCGCCCGCATCCAGCTCCGGGCCGCGACCCATTTCGGGGTGGTGGAGTACGACGGGCACGGCTTTGTCGGCAGCGACGTCAACCTGCTGTTCCGGCTGCTGGACGCGCCGCCGCTCAAGCGGGCGCTGGCGGCCTCCGGGGCTGACCTGGCGCTGATCGTATCCGACCACGTTTACCGCGGCTTCGTCTGCCATCACCCCAGCCTGATCAGCCCGGAAACCTTCAAGGCGGTCAGATTCCGGGTAAAGCAGGCTCAGTTCCACGGCTGGACTCACCTGCCGGGCGCGGACGCCGTCCGGTCGCAGTAGCAGAGCGGGCGGGGCCGGTACTGTTCCGGCCCCGCACCCTGGCTCTCCGGGTTCGGCCTCCCGTCGGCGGCGCTGAACCGCACCGCCGGGCCATCCCGAAGCCGCAGGCCTCCACAAGGGGGGGATATGAGGGCCTGCCG
>PMST01000439.1:0-1216 GCA_003168295.1 Actinomycetota bacterium
CGCCCACGAGAGCAACCCTGGGCCCGGACCGTTCCGGAAACGTTATCGCCGATGACCTGATCTGCCACCCACGACAGGACTGTTCGGTCCCTGCCGACCAGGGCGAGCCGATACCCGGGGTCTTGAAATCCACAACCGTCTGGCTGGTGCAATGCATCACCAGGCAGAAGGCTCACACTGGCCGTACAGCGGCCCGCTCCCGCGTGCGCGCACTGTGCACCGCAATTCCCGGCCAGGCACCCATCCTGCCTGCGATGATGTCCCTCCAGACCACCGGGAACTATGCGGCCTGTGGCTGCCTGCCCGGAAGAGGGGTGTTGCCCAAGTCCCACATCGGTCCAGGCAACCTGGCGCGCCGGCTGAGGATCGAAGCGACGTACCCACTTTGATCCTCGGCCACCTGTAACACCACTTCCTACCGCGCGAGCGATCGGCTCGTCACATCAATCCCGGAATTCACCGCGCAAGTATCCCGCTCCCTGTCGCGGCGTGCGCCGCGACCGCGCCGACTAACCCGAAGTTACCGTCACTATGTGTAGATATCTGGGCCCTGAGCTGCGATAACGCTGTAGAGGGCAAGGTTTTCTGTACAGAAAATCCGCGGCCATGACCAGCTACCATGATGGAAGTTTGCGCTGGTCAGACCATGTAGCCAGAAGACATGACCTTCGAGCTCGCGAAGGCCCAGTTCAGCGCCGCGCGTGGCGTGCCACCGCCAAGTAACTTCGGACTAACTGCCGAGTGGTATACCTGTCCGCTACGGCACACCATGATGGAGTAGGCGAGCCCTACGGTCAGGACGGCCGATTCCGACAGGACGCGCAGGTCAGCAGGTCGGATCACAGCCGCCGGGCGCTGTAAACAAAGAGAAGCTAGTTCCCTCCGCGGGCGGCCTCCCGGGTATAGTGGGCGAGGTTGCTGCGGGCGGTCAGCGTCATCGGGTGCTTTGGGCCCAGCACCCGCTCACGCACCGGCAGCAGCGCGGCGTACAGGTCGCGGGCACCAGCCGCATCCCCCGCCCCCCCGGTCCAGCGAGCCTGGTTGCCTCGGACCATCAGGGTATCCGGATGCTCGGGGCCCAGCACCCGCTCGAACACGGGCAGCAGCGCAGCATACTGGTCGCGGGCCCCAGCCGCATTCCCCGCCTCCCCGATCCAGTGGGCGAGGTTGGCGCGGGCGGCCAGCGTCTGCGGATGCTCGGCGCCCAGCACCCGCT
>PMST01000439.1:1228-6482 GCA_003168295.1 Actinomycetota bacterium
GCTCACGCACCGGCAGCAGCGCCGCGTACTGGTCGCGGGCACCAGCCGCATCTCCGGCGTTCCAGGCCCACTGGGCGAGGTTAGCGCGGGTGGCTAGCGTGTCCGGGTGCTCGGCGCCCAGCACCCGCTCATGCACCGCCGCCACTGCGGCGAACTGGTCGCGGGCACCGGCCGTATCCCCCGCCAACCCGGTCCAGAGGGCGAGGCCGGCGCGGGCGGCCAGCGTGTCCGGGTGCCTGGGGCCGAGCACCCGCTTGTGCACCGGTACCAGGGAGGCGAACTGGTCGCGGGCACCGGCCGTATTCCCCGCCATCCCCGTGAAATAGGCGAGGCCGGCGCGGGCGGCCAGCGTGTCCGGGTGATCGAGGCCCAGCACCCGCTCGCGCGCCTTAAGCACCTCTTGCTGGAGATCACAGGCAGCCCCGTAACTGCCGCTGAACCCCACGTAGCTGGCGACCCGTCCCATGCCACCGGTGTCAACGGATAGGGCAGCCTGGGCGTGCGGCAGCAGCAATGCAAAGACGGACCAGGATTCCGGGTTCTGTGGGTTAGCGGGCAGGGCGGACTCGATCACCACGGCTGCGGCCTGTCGCCACGCCGCAGCCAGCTCCGCAGGCATCTGATCAGCTGTGATGGCCTGGATCAGCCGGTGCACTGACACCGACCCATCCGCAGGCTGGCTGACCAGCGAATACCGGCGCAGCGCCGCGATAGCGTCTTTGGCTGCCAACTCGTCCTCCTGCAGCGGCAACAGCGCTGACGCCACCTCATCCCCCAGCTGCTCGGCAAGCCCAGGACATGGCTGCAACAGCAATCGCAGCGGAACTGCTTCGGGCGCGCAGTACGCCAGCAGTCGCAGCAAACCGACTGCCCCGGCTGCGGACTGCTCCAGCTGGTCCAAGGCCAGCGCCCAGGCTGTCGCCACCGTCTTGCGGTAGCCAGTGGGCTCACCACGACCCAGCATGTCAGCGCGCCGCTGCCGGAAAGATGCCAGGTACCCAGCGATGCTGTCCCCGGTGGCCTGGATATACGCACCAGCCTGCTCCAGCGCCAACGGCAGCCCGCCTAGCTCGGTGGCAAGGTCACGGGCCGCACCGGGTGCCCGCTGGTCAGCGTCGGCGGTGCGGTTAATCAAAAAGCCCGCGGCGACTTCGGTGTCGAGAACCGGCACTTGCAGGGCCTGGCCGGGTGGCCAGTCTTGGTTCTGGGTAGTGATCAACATCCGCCCGCGCCCAGCCGGCGGCAAAAAGCCCTCGACCACCGCCCGGTCCGGGGCGTTGTCGAACACCAGTAGCCACTCCGCCGAGAACACAGCGAGCATTCCGTGCACCGACGCCACCGGGTCTCGGGAGTCGGTCGCATCCCGCACCCCGAGCTGGGCCGCCAGCTCGGCGAACCCGGCCGCCAGCACCGTAGGGTTCTCCGCAGCGAACTGCCAGCCCACTCCGACCTCGGCCAGCTGCCGATGCGCGTACTCCAGCGCCACGCTGGTCTTCCCCGCGCCGCCCGGGCCGCACAGCGCCACCACCCGCGGCCCGGCGCCGCCGTCCCCGGTCAGCAGGGCATTCAGCTCGGCCAGCAGCTCCTCTCGTCCGGCCAGGAACACCGGCCGCGGCGCCAGCCGCAGCACCCGGCCCACCGCTACCGGACCGGCTGGCTGCTGATCCAGCCTGGCCAGCTTGTCCAGCTCGCCCTGGACTCCAGTGCTCAGCCCCTGGATCAAGCCCTCCAGATTAGTGAACTCCGCCGGACGCACCTCGCGGGCCACCTCATCGCGGAACGCGCGCACCAACGGGGCTCTGGCCGGATCCTCCAAATCCGACAAGCGCACGTCGGGAATGTTCATGCGTAGCAGCGCCACCCGCGGGATGCCGCACTCACCGGCCCGCCGAAACTCAAGATGCGTGATCGACAGGCCCTCCGGATTGTCCTCCGGGGGCTGGAACCCGTACCGGTGCCCCGCGATCAGCACATACAGGTCACAGATGCCGACATCCTCCAGGCAGCTCTTCTCCACGGTGTCACTGTCGGGCAAGTAACTGTCGACCGCCTGATGCCGCGCCCGCCGCAGCCAGTCCAGCACCGCCCGCCGTTCCTCCGTCAGGTCGGCGATCGTGGACGACACATAGACCTTGGCCAACTCATACCCCCACGCCGCCCTCGCTGCGTGACCCAACCATCGCACGCTGCAGCTCGCCCTGCCACCCAGACCGGCGGTAAATATTGGGCGGCTTATTTACCAGGCACGCTGCCCGCTATGGGTCAGGGTTCATCGATTCGAATGACGTCGCGCGGCCCATCGATCTAAACGGCGCCCATGGAGGATGTTGGTCAAGTCCTACATCAGTCCAAGCATCCTGGCTGGTCGGCTGAGGATTGAAGCGACGTACCCACTTTGATCTTCTGCCAGCTGTACGCCTCTAGCTACCGTGCGAGCTGTTCGTCACGTCGTCCCTAGCTTCACCACGCAGATTGTCGCGGCGCGCCGCGACTAGGGCCAGCTGCCTGCCGTGTGGGTGTACTCGTCCCTAGAGGGGTCTTTGATAAATCCCACACCTGTCCGGCCAGTTCAACGCGCCGTCTCGCGATCGAGGCTGTGTACGCGCTCTGATGTCAGGCCCTTGACCGGTCCCGGATCCGGGCTTGGATTCGTAGCCGCGGATTACTCAGGGTTCTGCGCCAGCCTGGTCCAGTGGGCCAGGCTGGCGCGGACGGTGAGCGTGGCGGGGTGCTCGGCGCCGGAGACCCGCTCGCGGATCGGCACCAGCGCGGCGAACTGGTCCCGGGCCCCCGCCGCATCCCCCGCCTCCCCGGTCCAGCGGGCCAGGTCGGATCGGTCGGTGAGTATGTCGGGGTGCCCGGCGCTCAGGACCCGCTCGCGGACCGGCAGCAGCGCGGCGAACTGGTCCCGGGCCCCGGCCGGATCCCCCGCCACCCCGGTCCAGCGGGCCAGGTTGGCGCGGACGGTGAGCGTGGCGGGGTGCTCGGCGCCGGAGACCCGCTCGCGGACCGGCAGCAGCGCGGCGACCTGGTCCCGGGCCCCGGCCGGATCCCCCGCCGCCCCGGTCCAGCGGGCCAGGTTGGAGCGGGCGGAGAGCGTGGCGGGGTACTCGGCGCCGGAGACCCGCTCGATGACCGGTACCAGCGCGGCGAACTGGTCCCGGGCCCCGGCCGGATCCCCCGCCCTCCCGGTCCAGTAGGCCAGGTTGGAGCGGGCGGAGAGCGTGCCGGGGTGCTCGGCGCCGGAGACCCGCTCGATGACCGGCACCAGCGCGGCGAACTGGTCCCGGGCCCCGGCCGGATCCCCCGCCCTCCCGGTCCAGCGGGCCAGGTCGGCGCAGGCGGTCAGCGTGGCGGGGTGCTCGGGGCCCCGGGTTTCCTCCCTGGCGTGCAGGACCTGCTGCTGAACGGCCAGCGCCGCGGCGTAGCTGCCGCTTTCGCCCAGATACCGGGCCAGCTGGTACATGCCGTCGCTGGCCGGGTCCAGCGTGGCCTGGGCATGGGGCAGCAGCGCCGCGAACACCGGCCAGCACCCCGGGTCCTGCGGGTCGCCGGGCAGCGCGGCCTCGACCACCGCGGCGGCAGCCCGCCGCCAGGCCTCCTCCTCCAGCGCCGGAAGCTGATCCAAAGTGATCGCCTGCACCAGCCGATGCACCGACACCAGCCCGCCCCGTGGCGCGCTGATCAGCGAGAACCGCCGCAGCCCCGCCACTGTCTCATCCCGCGCCAGGTCATCGTCCAGCAGCGGCACCAGCAACGGCGCCACCACGGCATCGAAGTCCGCCGCGACCAGGCCCGGGCGCAGCAGCAGGTCTAGCGGGATGTCCTCGGCCGCGCAGCACGCCGCCAGCCGCAGCAGCCCCGCCGCCGGGCTGGCCCCGCCCAGCCCGGCCAGCGCCAGCGACCAAGTGGTAGTGACCCGCTTGTCATACCCGGCCGGATCCCCCCGGCCCAGCAGCTCGGCCCGCCGCACCTGGAACAGTCCCAGGTACCCGGCGATGCTACGGCCCGAGGCCTGCATGTACGCGCCCGCCTGCTCCAGCGCCAGCGGCAGCCCGCCCAGCTCACCCGCCAGCTCCAAGGCCGCCGCCTGCTCGGCAGGTCCGGGCGCCTCCGTACGGTCCAGCAGGAACCCCGCTGCGAGGTCCCGGTCCAGGACCGGGACCTCCAGCACCTGCCGGCCCGGCCAGGACCCGAACTGGCTGGTGATCACCACCCGCCCCCCGCCCGCCGGCGGCACCCGGCCCGCTACCGCCGCCGGGTCCGGCACGTTATCGAAGACCAGCAGCCAGTCATCCCGCCGGGCCAGCACCGCATGCACCCGCCCCACCGGATCCCCGTCCCCGGCACCTAGATGCGCGGCTAGCTCGGCGAACCCAGCGGCCAGCCCGGCCGGGTCCTCGGCCGGCAACTGCCACACCACCCCCAACCCGCCTGCCTGCCGGTGGGCGTACTCCACCGCCACGCTGGTCTTGCCCGCACCCCCCATCCCGGACAGCACCACCACCCCTGGCCCCGCCCCGGCGGCCAGCCGGGCGTCCAGCCCGGCCAGCAGCTCCTCCCGCCCCGCCAGGTACACCGGCCGCGGCGCCAGCCGCACCGCCACCCCGTGACCACCCAGCCCCGCAGCCCGGCCGCCCAGCGCCTGCTGCAGAGTTGTAAGTGCTTGGAACAGCAGCGTCTCCAGCCGGTCAGGGGAATCCACCCGCTGCACCGTGATCCCGGCGTCCTTGACCCGGTCCCGGAACGCCCGCTGCCGCTCCCCGAACACCGGATCGGACAAGAACACGCCCGGCAGCGGCAGGACCGCGTTCTCATCCAGCACGAACACCAGCCGGGGCAGGCCCAGCTCCCCGGCCTCGGCGAACTCCAGCTCCGTATAGGAAAGAGCAGGCTCGTCCCGGACCGGAGAGCCGTACCGGAACCCGATGATCCCCGCGTACACATCGGCCCGCCCGACCTGCTCGTGGCAATAGCTCGCGGGCTTGTCCTCCCGGGCGGTGAAATACGCCATGTCCAGCACCACGCCATCGGCCCGGATCACCGCCTGCTCGGCCGCGGTCACGAACGACCGGCCCGCCGGGTACTGGCGCAACTCCGACGTATGACTCAAGAACACCCGCAACGGCCCCTCCACAAACCGTCACGCTACCGCGACTCGCCAGCCGCGAGACCCGTAGCCAGTCAGGCACTCGCCGCCCCAGCCTGGAACACACCGCCCTGCCACACCCCGCGGGACTGTAATTTCAACGGT
>PMST01000564.1 GCA_003168295.1 Actinomycetota bacterium
CGCGGGTGCCTCTTCAGGCTTGATCGCCATTAGCTATCCTGAGCTGGCCAGGTGCTCAACGACGCAGCGGCAAGCGGGAGATGATCAGGTTTCGCTGGAGAAATCCTCGAGGCGGTTCCAGAATGCGCGGTACTGCCGGAGTGTCGTGCGCAATTCCTCGGTTCCCGGGTCATCGCCCTGCCAGGCAGACCGCAGTGAATGCTGCTGCTCCTTGACGGAGGAGACGGTCGACTCGACGCTGTCGCCGACGAGACCGGCCGCCAGCTCAAGAGATGAACGCGGATCATCGACGAACATCGACTGGATCCTGCCAGCGTGTGCTCCGGCTGGTGCCATCCCCGGCCGCCGGCGCTGCGGGGGCTGACCCAGGCTCGGCGGCCCGGGACACGGCCGGGGACACGGCAGGTGCCGCGGCTTCATCGGTGCCGGCTAGGCCCCGGCTCCGCGACGGTGCCCAGGGCGTTAATGAACGGATACTCAGGCGCAGCTGGGGCAGGGGACTGGGGATCGTCTTCCGGTATGGCATCGGCTGGGTTCTGGCATCTTCCGGTCATCTGCCGGGCCTGCCTGGTGGGCGCTTGCCGTCTCGCGTGGTGAGGTCATGTCGTCAGCTTCTGAGGGTCCGATCCATTGACATGCTGGCGGGCGGGGACAGGATCGCCGGCGGCCTTGGCGCGGGCTACTGCGGCGTACACGTCACCGTCCCTGGGGGTCATGGCATCCGCCGCGATGATCTGCCCGGGTTCGGTCGCCGTCGGCTCGGGCCCCGCGTCAGCGGGCTCGCCGAGGAGATCGCCGAAGAGGGCACGGTAGTGGATCATGGCTTGCCGCAGGTCCTCCGTGGAGGCCGTGCCCGCAGCGGCGCTGCCGCTGATTTCCTCGGCCGCCCGGTAGTGGCCCAGGGTGCCTGCGTGCTCGACGGACAGGTCGGCAAGGACCTGGTCGTGATGTTCGGTCGGGTAGCCGCGGTCGGTCATCACGGCGGTAACAAGCAGCTGTGAGCCTGCCACAGCGTCCGCTGGCGTGTCGACGAACCGCTCCTGGACATCTGCCCACTGAGCCGCGTAGCTGGCGCGGGCCGCGGCCGTGAGCGGCTGGATGTCAAGGTCCCGGACCCGGCGCTCGCGCTCGGCCAGCTCTGAATCCGCTTTGAGCTTGCTATCACGCGCACCTGCGACCCGGTCGTATTCCGGGCCGAAGCGCTGCTGAAGCCGGCGGCGGCGCATGATCGCCATCCCGCCGGTCACCAGGGCTGCGACCACGATGACGGCCGCAATGATGACCACGATGATCCCGGTTGACATGCGGATTACCTGCTTTCTCGATACAGAGTGCCGCGCCGCAGCCCGGATGCCGGGCCGGGCGCGAGGATGACGGCACGCTGGTACGCGCCAAGAATGAGGCCATGAGCACGGCGAGGCTGAACGTGGCGGCGTCGTTTCGTACCGAGCCGCGCCGCGGAGCCCAGCTCCGATAGCGGGCTTGACGGCGCCGGTGCGTGTTGTTGCGCCGCGAGCGGGGATCGCGGGCTGGACGGGGGTCGCAGCAAACACGGGTGACCGGGTTGCCCCAGTGCCAGTGACAGCGTCCCCGGTGGTGTCCTGTGCCTCGAACCACGCCAGCATGCCGATGACTGGCAAGCGGCGGCCATGGCCCGGTCATGCCTGGCGGCGCTGCGCCGGACGATAACCTGCTCATCCCTGGCAGCCAGCGGGATCCGCTGGCGGATAGGTGCTGTCATGGCGCCTCACCTGGCTCACCTGGAATAATCAGGTACCGCCGGGGTCCAGAGCAGCAGGAATCGCGATCTCACGCGCGGGCAGGCACGATCAGGGCGATAGTCCTGTCTTTGACGGTACGCCCGATTCGCCAGGGCGGCAAACGCTGCGGCAGCCCAGGCAAGACCCCCGCTACCGCCAGCCCTGGGGGCAGGGCCGCATGTCCCGTGGTTCGCAGCTGCCGGCGCACTTCGCGAGCGGGCCACTGGCTCCGGGTCACAGTGGGGACGCGATCTGGCGTCCTGGCCGGTGCCCGCAGGCTTGATCCGCGACACGGACGCGGTGGACCGGCCGTAAGCGCACGCCGACGCTACGCCATCTGCCTGCGCCGGATGGCAGGCCGATTCAGGCGGGGTCCCTCGATGGTCTCAAATCCCCCGGAAATAGCCGACGCCAGTCCCGGCACCGCCCCGCTGCAATTCCCAGCTTCGCGAGGCGGGACTGATGACCGCAGCATTGGTGACAGCACGACCTGACGGCCCTGGGTTTTCCCTGGCGGCCAGCACCTGCATGGCCGGGGACCTGGAACTCCCGCGGCCGCTGCGGCTGCTGCTCACGGCGGGCTGGAACCTGACCGAGTCCGTTGGGCTGCCCGTGGCCGCGTACGTCGCTGCCGCCTGGCTCGCCGGTCGCGACGCGGGCCTGATCTCGGGGCTTGCGGTCATCTGGCTCACGGCGGTCATCCGCAAGGTCATGACTGGATCTGTGCCCAGCCTGCTGACGATTTCCGCGGTGGTGCTCACGCTGCAGACCGCGGTGGTGCTCGCCACCGGCGAGCTCTGGCTGTTCCTGCTGCAGTTCCCGCTCGCGAACCTGTGCATGTGCGTCATGTTTGCCCGGACGGCGAGCGGCCTGAACCCGCTCGTGGCCCGGCTGGCCGCTGAGGTCGTCGCGCTGCGGCAGCCGGCCACCCATCACCCGGGCCTGCACCGCTTCTTCCAGGGCGCGACCTGGCTGTGGGCGGGGATCTTCCTGCTGCTCACAGCCGGCCTGGCCGTGATGATGGTCACCGAGCCGGCCAAGATGTTCCTGCTGCTCTCGACCGCCGTGACCGCCGCGCTCGTCGTCGCCGGGACCTGCGCGTCCACACTGTGGTTCCTCTCGGTGCTGCGCAGGCTTGGCCTCAGGCTCCGTTTCGCCCCAGCCCGAACCCGGCCGCCGCGGGTTGCCAGCCGCCGAACGGATCATTGATGGCACTCGTTCTGGCTCACGCATCGCCGACCTCATTTGACTAGCGCGAGAGCGCCGCGCTTACCCGGCGAGCGATCTGGGCAGCGGCCGCCCGAGGTTGACCCGGCTCGCCGGTCAAGCCGGACGACCAGCTGCGTGCGCGCGCTTTGCTGGCTGGCATGCTCGGGCGCCGGGCGAGCTGCTGGCGTGGTTCTGCCATTTGGCAGTTCATCGGGCACAGCGCGGGCCTGGGCTGCCCTCAGCAGGCGCGAGACGCGAACGTCATCTCATAGCCATCAGGAGGCGGCCCGAAATGGCTGACGAAGAGCGCGGTCGCGGCCCGCAGGGGCCGCGGTAACCGGGTTTGCCCGGCCCGCTCAGGACCGCGATCAGGGCGAACGCGATTACTAGCCGCCGGGCCGGAGGCATTACTTTGAGTCAGGCCCGGTTATCCCTTGCGACACCGCCCCGGCTCTGTCACGGGAGCCGCCCTGGGGACTGCCGGGGGGCTGCTTGCCTGATCGGCCGGCGCTCCCGGTCTGCGGCTGGCGTGGGGGCGGTGCGAGGCTGCCGCCGTAGCCGGGCCCTCTTTGTCCGCCACACCGAGTTACCCGCCTCATTCGCGACAAGCTAGGGGCGAGGCCCCGGTGGCAGATCATGGCTCCGCCGAGGTGCGGCGATGCGCGAAGCACTGACTCTGCGGTGGGGTACCGCAGCGCCGGGCGCTCCCGGCGGCCGCCGGTCCCAGTGCTGTCGCGGCGGCTCAGCCATATACGCTGGCCGCGCCCGTCGCCACGCGGTCAGGAACGTGAATCCGGGAGGAGGCATCGTTGGCAAGCCGGAGGGGCGGGAGGTTCGCTGCTCCCGTGCCACATGACCAGTGGTGATCCTGGATGGCCTGGCTCTTTCTGCCCGCTGCGTGCCACGCGGCCCCGCCGGGCCCTGCGGCACGGGCCTGCCGCGCTGGCTGCGCCGATGAACAGGTAGCCGGGTCGGCAGGATCTGGGGCCTGGTCACCGCCCACGCAGGCCGTCGGGCGGGCGCGTGTTCGCCGCGGGTGCGTGCGCGGCGGCCCTGGCCGCGGTTAGCGTCACCGGCGGCTGGCTGACGGCGGCCAGGATGACACGCCGGGCAGCTCGGAACCGGCATCGCGGGTGGCATTCATGCGATTGCGGGTTTACGCTTTCGTTAACGACCTTCGGCTGACCGGTGTTGCCGTGATGTCATCGCCCGCCGCCTGCGGCTGTACCCCCGGCTCCGGCCCTTTCCAGGATGGCAGGGCGTGAGGTGCGTGCCGGCGCCAGCGCGGCCGCCGTCTGTGCGGGCTCCCGCAACCGATCTTGCCGCGTTTCCTTGGAGGTGAGCGGGGATGGACGGACAACTGCTGTCGGCGACGTTCGTCGAGCTGACTGACACCATGGTCGCCGACTTCGACGTGATCGACTTCCTGCACGTGCTCACCGACCGCAGCGTGCAGCTGCTTGATGTCTCCGCGGCCGGGCTGCTGCTGGCAGACCCGCGCGGTGTGCTGCGCGTGGTGGCGGCCTCCAGCGAAGCCGCCCGGCTGCTGGAGCTGTTCCAGCTGCAGAACGACCAGGGTCCCTGCCTGGACTGCTTCCGGGGTGGCCAGCCCGTCACCGTCGCCGACCTGACCGCGGAAGCGCAGCGCTGGCCCCGGTTTACCGCTGCCGCCCGGCAGGCCGGGTTCGCGGCCGTGCAGGCATTGCCGATGCGGCTGCGCGAGCAGGTCATCGGCGCGCTGAACC
>PMST01000049.1 GCA_003168295.1 Actinomycetota bacterium
ATCTTCCCGCCGGTCAAAGACCGCGGCAAAAGCCGCAACGACGACACCCCCGGCCAGACCGACCTGCGGTTCGAGCTCATCGACCTCGACCGGTTCAGCTACGGCGCCCCGGACGGCCCTGCCGCCTGGACCGCCCACCTCGTCGGCATCGAGCAGCAGCTCCGCCTCCTGAACGACTGCGACGGCATGCTCAGCGGCGGCAGCATGCCCGAGTACCTGTTCGGCCGCACCAACGGCATCGTCGGCCTGCTCAAGAAACTCATCCAGGCGGGATGCCGCCACGCCATCGAGACCGGCGCCGAGACGATCACCACCGGGCTCCTCGACACCCTCACTGTCAGCCCCGCCGACCTGCCCGGACTCGACCCCGACGCGGGCGAGATCCCCGACATTCCCCCGGCACCCGCCCGGCCGGCCCGGAAACGGCGCAAGCCGCGGAACACCGTCTTCGACGACCCGGGCACCTCCGCCAGCGAGACCGCAGGCTGACCAGCGATGCCCGCACCCAGGCCGCTGCCCAGGAGCCTGATCCCGATCCCCGGCGAATCCCTCCCGGGGTTCCTCCTGCGGCTCTCCTGCCGGCTGAACCAGCCGCCCGCGAAGATCGCGAAGCTAGCCGGGCTCGCCCCGGACGGAGCCAGCGGGACGCACATCCCCGTCATCCTGCTGGCCGGGATCCCGGAGACGGACAGCAGCACCTTCACCCGGATGACCCGGCTCACCGGCGTCCAGGCCGCCCAGCTCGGCATGGGCACCTGGCACGAGCGATACCCGCCCGTCATCACCTCCCCTGAAAGCAAGGCACGAGGGGCCCGGCGCCTTGACGGCAGGCTGATCCTCGCCCCGGCAACGCGATACTGCCCGGAATGCCTCGCCGGCGACGGGTCGGCCATCCAAGAGTCGTTCGGCGGCCCCTGGCTCAAGGCGTGGCACCTGCCCGTCGTCTTCGCCTGCCCCGCCCACAGGCGGCTGCTGGAGCACCTTTGCCCCGGGTGCGGCCAGGTCATCCGGGGACGACGGCCCGGCAGGAATGCCGCCCTGCTGCCCGCGATGCTGGCGTCCGGCCTGCATCCCGCCCAGTGCCGCACCGAGATCGCCCAGGGCACGGGACGGCGCCCGCCTTGCTGCGGGACCCGGCTCGACCAGGACAGCCGGCGCCGCCCGGCCGGCCCCGGACTGATCATCCTCCAGGACAAGATCCTCGGCCTCCTTGATCCGGACGGCCCCGCCGCCACGCTCAGCGCGGGAATGCCGGCACCGCCGGCCAGCTACTTCTCCGACCTCCGGGCGCTCGCGCTCCTGGCCTGCTCCACCTGGCCGGCAGCCCGGCACCTGAGCCCGGACGAGGACACCGCGTCGGCCATCGACCAGCACATCGACTCGCTCCGGGAACAGGCTGCCGCCCGGCATGCAGGATCCCCGGGGGACGCATCCCGCACCAGGGCCGGCTTCACCTTCCCACCCGCGGATGCCGCCGCCAGCGGCGGGCTCGCGCGCATCGCAGACCGCATCCTCGCCGGAAGCCGCGACGATATCCGCGAGCAACTACTGCTTCTCCTGCCCTTCGGCACCCGGAACGCAGGCCAGAGCCGCTGGGGCCTCAGCATGACCCGGATGGCGATCCCGTGCTCCGAGGGCCTGCAGGCCGCCTACGCTCCTGTCCTGCGGACCTTCACCAAGACAGGCGGCTCCCGAGGCCGGCGCGACGCTGCCCTTCGCCCCGGGCGCTGGGGACTGAAGAACATCCCGGCCTTCCTGCCCCAGGACTGGCATGCCCGTCACTTCATGCCGATCGCCGGCGTCAGCGGCCGGTTCATCCGGCGGACAGCAGCACTCCGGCTCGTCCAGATGGTCGCCGGCGGCTCCCTCCACGATGCCGCCCAGGCCCTGGGAATCGCATCAGCCGGCACCGCCTGGCCCGGCTACGGCATCTACACCGGAGCAAGCCACGTCCACTCCGGGGCCAGGAAGCAGTACGGTCCCCTCAGTTTCGAGAACGCGCTGGAAGCCCTGACACGCGAGCTCGACAACCCGGCAACGCCACTGGTCGATTACCAGGCCCGGCGACAGGCCCTCGGGACCTGGTGCATCGACGAGGAAACCTGGACGAGCATCACCGCCCGGCTGCCTCCCGCTCCCGGCCCGCAGCAGCCCGATCTCGGGGACCGGAAACGCCAGCTCGCCTCCATCTACGTCTGGGTCCAGGTCACCTCCGGCGAGCACCTCTTCGCCCCGCGGCCTATCGAGGCCATCATGCCTCCCAACCTCCGGAAGCCCTGGACCCAGTGGACAAGCGCATGGAAACTGCTGGACCCCGGCCACCCCGGGCCTCACTACACCAGCCTGAAAGCCGAACTCGGCACCATCGCGACCTCGCTTGCCAGGACTATCGATAATCGCTGCTAGCGGCCATCATCATCGTCGGATCCTCGCGATGGCCCGCAGTGGCCAACTATCGATGCCCAGCGGCCAACTAAAGAACTCGGTCACAGCGTCTTCCTCGTGATGGAGGTAGAGGTGATCGCCACCACTGGTTTGGATGGTTTCGGGCAGTTCGAAGGATGCTCGAGCGGCAACAGCTCGGGACGATCCGCACCGATGACTCAACTTGGCGGGACAAGCCCTGTCTTTTCATTGGGTT
>PMST01000294.1 GCA_003168295.1 Actinomycetota bacterium
GGCACGAGCAGCGGCACGCTGAAGAACGGGAAGACCTATACCGTGGTCGTCCCGCTGCAGGCGCAGCAGGACTTCCTGACCCAGCTGGCCAGTGACGGCGTGCAGGTCACCGCGACCCCGGCGGGAGAGGGCTTCGGCACCGAGGTGCTGATCTACCTGATCGTCTTCGGGCTGCCGATCGGGATCTCCATCTGGCTGTTCCGCCGGATCTCCAAGGGCGCGGCCGGCGGGCTGCAAGGCATCATGGGCGTGGGCCGGTCCCGGGCCAAGGTGTTCGACGAGGAACGGCCCGACACCAAGTTCTCCGACGTGGCCGGCTACGACGGCGCCAAGGAGGAGATCTCGGAGGTGGTGGACTTCCTGCGGAAGCCGGACCGCTACACCCGGGCGGGCGCGATGGTGCCCCGCGGCGTGCTGATGGTCGGGCCGCCCGGTACCGGCAAGACCCTGCTGGCCCGCGCGGTGGCGGGCGAGGCGGCGGTGCCGTTCTTCTCCGTGACCGGATCCAGCTTCGTCGAGATGTTCGTCGGGGTCGGCGCGGCGCGGGTCCGGGACCTGTTCGCCGAGGCGCGGAAGCGCGCGCCCGCCATCATCTTCATCGACGAGGTCGACGCCATCGGCCAGCGCCGCTCCGGCGGCGCGGGCGGCTATGTCGCCAACGACGAACGGGAGCAGACGCTCAACCAGCTGCTCGCCGAGATGGACGGCTTCGAGCCGGCCACCGGCATCGTCGTGCTCGCGGCCACGAACCGGCCGGAGATCCTCGACCCGGCCCTGCTCCGGCCCGGCCGGTTCGACCGGCAGGTCACCATCCCGCTGCCGAACGTGAGCGAGCGGTCCGCGATCCTCGCCGTGCACTGCCGCGGCAAGAAGCTGTCCGGTGACGTGGACCTGAACGCCGTGGCCCGCGGCACCCCCGGCTTTTCCGGCGCCGACCTGGCCAACCTGGTCAACGAGGCCGCCATCTTCGCCGTCAGGGAAAGCCGTGACACGCTGACCGGCGGTGACTTCGACGCGGCCAGGGACCGGATCATCCTGGGCCGCCGGGAAGGCTCCAACGTGCTGCTGCCCGAGGAAAAGCACGCGGTGGCGGTGCACGAGTCCGGGCACGCCCTGGTGGCCGCGCTGGCCGAGCACGCCGATCCGGTGGCCAAGGTCACGATCTTGCCCGCGGGCCAGACCCTCGGCGTGACCGAGCAGCTCCCGCTGGTCGAACGGCACATGTACACCGAGGACTACCTGGAGGACTCGCTCGCGGTCCGCCTCGGCGGCCGGGCCGCCGAGCTGGTGGTGCTCGGCCAGGGGTCCACCGGGGCCGCCAACGACCTGGCCGGGGCGACCGACCTGGCCACCAAGATGGTCAGGGAGTTCGGCCTGTCCGAGACGCTCGGCCCGGTCGGGTACCCCGAGGGTGGTTCGGTGTTCCTCGGTGGCGGCGGTCCCGGCGTGTCCAGCCGCCCGTTCGCCGAGGCCACCCAGGCGGAAATCGACCGCGAGGTCTCCCGGCTGCTGCGCNNTCCGACGTGTACCGGCTGGCCGGCCGCCCGGACCGCTCGTCGACGGCCGGGCCAGGGCCCGTCCCGGCCACCGTGGCCCCGCGAGCGGTAGCGACCAGCGACGCCGGTGCCACACCGCTCGGTGCCGACGCCACCGAGCCCTGACGGGTACTCTCGGCCTATGGCGATGGCGACGGCGGCGTACCTTCCCAGCCCGCCGATTAACAGTTTTCACATCGGCCCGCTGGATGTTCATTTCTATGCCCTGGCGTACCTGGTTGGCATTACCGTCGCGGTCATCATGACCAGGCGCCGCTGGCGTGCCGTGGGCGGGGACCCGGAGCTGGTGGGCGACATCGCGCTGTGGGTCGTGCCGGCCGGCATCATCGGCGGCCGGATCTACTTCGACATCACCACGCCGATGGATATCCCGCACGTCTGGTACGGGGTGTTCGCGGTCTGGTCTGGCGGCCTGGGTATCTGGGGCGGGGTCCTGGTCGGCGGCCTGGTCGGCGTGTGGCGGCTGCGCCGGCGCGGCGTGAGCCCGGCGCTGTTCGCGGATGCGATGGCGCCCGGCCTGCTGGTGGCCCAGGGCATCGGGCGGATCGGCAACTACTTCAACAAGGAGCTGTTCGGCCGCCCGACCACGCTGCCCTGGGGCCTGGAGATCCCGTATCAGTACCGCGTGTCCGGCGGGATCCCGGCCAGGTACCTGAACGCCGCCACCTTCCAGCCGACCTTCCTGTACGAGCTGATCTTCGACGTCGCCTGGGCTTGTGTGCTCATCTGGCTGGGCCACCACCGCAAAATCAAGCCGCCGGGCCTGTTCGCCCTGTACGTCTTCGGCTATTCGGCGTACCGGATCTTCGAGGAGTCGCTCCGGGTCGACTCGTCGGTGTACATCCTTGGCCTGCGGCTGAACATGTACATCGCCTCGGTGCTGGCGGTGATCGGCGCGGTCTGGTTCTACCGCACCCAGCGCCGCCCGGCCCGGACCTATTCCGCCCAGCCCGCCTCGGCCACCAAACCCGCAGAACCCGGCGACGACCCCGGGATGGCCAGATCCGGGACGGCCAGATCCGGGGTGGCTCAGTCCGGGGTGGCCCAGTCCGGTCTGGCCGCCGAGGCCGGAGCCGATGGTTCCCCGCCCCCCGATGATGCCGCGCCCAGCGTCTCGCCCGAAGCCGACGCGCAGCCCTCCCGCGACTCCGAACAAGCCACGTCCTAACCGGACCCCACCGCCCGTCGATCGGCGCCTAATCAGCCGCTGGCAGCAGGACCTCGACCGTGCCTTTCGCGCCATCGACTCTGATCCGGTCGCCGCTGTGCAGCCGCATCGTCGCGTTTCCGCAGCCGACGACGGCAGGTATGCCAAGTTCGCGCGCCACGATCGCCGCATGCGAGAGCGGTGCGCCGACGTCGGTGATCACGGCGGCGGCCCGTGGGAAGATCGGTGTCCAGCCGATGTTGGTGACCGTGGTGACAAGTATCTCGCCGTCGCCGAGCTGGCCGGCGTCTTCGGCCTTGCTGATCACCCGCGCTAGACCCTCGACGACGCCAGGCGCCCCGGGGAATCCGGTGACGATGTCGCGCGGTGGCGCCGTCGTGCCGTGCTCGCGGTAAAAGTCGCTGCACCGGGCCGGGTCGGCGGCCCAGCGGGCTGGGTCGAAGCGCCCGCGGATCAGCGCGGGGTAGGACGGCAGCGCACGGTACGACTCGTAGGCCACCTTGCGGCCGGGCACCGCGGACAGCGGCGCCTGGTCGCCGCGAAGCACGTCGAAGATCTCCGGCAGGCTCATGAAGAACAGGTCGTCACCGTGGCCGGTCATCTCGCCGGCCCGCAACACCCACGCACGCAGCACCCAGAACGACCTGGCTACCTCGGATCTAGCCTCCTCCCGCGCGCGGGCGACCTTGGCCCAGCGCGCCACCATGGTGCGCGTCGCGGCTCCGTGCTTGCCTCGCTCCCGCGCCAGCCGTTCCCAGATCGCCTGGCGAGCCGCTTCCTGTCCGGCCAGCAGGTCATCGACGCCGCGGGCGGTGTCCTGCAGGCTGGCGAGCTGCTTGTCGATCCAGCTGGGGTCCTCGGCTGGCCGCGGGGCCGATACCTCGATTTCGTGCGGGCCGCGGTGCCCGTACCGCCGGGCGAACGCGGCCCGGTCGATCTCGCCGCGGGCTAGCTGCGCCAGGCCGGTCACCGGGCCGAGGCTGGCCAGCTGGGTACCGCCAGGTTGCTGCCCGGACAGCAGCACGGCCGCGTCAGCCTCGCCGATGAGCGCGGCCAGCTTGTGCGGCACGGTGAGCAGCGTGCCGCCGCGTGCCCCCGTGGCCGCGAGCATGTCGCTAGCCTCCACGAAGAACGGCTCGACCTGACTGCGCCACGCGTCGGCCAGGGCTCTGGGGTCGTCGATCCGCTGGATCTCGGCGCGCAGGTCGTCAGCACGGCGCGCCGCGCCGGCGATGAACTCCGGTAGTCGTTTGTAGTTCCTCTTCGCCCTGCGCATGGTCGTGATGATGACGGGGAGCATCAGCCGGATGATCCTCCCGCGGGGAAGCTGCACCAGGGGTATCTCCTCGCCCGGCGGCAGCTTGCCGAAGACCGGCTCGCTCAGCCTGACGAACCGGCTCACCGAGATTCCCGCCGCTCGGGCGAGCGACGCCGACATGCTCACGTTCATGTAGAACCGACCGCCGATCCGGCCCCAGCCGTTGTGGCCGGGCAAGGTCGGCGGCGATATCGCCCGCGACATGAACAGCTGGATGGACGACCAGGTGGCCGGGGTCATCACGTCGGGGATCGCCTCGCCGAGGTTGCCGTTGCTCCACAGGTAGTCCCCGTCGAGGCTGTCGTTCCACTGCTCGCCTGCCTCGACGCCTGCCTCGACGCCCGCGGCCAGGCCGGTGATCGGCCGTGCCTGCACGACGAACAGCTTGTGACCGGCACGGGCCCACTCAACGTCTACCGGCTGGCCGTACAGCTCCTCGATGGCCAGGCCGAGGCGGGTGAGTTCGCGGGCTTCCTCGGCGCTGAGCACCGCCGCGTCGCGCAGCTCCGCCGGGGTGTCCTGCTCCCTGGCGTCCTGCTTCCTGGTACCAGTGCCCACGGGTACGGTCATCACCTCCTTGCCGCCGGTCCGGTATTCGACGATGTCACCGTCGGCCCGGTCGACGACGGCGACGTCCGGCGTGACCCGACCGCCCACGACAGCCTCGCCGAGGCCCCAATTGGCGTTGATGACGACCTGGTCCCGCCTGCTGGTGACCGGGTCGACGGTGAACAAGACGCCCGCCGCGTCGGCCGGCACGAGCTGCTGTACCACGACGGCGATGCTCACCCCGTCGGCCGCGATGCCGTTGCGGGCGCGATAACCGATCGCCCGCGGTGTCCACAGCGACGCCCAGCACCGCCGGACCGCGTCGAGCACGCCGGCCTCGCCGCCGACGTTGAGATACGTATCCTGCTGACCCGCGAACGACAGGCCGGGCAGGTCTTCCGCGGTCGCCGAGGACCGCACGGCGACCGCCACGTCGTCGCCCAGACCGGTGTACGCCCGTGCGATGGCCGCTGCGGTCGCGGCCGGCACGGATGGCCCGGCGAACAGTTCGCTGATTCGTCCCGCCGCGGTCCCGAACGTAGCCGGATCGGAAGCATCGACGAGAGCCATCGCCGCCATCAGCGGTTCCCGCAGGCTGCCGCGCGCGACGAAATCAGTGTAGGCGCCGGTTGTCACGTGGAAGCCGGGCGGGACGCCGAAGCCTGCGCGCGCCAGACGCGCTATCGAGGCGCCCTTACCACCCACCGTCTCAATCGTCGCGGCCGGGTCATCGAGGGCCATCACCAGTGGCACCTGTGTGCTCACGAGAGCCTCCCTTCTCCGCGAGTTCCGGAACTGACCATCCGGACGGAGGGGCTATTCGCGGCCACCGCGGCTAAGCGCGACCCTGAGCGCGCCCACTTCGGTGGCCAGCATCACGACGAGTGCGATGGTAAGACCGGCCGGCAGACCGGACCCGCCATCGGCCTGCTGGCTTCGGGCATTCACGGCCAGTATGACGTAAACCACACCGCCGCCCACGGGCCACAACAGGAGACCAACGTTCTTTGGCACCCAGTTGTTGTAGGCGGCGGGCCCGAAATGTATCGGTACCCGCGCGCCGGGCGGCAAGGCGGACGCGCCGTAAAGGGAAACGCCGACCATCCCGAGCAGCAGCAAGCTGTCGATGACGAGCAGCGCGACGCTCATTTCAACGATCCAGGCCGCGGCCCTGAGTTCGCGGGCGCTGGCCGGATGGCCAGGCCAGCGACCTTGCCGGCCGGGTCAAAGCGGACGATGCCCACGGCGTCCGCGGCTTCGAAGTACAGCGGGATCTCCACCACGGTGTCATCTCCTGCGCGGTGCGGGAATGGCTCGCCGATGCGCTCGAGACGACCGATCATGCCCGCGTTGCGTGCCCAGGCGCTGGCCATGAGGTCGGGATTGAGGCGTTTGCCCATGTTCTCGTCGAGTTGCTCGCATATCTCGGCCCAGCGGCCCTCGAGGTGGCAGGCAAAGATCCGGACCGCGCGATCCGCCGCCCCGGGCATGACCTCCCGGCTCATCGGCGCTCCAGTGCGCGGGTCGACCGGGTGCCCGAATCGCTGGAACGCGGCCTGCCGGGTTGTGCCGAGGACATCACCGATTTCCCTCCAGCTATGGCCGGCGTACCGCGCGCGGTCGATAGCCTCCTGCAGGGCCAAGTCCGCGGCGGCGGACAGTTCCCGCGCCGCCGCCACGGCGACCGTCGGCGAGCCGGCCCGCTCGAATTCGTCCATCAGCTGCCGAACCGTGCCGCGGACCCTGCTGGCCACGGAACTGGCCGAACCGGATACGCCATTTATGCCGTCAAGATAATCCTGACGACTGTCCATTGTCAATGAATCCTTAACACGTTCAGTTCCGCCGCGGCCGGCCCGCGCCCGCTCCCGGCGTGCCGCATCACGGCAGCGCGCATCGCAGTACCGTCGCCTCCGACCTCTGCCCTGTTTTTGGGGCAGCTCGCGCCCGCAAGCCTCGCAGCCCGCAGGCCCGCCAAGCTCAACCATCTCCCGCCTCACTCCAGCGATTATCGAGGTGGATACGCACCCACGAAATTGTAAAGCGTGGTTCATATAACGCGAAAATCGGCGACCGCGTATCTACTTCGGCCCGGCTCCACCAGGCCCTCCTCGCCCTTCGCTAGGCCGGCACGCTGGCGGCCAGCTGCAGCAAGAATCTTGTTGTTTCGTCGGGCGGCCGGCGATAGCAGGATTGGACGACGATGATCACGGCCGTGGCCTGGCACCACTGCTCGAGCCGGTCGCCGTTCAGGTCCTCCAGGAGCGTGCCCAGCCGCTCGATTCGCTCCCGGAGCCCGGTCAGGCTCGTCGTGCGGCCGACCGCCCAGTCGATCGCGTCGGCGGTGCGGTCGCCGCGGCACGGCCGCGGATCGATGGCGACCAGCCCGCGTCCCGGCCCGCCGTCCAGCACGTTCGGCAACCCAAGGTCCCCGTGCACCAGCCCGGGGTCCCCCTGCACCAGCCCGGCAGCCCCGTGCACCAGCCCGGCGGTCCCGTCGGCGGCTAGCTCCCGGGCCAGCCGGTGTCCGCGCGCCACCAGGTCCGGTGGCACCAGCGGGCTGACCCGCGGGTGGCTGCGGCGCCTGGCGATCAGCGCGAACAGGAGCTCCACCCGCTCGGCCAGGGTCGGCAGCTGGTCAAGCTGATCTCCGCTGGTGACCCGCAGGCTGGCGAGCAGCGTGGCGATCTGTTCGAAGGACGGCAGCCCCGGCTGATCGCTGAGCTTGGACCCGGGCTCGACCTTCTCAAGCAGCAGGGCGCCGGTCTCCGGGTCGGCGTCCAGGAGGTCCACGACGTGCGGGGTTCCGGCCCACGCGCATAGCGCCAGTGCCTCGGTGTCCGCCACCGTCCGATCCGGCGTCAGCTTGAGCACCACGCCGCCGCCACCGCGCCTGCGTCCGATGAAGACCCGGGATGTCCCGCCCGACAACGCCTCGTCAAGCTCTAGGCCCCAGCTCCGGCAGCACTCATCGACCACGGTTGGCAGCGCGTCACACCACGGCCCCGCGCCGGCCCCGAAGCGATCGATCAGCCGGTCGCGCGCGGCGGCATCCAGGACGAAATCCGGGTCCAGCATGCACCCAGCCTCGCGGGCGCCCCCCGCGGGCGCAAATCATAATCGCGCCAGCCCTTCGAACCACGCCAGCGCCCCCCTGATGTCAGTTGGCCTGGACGAGGTTCTCGATGCCGTCCAGGATGCGGTCGAGGCCGAAGATGAACTCGTCGTCCGGTCCGTCCGCGGCGTCGAAGACCCCGGCCGCGATGAACGCGGTGAGGGCCGGGAACCGCTGCGGATCGGTCAGCTTGGCGAGCATGCGGGGGTACGCGGACATCCACTGGCTCGGGCTTAGGCCGGAGGCTTGCATCGCGGCCGCGATGTCGGACTCGGTCGCGGCCAGGTTCCTGACGTAGCCGGACAGCAGCATGATCACCGATGCCTTGCGAGCCTCGGTCAGCGGGGTGTCCTGCATGCAGGCCAGCGCGTGCTCGAACCAGGCCACGGCCCGGGGCAGGATCGGCAGGCTGTCCAGCGGGATGCGGATCGCCCACGGGTGCCGGCTGATGCTGGCGCGCATCCCCCAGGCCCAGCGGGAAAGCCCGGACCGCCAGCCCTCCCCGGCCGCGAGCGGATCCGGGGCGTCGCCCCAGGCGGCGTCGACCATCAGGTTCAGCAGTTCCTCCTTGGCCGACACGTGCCGGTACAAGGACATGGCCGCGGCGCCGAGTTCGGCCGCTACGCGTCCCATCGACACGGCGTCAAGCCCATCCGCGTCCGCGATCCGCACCGCGGCGGCTACGATCCGCTCCAGGCTGAGGGCCGGCTTCGGCCCCTTGTGCGGTCGCTCGCGCACGCCCCAGGCCGCCGCGATGCTGTCAGGAAGAACCGATCCGGACCCGGGGAAGTCGGGACCGGCCGCGGCCAAGCTGCGGTCGGCGCGCGGCCGGGCGTTGTCCGGTGCGTCTACGCCGGTCATCTCCTTTCCTCCTCGTCTGCGTCGACACCCTCTCGCCTGCGGTTGACACCATCCTATTACTGCGTAAGCTATACGCAAATAAGCGTATGGCATACGCAGAAGATCAGCCGGGCCGGAGCACGGGCCGGATCAGGGGAAGGGGCTGGATCATGGGTGACGAGCTGGCGATCGAGGCGATCGGGCTGGTGAAGTCTTTTCGCGGCGTGCGCGTGCTGGCCGGCGTCGACCTGCGGGTCCCGTCCGGCAGCGTGTTCGCGCTGCTCGGGCCGAACGGGGCGGGCAAGACGACGACCGTCCGGATCCTGGCCACGCTGACTCTCGCCGACGGCGGGCAGGCGCGGGTGGCCGGTCACGATGTCGTCCGTGACCGGCGTGAGGTCCGTCGCAGGATCAGCCTGACCGGGCAGTTCGCCGCGCTGGACGCGATGCAGACCGGCGAGGAGAACCTGCGGATGATGGGCCGGCTGTCCGGCCTGTCGCGGGCGGCGGCCCGGCAGCGGACAGAGGCGCTGCTCGAGCAGTTCGAGCTGACCGCCGCCGGGCGGCGGCGGGTCGGCACCTACTCCGGCGGGATGCGCCGCCGGCTTGACCTGGCCGCGAGCCTGGTCGGCCGCCCGTCAGTGATCTTCCTGGACGAGCCCTCGGCCGGCCTCGACCCGTCGAGCCGCCAGCGGCTGTGGCAGGTCATCGCGAGCCTGGCCGCCTCGGGCGTGACCGTCTTCCTCACCACCCAGTACCTGGAGGAGGCCGACCGGCTGGCCGACCGGATCGCGGTCCTGGACGCGGGCCGCCTGGTCGCCGAGGGGACCGCTGCCGAGCTGAAGCAGCGGGTCGTCGCCCGGCGGCTCGACCTGACGTGCCCGGATACGACGGCCTTTGCCGAGGTCAGCCGGTATTTCGGCGAGCGCGCGGTGCACCTGGACCCGGCCGGCCTGACCGTCGGCGTAGCGACCGATGGCAGCGCCGCGCAGGTACGTGCCCTGCTGGACGCGGCCGACCCGGGCCGGTGCCTGATCGCGGATTTCGCCGTGCACGGCGCCACCCTGGATGACGTTTTCCTCACCCTCACCGGATCCACACAGGAGGCCGCTCATGTCTGACACCCTGACCATGGCCGGGCGCAGCCTGCGCCTTTCCGCCCGCAGCCCCGAAGCGCTGCTGACCGCGCTGTTCCTGCCCGTCATGCTGATGGTGGTGTTCGTCTACCTCTTCGGCGGGGCGGTCGACATCGGCACCTCCTACGTCGACTACGTGGTACCCGGAGTCTTGCTGCTGTGCGCCGTGACCGGGGCCGGCACCACGGCGGTCACCGTGTGCCAGGACATGGCCGGCGGCATCATCGACCGCTTCCGGTCCCTTAACGTACCGGGTACATCGGTGCTGGCCGGGCACGTGACCGCGAGCCTGCTCCGCAACGTGATCTCGACCGTGCTGGTCACCGCGGTCGCCTTCGGCATCGGGTTCCGGCCGCATGCCTCGGTGGCCACCTTCGCCGCCGCACTCGGCGTGCTGCTGCTGTTCGTCGCCGCGGTCTCCTGGCTGGCGGCCGCGTTCGGGCTGCTGGTGTCCGCGCCCGAGGCGGCCAACTCGGCGGTGTTCTTCCTGATGTTCTTCAGCTACGCGAGCAGCGCCTTCGTCCCGACCAGGACCATGCCGTGGTGGCTGCGCGGCTTCGCGCGCAACCAGCCGGCCACACCCGTCACCGAGACCATCCGCGGCCTGCTGCTGCACCAGCCCGCCGATATCCGGTTGTGGGCGGCGCTGGCCTGGTGCCTCGGCATCATGGCCGTATCGGTCGCCGTCTGCGCCCTGCTGTACCGCCGGCGGACGGCCTGACCGGATGGGTCGCAGCACGCCTGGAAACCGGTGCACCCTGAACGTATGACTACGCAGAGGTTAGGTACAATTACTCTTTGACATGTCGGGTAGCGCCCGCGGGGGTGGATCAGCAAGGACACCAGGGCGAAGGGGGATCCGTGGCACACGAAGACAACGCTGCTCCGGATGAGTGGCCGGCCGACCGGGCGCACGGGAATGGGGACGATGCCGATGGAACCGCCGAGACCTGGGGCGATGCCTTGCGGGCCAGCGAGCAGCGGTTCGGGCGGGAGTTCGGCCGCGCGCCTGTCGGTCTGGTCACGGCCAGCCTCAGCGCCAGCCGGCGCTGGGCCTGTCTCGCGGTCAACGACACCTACTGCGAGCTGACCGGCTACCCGCGAGCGGAACTGGACGGGACGGACTTCCTGGGTTGTTTCCACCCGGAAGACCAGTCCGCGCTGGAGAGCCTGATCGCCATGTCCGGTGAGACCGGCCAGATCGGGACGGACGCGCGCCTGGTACGCAGGGACGGCGAGCTCGTCTCGGTCCATCTGACCGGGTCGGTGCTCAGGCCGGCCGCCGATGAGCCGTATCTCGCCATCTTCGTGGAGGACACCACCGCGGCCGAACAGGCGCGGGCCGAGCTCAAACGGCTTCAGCGCGAGCTGCAGCGGTCGCGCCGGCTGGCGAGTCTGGGTCAGCTGGTCGGCGGAATCTCGCACGACTTCAGCAACGCGCTCACGGTGATCGCCAACTATGCGAGCCTGGTCCGCGATGAGGTGACCATCGCCGAGACGACGGAGAGCGCGGCCAGGTGGCGGCACGTCCGGTTGGACGTGGAGCAGATCGAAGAGGCGGCCGAGCGGTCCAAGAGGCTGATAAAGCACTTGCTGGCGTTCACCAGGCGGGAGGAGGCCGAGCCGGTCCTGCTCGATCTCGGCCTGATCATCAGCGATGCCACCGGGCTGCTAACCGAGGTGCTTGGCGAACATGTCCCCGTCATCACCCGGCAGGCCGACGACCTGTGGCCGGTAACTGCCGATCCCGGGCTGCTCAAGCAGGCCATCGTCAACATCGCGCTGAATGCCCGCGACGCCATGCCCGGAGGGGGTCAGGTCACCATCGACGCGATGAACATCGATACGGACGATCTCCCGGCGGACGGCCAGGACGTCACCGATCTCGCCGAACTGCTCCCCGGGCGCTATGTCGCGTTTCGCATCACCGACACCGGAACCGGCATGGACACCGCGACCGCGGAACGCGCCTTCGAACCGTTCTTCACCACGAAGAGCGGAGACCGGGCGGCCGGACTCGGCCTGTCCACCGTGTACAGGTTCGCCGCGCAGGCCGGCGGCAAGACCTGGCTCCGATCCGAGCTGGGCCGCGGCAGCACCATCACCGTGGTGCTACCTGCCGCGGCCGGGTCCGGTTCACCGGGGGCGGCGCGCGCCGCGCGGCCATCGGAGCTCAGCCAGGTGCTGGTGATCGACGACGAGGCCGCGATCCGGGACGTGGCTCACCGGGTCCTGACCAGTGCCGGTTACCAGGTCATCACGGCCGCGAACGGGAGCGAGGCGCTTAGCCTGCTCCGGGACGGCAAGGTAGTCGCGGACCTGGTCCTGGCCGATGTGGTCATGCCAGGCATGACGGGTCCGGCGTTTGCCGCCCAGGCCCAGGCCATGTTTCCGGGCCTCCCGGTGCTGTTCATGTCGGGCTACGAGCAGCTAGAGACCACCGCGGCAGACTGGCCCGAGCCCGCGGCGCAGGTCATCGGCAAGCCCTTCTCCCGGGCGGTGCTGCTGGCCAGAGTTACTCAGCTGCTGACGGCCGATGCCGGCGCGGGCGCCAGCGAGCTGCCCCAACAGCGGGCGCGGTCCGAGTCCTGGCCGGCCGGGCCCCGGACGCAGCCGGAGCGCCGGGCGCAGGCCGAGCGCGGGTGACGGTACCGCGGCGACCGGGGCCATCCCGGCCTTCTTGCCGCCGACAGCCGTGGCGAGCGCCTTGAGGTCGAGCTGGCCTGTCACGGGGACCACTCCCGCCACCAAGGTTCCGTCCACCTCGGCGATCAGCGCGTATTCGTGCACGGTGAAGGAGATACCTGCGCGCTCGAGCACGACCGTCGCCGTGGTGCCGCGTCCCGCCATGATGGGCACCTTACGACAGGGCGCCACCCCAGAGAAAATCATTAGGCGCCTCGCCCGGGGCGTCCGCATAGTGAGGATATGCGCGTGACCTTCCCCCGGCTGCCTGACCGCCAGTACGCGTACGCGCTGGTCGAGCGCGACGACGGGGTCCGCTACCGGCTATACGGCGGGACGGCCGGGCCCCAGCTGCCGCACGACATCAGGCACCTGATCGCCGAGCGGGAGCTGGGCCTCACCGACGGCGTCTGGGCCGGCATCGCGGCGGGCGTCGTCTTGGCCAGCATGCAGCATGTGAGCGGCCGCCGGCCGCCCGGGGCGGCTGAGGTGTCACACGAGCTCATCAGGAAGTTCGCCGGACCATGGCTGCGAGCCGGACTGCTCGCGAACCTGGTGGAGAGCGTCGCCGCGCTGGACCGCCCCACGGCGGGCCAGATCCGGCGGCTGGCGAAGACCAAGCTGCCCGACGCCGAGGACGCCGGGTTGGACCCGGCGGCGATCGGTGCGGCGGCCACGGCCATGCAGGTGGAGGCGGCCCGCTGGGCGCGGCTGCGGATCGGCGAGGAGCTCTGTTATGACTGGCCAGGGCCCCCCACCAGGCACTGGCCGCCGGACCCGGCCCGGCGCCGGGCCGGCTGAACTCCGATAGCGGCCGGGATATCGGGTTGTGCGGCCTGCGGCCGGCCCGTCAGCATAGGCGGATGGACGCAAGCCCCGATGAGGTAATCGAGCGCGGCGACGTTACCTTGCGGCGTTACCGGGCGGACGATCTGGACGCCGTGCTCCAGGCGGTGACCGACTCCGTTGACCACCTGTGCCCGTGGATGCCGTGGGCGGCGAGCTATGACCGGGCGTCCGCGGCCGGGTTCCTGGCCAAGACGGCCCAGGAATGGGCTGACGGCACCGCTTACGGCTACGCGATCACGACCGGGGGCGTCCTGGCCGGCGGCTGCAGCCTGATGGCGAGAATCGGGCCGGGCGGGCTGGAGATCGGCTACTGGGTGCACCGCGCTTACACCCGCCGCGGCCTGGCCACGGCGGCGTCGGCGGCCCTGGTGGAGCAGGCCTTCCGGCGGCCGGATGTCGACCGGGTCGAGATCGTGCACGATGAGCTGAATGTGGCCAGCGGCGGCGTGCCGCGCAAGCTCGGCTTCACCGAGGTCACGCGGCGTCCCATCGACCCGCCGTCGGCCGCCGGCACCGGCGTCGGCGTGGTGTGGCGCCTGACCCGTTGACGTCCTCCCTGGCCTGACGGCGCGGGTCTGAAGGTCGGCGCACTGGCGGACAACCCGGTAGCGTAGGCCGGCATGGAATACGGGCAGGCGAACCAGGTGGATCGCGAGATGATGGCGCTGGCCCTCGGCCAGGCGCGGGTCGGCCTGGAAGCAGGCGGCGTGCCGGTCGGGGCGGTGCTCGCCGCCCACGGCCAGCTGGTCGCGGCCGGGCACAACGAGCGCGTGCAGCGCGGGGATCCGGTGGCGCACGGCGAGATCGCCTGCCTGCGCAACGCCGGGCGGCGGCCTTCCTACGCCGACACCACGCTGTACACCACGCTGTCCCCGTGCCAGATGTGCAGCGGGGCGATCTTGCTGTTCCAGATCCCCCGGGTGGTCGTCGGTGAGGCGCAGACCTTCGAAGGGGATCTCGGCTTCCTGACCGGTCGCGGCGTGGAGATCGTGCTGCTCGACGACGAAGGCTGCGTGGCCGTCATGGCCGAGTTCCAGCAACGCTATCCCGAGGTGTGGAGTGAGGACATCGGCGGCCGCTGACGCGACCCTACGGCGGCGCAACCGGATCTTAACTACTAAGCGCATGATATCGTTACCCTTAGTGTTTGATCCGGCACATTGAGGCACGCAGCATCGCGGCCCGCCGCACCACAAGCGCCTTCTGGGCAGCGCTGGGGATGACGTCAGATGGCCGACTCGGGCTCCGAACGCAGGGAATCTCGAGAGCGCTCTGACGTCAAGTCCGACACCGGCCGCCGC
>PMST01000233.1 GCA_003168295.1 Actinomycetota bacterium
GGCTGCTCGCCGAGCCGCGGGTCGGAGTGCTCGTACAGCGGGGTGCCGTCGAACCGGGCCAGCGCCCACTCGTCCCGCGGGAAGTGCCCGGGCACCCAGTCGAGCAGCACCCCGATGCCGGCCTGGTGCAGCGCGTCGACCAGGTAACGGAAGTCGTCCGGGCTGCCGAACCGCGACGTAGGCGCGTAGTACGAGGTCACCTGGTAGCCCCAGGAGCCGCCGAACGGGTGCTCGGCGACCGGCATGAACTCCACGTGCGTGAAGCCGAGGTCCTTGACGTACTCGACCAGCTGAACCGCCAGTTCCCGGTAGGAAAGGCCCAGCCGCCACGAGCCCAGGTGCACCTCGTAGATGCTCATCGGCTCCCGCACCGGCTGCCGCGAAGCACGGGCCTCGATCCACGGCGCGTCTTCCCAGGAGTAGCGGGAGGTGTACACCACCGACGCGGTGGCGGGCGGCCGCTCGGTGGCGTTGGCCAGCGGGTCGGCCTTCTCCCGCCACACCCCGTCCGGGCCGCAGACCGCGTACTTGTACCTGGCGCCATCGGTCACGCCCGGGATGAACAGCTCCCACACGCCCGCGCCGCCGAGCGAGCGCATCGGAAGCGCGCGGCCGTCCCAGTAGCTGAAGTCACCGGTGACCCGGACCCCGCGGGCGTTCGGGGCCCAGACCGCGAACGACGTCCCGCTGGCCTTGCCCAGCTCGCGGACGTGCGCGCCGAGCACCCGCCACAGTTCCTCGTGCCGGCCCTCGCCGATCAGGTACAGGTCGAATTCGCCGATGGTGGGCAGGTAGCGGTACGGATCATCGAGCACCGTCTCCTCGCCCGGTGACCCGTCCGGCTCGGGATATATGGCCGCGATCCGGTAGTCGGGCACCTTCTCGTCCGGCAGCGTGACGGCGAACACGCCCTCGTGCACATGCTCCATGGGCAGCCGGCGGCCGTCCTCGAGCACGAGCGTGACCGAGGTGGCGAGCGGGCGGAGCGCCCGGACGATGACCCCGTCCGGTCCCGGGTGCGCGCCCAGCACGGAATGCGGGTCGTGGTGGTGTCCGGCGACTACCCGCTCGATCTCGCCCAGAGAAATTTCAGTATCTGTCATGTCTACAATTCGGCGATAGATTCCAGTGGAATGGGCACCCAGGTCGGGCGGTTCCTGGCTTCATATATGACCTCGTACACCGCCTTGTCAAGCAGCATGGCACGGAGCAGGACCCAGTTCTGCGCCGGGTCCAGACCGCCGGCCGCGGCGTAGCCCGCGCAGAACGCCTCGCTGTTCCGGCGGACCCAACCGGACGCCATCGGCTCCAGGATGGCCGCGTCCGGGCGGGTGATCAGCTGGTGCCTGGCCGCGTATTCGAACGACCTGAGCATGCCGGCCACGTCCCGCAGCGGAGAGGACCGGGCCCGGCGCTGTGCCAGCGGACTGGCGGGCTCGCCCTCGAAGTCCAGCACGACCCAGCCCGTCTGGGTCCGCATCACCTGACCCAGGTGGTAATCGCCGTGCACCCGCTGGGCCGGCACGGGGTCGATCAGCTTGGCCAGGTTGGAGAACGCGTCCCCGATCTTGTCCGCGTAGGCGGCCAGCTCCGGGACAGCCGCGATGGCGATGTCGAGCCGCCGGAACATCTGCTCGGCCAGCTCGCGGATCGCCTCGGGCGCGAGCTCGGAGCGGCCGAACGCCTCCGCCAGGTCCCGGTGGACCTGCGCGGTCGCGGCCCCGAGCCGCTCGGCCTCGCCCGCGAAGTCGCCGCCGACCTCGCCGGCGCGGGCGCCCTCGGTCGCGTACAGGTCACGCACGCTGGTCAGGGCCAGCGCCCAGCCGTCCGAGGCGGCCCGCAGGTAGCGGGACAAGATGGCAAGCACGGCGGGAGCGCCGTCCATCCTGGTCTCGACCCAGCCGTAGGGCTCGGCGATGTGCGAGGACCCCAGCTCGGCCAGGGCCAGCGACACCTCCAGGTCCGGGTTCGGCCCCGCGGTGACCCGCCGGAACACCTTCATGATGGCGGACTCGCCGAACACCAGGCTGGTATTGCTCTGCTCCCCGGTCAGCACCAGGCTGTCCAGGCCGGCCTCGCCCCCCAAATCCCCAAAAATCTGCGCCCCGGGGACCTGGCAGAACCGCAGCGCGCCGACGCTCCGGTCGGCCGCGATCGCGTCGAGCAGGGTCCGGGTCAGGTCCGTGTCGTGCAGGCCGTCATAGATCTGCATGCTGCCTTGCGTCCCGATCCGCACGTGCCGCAGCCGGGCCGGGAGCCGGGCCCGCGAGCCGATGAAGAGCTGGTAGCAATCGGAGGTCGCGCCGTGCGAGACGGTGACGAGCAGGTGCCGCAGGCCCGGGTCGCCCGGGATGATCTCGGTGTCGGCCAGGACCGCGAGGTCATGGACGGTTCGCCCCTTGCCTGCGAACCATCGCTGCTTGACCAGCCAACTTGCCAGTGTGTCTTCGAACGTCATGAGCTTGGCCTTTCACCTCCCCCGGCCCGGTCCCGGCAAACACCCTAGGCCCGGTTTGCGGCCCGAAAGTGCGACATTACCGGAAAAATCCAGGGGGCCGAACGGGGCCTGGCCCCAGCGCCCGGCACCCACCTCGGGTCACTGCTTGGGGTTCTGGCCGGAGTGGTTGCCTTCGGCGGGGGACCGGTCTTCGCGGGCGGCCGGGAGCTGGAACCAGTAGAACCCGTGACCGGGCAGCGTCAGCAGGTAGCTGAGCTCGCCGATCTTCGGGAACGTCACCCCGCCCATGCACTCCACCGGCGTGACGCCGATGAAGCGGCGCAGGTCGAGCTCCACCGGCTGCGGGAACCTGGACAGGTTGTTGACGCACAAGATGCGGTCGGAGCCGTCGGTGTCGTCATCCGCGGACTCGTGCGGCAGCCGGACGAAAGCCAGCACACTCGGGTTGGAGGAGGTCAGCTCCTCGTACACGCCCGTGCCGAAGACCGGGTGCCGTTTCCTGATCTCGATCATCCGCCTGGTCCACTGCAGCAGCGAGCCCGCGTTGCGCTGCTGGGCCTCCACGTTCAGCGCCTGGTAGCCGTAGAGCGCGTCCATGATCGGCGGCAGGTAGAGCCGCTGCGGGTCGACCTGAGAGAAGCCGCCGTTGCGGTCCGGCGTCCACTGCATCGGGGTGCGCACGCCGTCCCGGTCGCCCAGCCAGATGTTGTCGCCCATGCCGATCTCGTCGCCGTAGTACAGCACCGGCGAGCCCGGCAGCGACAGCAGCAGCGCGGTGAACAGCTCGAGCTGGTTCCTGTCGTTTTCCAGCAGCGGGGCCAGCCGGCGCCGGATCCCGATGTTGGCCTTCATCCGCGGGTCCTTGGCGTACTCCGAGTACATGTAGTCGCGCTCGTCGTCGGTGACCATCTCGAGCGTCAGCTCGTCGTGGTTGCGCAGGAAGATGCCCCACTGGCAGCCCGAGGGGATGGTCGGGGTCTGGGCCAGGATCTCTGTGATCGGGTACCGCTGTTCCCGGCGCACGGCCATGTAGATGCGCGGCATCAGCGGGAAGTGGAACGCCATGTGGCACTCGTCGCCGCCGGTCTCCGGGTCGCCGAAGTACTCGATCACGTCGGCGGGCCACTGGTTGGCCTCGGCCAGCAGCACCCGGTCCGGGTAGAGCTTGTCGATCTCGCTCCTGACCCGCTTCAGGTACTCGTGCGTCTCCTTGAGGTTCTCGCAGTTGGTGCCCTCCCGTTCGTACAGGTAGGGCACGGCGTCCAGCCGGAAGCCGTCGATGCCCAGGTCCAGCCAGAACCGGAGCACCTCGATCATCGCGTTCTGGACGTTGGGGTTCTCGAAGTTCAGGTCCGGCTGGTGGGAGAAGAACCGGTGCCAGAAGTACTGGCCGCGGACCGGGTCGAAGGTCCAGTTGGAGGCCTCGGTGTCGACGAAGATGACCCGGGCCCCTGAGTACCTGTCGTCGGTGTCGGACCACACGTAGAAGTCGCCGAACGGGCCGTCCGGNNGACGAAATCGCCGATGTTCCCGTACTCGGGCAGCACCGACATGAAGTCGGAGATGTCGTAGCCGCCGTCACGCAGCGGCGAGGTGTAGATCGGCAGCAGCCAGATGCAGTCGATCCCGAGCCATTCCAGGTAATCCAGCCGGGAGATCAGACCACGCAGGTCGCCGGTGCCGTCACCGGTGGAATCCTTAAAACCCCGGATGAGCACCTCGTAGAACACCGCGCGCCGGTACCATTCCGGGTCCCGTGGCGTCTCGGTGTTGAACGAGTCAGTTATCGCCTCGTGGTGTTCGGTCACTGCGAGATCTCCTGGGTCTGGCTGGAACGCATGCGTGGTTACGGGTTTTGCGGGGTGACGGTGAAGATGTGAGCGGGCCGTGCCGCCGGGTCCAGGCGCACGTAATTTGCGTTCCCCCACCAGTAGGATTCGCCGGTCAGCTCATCCGTCACGGTGAACTCGCGGTCTACCCCGAGTGCGGGCGTGTCGAGCCAGACCGTGGCTTCTCTGGTCTGGTGTGGGTCGAGGTTAACGACCACAAGTACGGTATCTGTCCCCGGCCTGCCACCGATAGTGGTCTGCTTGGAAAAACACATCAGTTCTGGCTGGTCAACGTAGTGGAAGCGCAGATTCCGAAGCTGGTGCAGCGCGGGATGGGCCCTCCTGATCCGGTTCAGCTCGGTGATGTAGTCGGCGATGCCCACGCCGTCCCTGGCCGCCGCTTCCCAGTCGCGCGGTCGGTACTGGTATTTCTCCGAATCCATGTATTCCTCGCTGCCCGGCCTCAGCGGTACGTTCTCGCACAGTTCGTACCCGGAGTAGATACCCCACGTCGGCGAAAGCATGGCCGCCAGGACGGCCCTGATCTTGAACGCTGGCATCCCGCCGTGCTGCAGGTACTCGTTCAGGATGTCCTGGGTGTTGGTGAAGAAGTTGGGCCGCATGTACGCGGCCGCCTCACCGGTCAGCTCGCGCATGTACTCGGTGAGTTCCCCAACGGTGTTGCGCCAGGTGAAGTACGTGTAGGACTGCTGGAAACCGATCTTGGCCAGGGTGTGCATCATGGCCGGGCGGGTGAACGCCTCGGCCAGGAACAGCACGTCCGGGTCGGTGTCGTGGATCTGCTTGAGCAGCCATTCCCAGAACCGCAGCGGCTTGGTGTGCGGGTTGTCGACGCGGAAGATCCGCACCCCGTGGCTCATCCACAGCCGGACGATCCGGAGCATCTCCAGGTAAATCCCCGCCGGGTCGTTGTCGAAGTTCAGCGGGTAGATGTCCTGGTACTTCTTCGGCGGGTTCTCGGCGTAGGCGATGGAGCCGTCCGCCCGCGTGGTGAACCACTCGGGGTGCTCCTTGACCCACGGGTGGTCCGGCGAGGCCTGGAGCGCCAGGTCGAGCGCGATCTCCAGGCCGACCTCGCGGGCCCGGCCGACGAACGCGTCGAAGTCCTCGAAGGTGCCCAGGTCGGGGTGGATGGAGTCGTGGCCGCCGTCCGGGGACCCGATCGCCCACGGCGAGCCGGGATCGCCCTCGTGCGGGTCTAGCGTGTTGTTCCTGCCCTTGCGGAACGTCGTCCCGATCGGATGCACCGGCGGCAGGTACACCACGTCGAACCCCATCGCGGCGATCGGCTCGAGCCGCTTGGCCGCGGAGCGCAGCGTGCCCGAGGTCGGCGGGCGGCGCCCCATTGGGTCAATCTGAACCCCTTCAGAGCGCGGGAAGAACTCATACCACGAGCCGAACAGCGCCCGTTCCCTTTCGACCTCCAGCGCCAGCGGCCGGGACCGGGTCACGAGCTCGCGCAGCGGCCAGACGTCCAGGATGGCGGCGATGGCAGCGTCCTCGGTCGCCGCGAGCCGGTCCCAGGGCGTCAGTCCGCGATCGCGCAGCGTGGCCACCAGCGCGCGCAGCGCGGTCCGGGCCGCGGCCGGCCTGCCCGCCCCGGGCGGCTGCGGAATCCGCCGCGAGAGGCGCTCGAACAGCTTTGCGCCCTCGGTGAGCATCAGCTCCACATCCTGGCCCGCGGGTATCTTGATGGCCGCGTCATGGTGCCAGGTCGCGATGGGATCGGACCAGGCCTCCACGTGGTAGCGCCACGAGCCCTCACGGGTCACGGTCACCTCGGCGCCCCAGCGGTCGGTGCCGGGCGCGAGCATGCGCATGCGCGTTATCGGGCTCATCTTGCGGAGCGGATCTCGCAGCACCACGCCGGCGCTGATGAGGCCGTGCCCCTCGCGAAATATCGTGGCGCTGACCTCGAAGGTCTCGCCGGAAACCGCCTTGGCCGGGCGGCGACCGCAGTCCACCGCCGGCTCGACGTCAAGGATCGGGATTCGTCCAATCACCCCGTCACGCTACCGAGCCTGGGGCGTTTCATGCCAGCCCGGGAGGGTCCTTCAAAAACTGGGGCGTGGCCGCCGGGCGGCGTGGAACTTGACGGATGAGTTAAAGCCCGGTTCGTTCCGTATACTTTGAATGTTTTTTCCCACCATAACGTATTTGTCCATGACCGGCGGCCGCGGTGCGGTTCGATGTTGGTGGGGCGGACCCACTATGGTCTCTCCGTGAAAGCGATTCGCAGATTCACCGTCCGCGTCACCCTGCCCGAGCCGCTGGCCGCGCTGCACGACCTGATGCTGAACCTCCGCTGGTCCTGGCACAAGCCGACCGCGGACCTGTTCGCGTCGATCGACCCGGCCGCCTGGCAGGCCTCAGGGGGCGATCCGATCGCGATGCTCAGCGTCTTGCCCTCGGCCCGGATCGCCGCGCTCGCGGCCGACGAGGATTTCGGTGCCCGGCTGAGCGCGGTCGAGCGGGACCTGCGCCAGTACTCCGCCGAGCCCCGCTGGTACGCCAACCAGGACGGATCCCAGGGTCCTGCCGGTCCGGCCGCGATCGCGTACTTCTCGCCCGAGTACGGCATCACCGCCGCGCTGCCGCAGTACTCGGGCGGCCTCGGCATCCTGGCCGGTGATCACCTGAAGTCGGCCAGCGACCTCGGCGTCCCGCTGATCGCGGTGGGGCTGCTGTACCGGCACGGTTACTTCACCCAGTCGCTGTCCGCCGACGGCTGGCAGGCCGAGCGCTATCCGGCCGGCGACCCCAACGGGCTGCCGCTCGAGCTGCTCCGCGACGCGGCCGGCTCCGCGGTCCGGGTCGCGGTGAGCCTGGCCGCGGGCCGCCAGCTGTCCGCCCAGGTCTGGGTGGCCCAGGTGGGCCGGATCCCGCTGCTGCTGCTCGACTCCTACGTCGAGGAGAACGAGGCCGACCTGCACGAGGTCACCGACCGGCTGTACGGCGGCGGCAGCGAGCACCGGCTCAGGCAGGAGCTGCTGCTCGGCATCGGCGGNNGTGCGCGCGGTCCGGGCCTTCTGCGCGCTGCGCGGGCATCCGGCGCCTGAGGTGTTCCACACCAACGAGGGGCACGCCGGGTTTCTCGGCCTGGAGCGGATCCGCGAGTACGCCGAGCAGGGGCTGAGCTTCGACGAGGCCATCGAGGTCTGCCGGGCGGGCACCGTGTTCACCACCCACACGCCGGTCCCGGCGGGCATCGACCGGTTCGAGCGCAGCCTGATCGCCGAGCACTTCGCCGACGACCCGCTGCTGCCGACCGACCGGCTGCTCGCGCTGGGCGCGGAGACCTACCCGGGCGGCAACCCGGACGTCTTCAACATGGCCGTCATGGGCATGCGGCTGGCCCAGCGGGTCAACGGCGTCTCGCTGCTGCACGGCCAGGTGAGCCGGGAGATGTTCGCCGGGCTGTGGCCGGGCTTCGACACCCGCGAGGTGCCGATCGGCTCGGTCACCAACGGCGTGCACACGCCCACCTGGGTGGCGCCGGAGGTCTTGTTCCTGACCGGGACCTCACCCGGCGAGGCCAGCGGCTGGGACTGGGAGCGGGCCGCGTCCGCCCCGGCCGGCGAGCTCTGGGAGGCCAGGCACCTGCTGCGGGCGCGGCTGGTCGCCGAAACCCGGCGCCGGCTGCGCGCGTCCTGGCGCCAGCGGGGCGCGTCCGGCGCCGAACTCACCTGGATCGACGACGTGCTCGACGATCACGTGCTCACGATCGGGTTCGCCCGCCGGGTCCCCTCCTACAAGCGGCTCACGCTCATGCTGAACGATCCCGCCCAGCTCAGCGAGCTGCTGAACGACCCGGCGCGGCCGCTGCAGATCGTGGTGGCGGGCAAGGCCCATCCCGCCGACGAGGGCGGCAAGGCCCTGATCCAGCAGCTGGTCCAGTTCGCTGACTCCGCGGACGTTCGGCGCCGGATCGTGTTCCTGCCGGACTACGACATGGCCATGGCGCACTCCCTGGTGCAGGGCTGCGACGTCTGGCTGAACAACCCGCTGCGGCCGCTGGAGGCCTGCGGCACCTCGGGCATGAAGGCCGCGCTGAACGGCGGGCTCAACCTCTCGGTCCGGGACGGCTGGTGGGACGAGTGGTACGACGGCGCGAACGGGTGGGAGATCCCGTCGGCCGACGGCGTGGCCGATCCCGCCCGGCGCGACGAGCTCGAGGCCACGGCGCTGTACGAGCTGCTGGCCAAGTCGGTGGCACCGTTGTTCTACGACCGTGACGACGACGGGATCCCGCTGGGCTGGGTGCAGCGGATCCGGCACACGCTCCGCTCGCTGGGACCGAAGGTCCAGGCCGAGCGGATGGTCCGGGAGTACGTCACGGAGCTGTACGTGCCGGCCGCGATCGCGTCCCGGGCGCTGGCCGACGCGAACGGGTTCGGGCCCGCCAGGGAACTGGCGGCCTGGAAGAAGCGCGTGGTGCAGGCGTGGCCGCAGGTGCGGATCGAGCACGTGGAGTCGGAGGCCTCGTCCGGCTCGACGGGCCAGCGCCTGGGTTCGGCGCTGCTGGTGCGGGTCTCGGTGGCCCTGGGCGAGCTCACCCCGGACGACGTGACGGTGGAGGTGGTCTACGGCCGCCCCGACGACCACGACGAGATCGTCTCGCCCAGTTATGAAACGCTTGGCCTTGCCCTCGGGGGGGACGACCCCCCCCAG
>PMST01000254.1 GCA_003168295.1 Actinomycetota bacterium
CCAGGCCGAACGCCAGCAGGCACGCCGTCTCGTACTGGGTGATCCGGCGTATCGGGCCGACCCAGAACCCCTGGATGGTCGGCACGTCGATGTTCGATTGGCCGGTCACCCGGGCCAGGTCGGCGCGGAACGCGGGCACGGCCGCGTCCCCGCCCTTCAGCCGGATCAGCGCGTTGATGTACAACTGGCTGCTGCCGGCGCTGGTGCCGATCATGTTGGCCGGGTAGTGCGCGTACAAACCGGGCGTGGAGATGACGGCGCCGTACAGGCCGGGCCCGGTGCCGGTGACCGTGTCCCAGGTGTCGTTGCCCACCCCGACGATGCGAGCCCGCACGCGGGGTCCGGCCGGTGCCCCGTCACTTCCGTCGTAGCCCTGGTCGATCTGCTTCGGGGTGGCCAGGTCCAAGGTCAGCGTGTCGCCCAGCCGGTGGTGGCAGGTGGCCAGGAACTGCGGCGTAACCACCACCTCGTCAGCCCGGCTCGGGTCAGCCCGGCGTCCGGCGATGATCACCGGACGCTCGATCGTCGTGCCGTAGCTCGCGTCCATCATGGGGAAGTCGGTGCTGGCGCCCGGGCAGCCGTCCACCACAGAGCTGAAAGTGACCGGGAACCTGGTCATCGCGGCCACCTCGGGCAGCGCCTTGATCTTGTTCCAGTTGAAACCCGGCTGGTTGGCCAGCACGGCCACGGTGGCGGGCAGCGTCTGCGCCTCCAGCCGGTCCAGCGCGGTGTCCCCACGGCGAGCCCCTGCCGCCGCCGTGAGCACGGTGGCGGTCGACACCGCCACGAGCAAGGCCAGCACTACCAGCGACACCCAGCGCCGCCGCGCCTCCAGGCGCAGCCATGTCAGCACGATACGCATGCCGCCCCCCACTCCCCACAGCATCTGTCGACCACGCAGCCCGTGGTTCCCGGTCAAATCGTGGTACCAGTAGACGGCCCGTGGGGGAGGGCCCGCAAGAGTGCTAGCGTGACCCGCTTCGGGGAAGCTGGCCTCCCCTCCCCGGCGTGCTGCCACCGCTGTTCCCTCCCCGGCGTGCTGCCACTGCCGTTTCCCTCCCCGGCGTGGTGCCACCGCCGTTTCCCTCACGGGTGCGCTGCCATCATCGCGGCCCTCGCGTGCCCACCCGTCACGACGCGGAAATTCGAGTAATATCGGGTTTATGAAGTTTCTTCTTCGGGTGGTGGTCTCCGCTGCCGCCCTGGGCGTCGCGACCGCGGCGGTCCCCGGGATTGAGCTGCTCACCGGGAGCGGCTGGTCGAAGCTGGGCACCCTGCTCGTGGTGGCCCTTATCTTCGGCATCATCAACGCCACGCTCAAGCCGCTGATCAAGGTCGTCGGCTGCGCGTTCTACGTCCTCACGCTCGGCCTGGCCGCGCTGATCGTCAACGGCCTGCTGCTGTGGCTGACCAGCGTCATCGCGGGCGACCTGACGTTGCCGTTCCACGTGAACGGGTTCGGGCCGGCCTTCTGGGGTGCCATCATCGTGGGGCTGGTGAGCTGGCTGCTGCATCTCCTGATCGGGGATAACCGTCCCCGGAGTGACGAGCCTCCGCCAGTGCGCGTGGTCAGAGTCCGCTAGCCCCTAGACTGACGGCTTAGACTTCTCAGCGATCCAGCGCTGAGTTACCATCTCTAATCCCGGAGTGACGCGGACGTGAAGACTGACGTCGAAGAGCTGAGCCCGACCCGTGTCCGGCTCAGCGTCGAGGTGCCCTTCGATGAGCTGAAGCCCAGCCTCGATAAGGCCTACCGCGAGGTCGGACAGCAAGTCCGCATCCCCGGCTTCCGGCCGGGCCGCGTACCGCCGCCCGTGATCGACCGCCGGGTCGGCCGGGATGTCGTGCTCAACCAGGCGGTCAACGACGCGATACCCGATCTGTACGCGAAGGCGGTCGCCGACGGTGACATCTATGCCCTCGGCCAGCCTGAGGTGCAGATCACCGGCATCGACGACGGCAAGGAGCTCACCTTCACCGTCGAGGTCGACATCCGGCCGAAGTTCGAGCTTCCCGACTTCTCTACCTTGTCGGTCACCGTCGATGACACCCTGGTCACCCCGGACGAGGTGGCCGAGTATCTTGGCTCGCTGCAGGAGCGGTTCGCCTCGCTCAAGGGGGTGCAGCGCGCGGTCCAGCCTGACGATTACGTTTCCATTGACCTATCCGCCACCGTGGATGGCACGCCGGTCGAGGACGCTCAGGCCAGCGGACTGTCCTACCAGGTCGGCAGCGAATCGTTGCTGGACGGGCTGGACACGGCGCTGACCGGCATGGCGGCCGGGGATTCGGCGACCTTCCGCACCGAGCTGGCCGGGGGCGAGTTCGCCGGCCGCGAAGCCGACGTGACCGTCACCGTGCACAGCGTCAAGGTCAAGGAAGTGCCCGGCCTGGACGACGAGTTCGCCCAGCTGGCCAGCGAGTTCGACACGCTGGGGGAGCTGCGCGCCGACACCCGGGCCCAGCTGGAGCGGATGAAGAGCGTGCAGCAGGTGGTCCAGGCGCGTGACCGCGCCCTGGACGCCCTGCTCGACAAGGTCGACATCCCGCTGCCGGAGAGCGTGGTGGCCGATGAGGCCAAGAATAACCGGGACTCGGTCCTGCAGCAGCTCGAACGGGCGGGCGCCGACCTGGACGGCTACCTGGAGATGTCGAACCAGACGCCGGAGCAGTTCGAAGCGGACATCGACCAGCGGGCCCGGCGTTCGGTCAAGGTCAGCCTGATCCTGGACCAGCTGGCCCGCACCGAAGAGCTCGGTGTCGACCAGGCCGAGCTTTCTGCCTACGTCACCCGGCAGGCCGAGCAGATGGGCGTGGCCCCGGAGCGGCTGGCTCAGCAGCTCGCGGAGAGCGGCCAGCTGTCCTTCGCGGCTGCCGAGGTCCTTCGCGGCAAGGCGATGAACCTGATCGCCGAGCGCGTCAAGGTGACCGATGAGTCGGGTCACGAGGTCGACATCAAGGCCGCCCTGGGCGCGCCCGTGGCAGGCGCTGAGGCTGCCGGTGAGGCGGTCGCCGCCGGGGATGACGCGGAAGTGATGGCCGAGACCGATCCGGACGCAAGCCTTTCCGGTGGCGCCGCCGAAGCCGAACAGGACAACGCCGGTGAGGACGACGCCGAGGCGTAGCGAAGTCGGCGATTCCGACCACACCGAGGCGTGACGAAGCACCGTAACCGCTGGTCGGCCCCGGCGAGCGGGGACGGGTTGCCGCGTGCCCTGAAGGCCATCGTGACCCTCCCGCCATCCCCGCAACTCGGTGCGCCAGTAGCGAACAGGGGCCTGTCGGGGACGATCGGGTTCCGTGCCCGCGTTATGGTCGCATCAAGGACACTAGACGTGACTGGAGCAGGTGAATCAGTGTGACTCAGCCCTTGTGGAGCCCATCACCGCCGTCGATCGTGGCGGCCTCGGAGCCCCCGGTACTGCCGTTCGGGGAGCAGTTGTTCCAGCGGCTCCTGCGGCACCGCATCATCTTCCTCGGTCAGCAAGTCGACGACGACCTCGCCAACCGCATCTGCGCCGAGATCGTGCTGCTCGCCTCCGAGGATGCCAAGCGCGACATCAGTATTTACATCAACTCCCCGGGCGGCTCGGTCTACGCGGGGATGGCCATTTACGACATCATGCAGTACGTGCCCAACGACATCGCTACCTACGCGATGGGAATGGCCGCGTCGATGGGACAGTTCCTGCTCACGGCAGGCGCGCCGGGCAAGCGGTACGCCCTGCCGCACGCCCAGGTGCTGATGCACCAGCCGTCGGGAGGCATCGGCGGTACCGCGTCCGACATCAGGATTCAGGCCGAGCAGATGCTGTACATCAAGCGGACGCTGTTCGAGCGCACCGCCTTCCACACCGGGCGGCCGATCGAGGAGATCGAGAGGGACGCGGACCGCGACCGCTGGTTCACCGCGGAGGAAGCCAAGGAGTACGGCTTCGTCGACCAGGTGATCCGCAGCGCTGTCGAGGTGCCCACCGAGGGTGTCCTGTCATGATCAACCCAAAGGAGCCGAACGTGAGCGAAGCCAGCTTGCGGAGCCCTCAGTCAGCGCTGCTGACCCCGCAGTCCCGGTACGTGCTTCCGTCCTTCGTGGAGCGGACCTCGTACGGGGTCAAGGAGATGAACCCGTACAACAAGCTCTTCGAGGAGCGGATTATTTTCCTCGGGGTCCAGATCGACGACGCCTCCGCGAACGACGTCATGGCCCAGCTGCTGACCCTGGAGGCCATCGACCCCGATCGCGACATCACCATCTACATCAACTCGCCCGGCGGGTCGATGACGTCGATGATGGCGATCTACGACACCATGCAGTTCATCCAGCCCGACATCCAGATCTGCTGCATCGGGCAGGCGGCCTCGGCGGCCGCGGTGATTCTCGCCGCGGGCACGAAGGGCAAGCGGATGGCGCTGCCCAACGCCAGGATCCTCATCCATCAGCCGGCCACCGAGGGCGGCTACGGTCAGTCCAGTGACATGGAGATCCAGGCGCGGGAGATCCTGCGGATGCGGGCCGCGATGGAGGTCATCCTGGCCCGGCACACCGGCCAGGACGAGGAGAAGGTCCGCCGCGACATCGAGCGGGACAAGTTCCTCACCGCCGAGGAAGCCAAGGAATACGGCCTCATCGACGACGTACTGACCATGATCAAGAGGGGCAGCGAGCGCGCTATCGAGGTAGTGTCATCGTAACCAGGAGGATTCAGCTCTTCCCTCCTGGGCCGCTGAAGGGGTTTGATGGTGTCCATCGGAACCCAGGAGGCGGTACCGTCGATGTACAAGCGCTTTGACGGCCTCGCGGGACATGTCCGCTGGAGGCGGCCGGTAAGGCCGTCGCGGCGGCACCATGTAAAGGAGTATCTGGGTGGCACGCATCGGTGACGGTGGGGACCTGCTGAAGTGCTCGTTCTGCGGCAAGAGCCAAAAGCAGGTTAAGAAGCTGATCGCCGGTCCGGGCGTGTACATATGCGACGAGT
>PMST01000354.1 GCA_003168295.1 Actinomycetota bacterium
GACTCGCGGTCCTTGCGGCGGTCCTTGGTGCCGTACTCGATGAACGTGCCGATGGCGGCGTCCACCACGCGGTGGTTGTTCCACCACGCGTAGCGCAGGTCGCGCTCGAGCAGCTGGTGGTTGCTCTCGTCCGACAGCGCCATCAGCAGCGTGGCGTAGCCGTTGGAGATGTGCCGCGACTCATCGGACTGGACCGAGTGGAACACGGTCGGCAGCAGGAAGTCGCCGTTGGCCGCGGCCTCGGCCGGCATGGCCACGAACAGGGTGTTCGTGAACGCCGTCTCCGCGACGATCGTCAGGTAGATCGAAGCGGCGGTGATGGCGTCACCGGTGATGAAGCCCTCGGCGAACTGCCGGCCGATGGTTCCGCAGTAGTCGTTCTGGAAGTTGCGGAGGCTGTTGTTGAAGCCGGCCGGGTCGATGTAGTTGTTCATGTACAGGCGCTTGAGGTTCTGCTGGATCGTCGAGTGACGTACCTCGTCGATCATCTGGATCGCCTGGCCGTTGTGCAGCTCCGGGTTGGGAACCGTGCGGAACAGCAGCGGCATGGCGCGCGCCGCTGAGATCTCCGGCAACGGGATGATGGACAGGAACAGCTTCTGCCATTCCAGCCAGCGCTCCTCCACCTGGCGGAACATGTTGCCGCGGATGGCGCCGTCCTGTGCGCCGTACACGCGGTTGTCCTTCTCTTCCTGCATCGGGAAGTAGGACCGCAGGACCTGCTTCAGCGGGTCCTTCTTCTGTGCCTTGTGGAACGTGTAGTCCGTCCCGTACTGGGACACAGGCTCGTGGTACTGCGGCTCCCAGGACAGCTCCTGGATTTTCTGGTGAGCCTTGGCGACACTCTGGCGACTCATCGTCACCCCTTTCTGGACGGGTATCCGGGGTCCGGGGTCATGTCCCCCGACAGGCTTATAGATCGGCCTCTCGGGCTAGCGTGGCCTTGCGGCTGCTCGGGCTGCCGACGGCCCCGAAAGTCCTTGTGTTCTGCATCACACCTCGATTACCGAGGTCATGAGCTCTCAACATGAGACACGTCGAAGGCGGCGCGGAGCTCTGCGAGCTGCTCCTTAACTTTTTCGGAAGCTTGCCGGTTACCTTCGGCGGCCGGCCTGATGCCCAGCGCGCGCAGCAGCTCGGCCGCGGGCACGCCCGGGTCGCCCGCTTCGCCAAGGACCGGATGAAGGCCCTCGCCCGCTAGGTGATGAAATACGAGATTTACGATGCTCCAGGGGTTGAAAGTCTCTTCGGCCATGCTCTCGTCGTGGGCATCCATGGGCCTGAGAAAACGCCTCGGCGGATAAATCGGCGGTCTCAACTTGAGACAGTGGCCGGCAACGTGGGGTTTACTTTGTAATGGGCGGGTAAACCCGAATCCGATTCCGCGCCCGGCTGTGCCTCCGGCCGGAGATAAGTGGTGGGGGAGGCTGCATGGCACGTGCATCATCGTCGCTGCAAGTGGCAAGAGACCGGCTGGCCGAGGCCAGGGACAGGTTCCTGTCCGCCGAGTCAGTCGACGCGAGTGTGGTCCGCAAACCGATCCTGGCGTCGTGGTGGCGGTCCCGCCAGTGGAACGTCGCCGCGGACCACATCGAGCTGAATTACCTGCGCGATCCCGACCTGGAGACCACGCTGGCCCGGACCGCCGACCCGGTGCTGCGGAACCTGCACGAGCAGCTCGACGGCCAGCCCATCAGCATTGTCCTGACCGACGCGGCCGGGCTGGTGCTGACCAGGCTGACCGCGGACCACGATCTTGAGCGTCACCTGGACGGCGTCAAGCTGGCCCCCGGCTTCAGCTACGCCGAGGAGCACGTCGGTACGAACGGCATCGGCACCGCGCTGGAGTCTGGCGGCCCGGCCCACGTCTTCGGTCACGAGCACTACGCCGAGCACCTGGAGGGCCTGGCCTGCGCCGGCGTCCCCATTCACGACCCGGTCACGGGCAAGACCGTCGGCGTCATCGACCTGACCTGCTGGCGCAAGAACGCCGACCCGCTGCTGATATCCCTGGTCAAGTCCACCGCCGACCAGATCACCCAGGCCCTGCTGGCCGCGGGCAGCAGCCGCGACCTGCACCTGCTGCAGGAGTACGTGCGGGCCTGCCGGCGGACCGGCGGCATCGTGCTGGCGCTCGGCAACGACGTCGTCATGCTGAACGACCACGCTCGCCAGGTGCTCGACCCCGGCGACCAGTCCGCTCTGATCGGCCACGCTACCGAGGCGCTGGCCCGGCGCAGCCCGGGCGCGGTCTCGGTCGACCTGCCCAGCGGCGTGGTCGCGCGGATGTTCTGCCGGCGCATCTCGGATGACGGCCGGTTCGCCGACGGCGTGGTCCACGTCAAGCTCGTCGCGGCCGCCGTCGCCGTGCCCGAGATGCCGGTCCCGAGATCGGCCATGTACCTGCCCGGCCTGGTCGGCAGCGGCGTGCTGTGGCTGCGCGCGTGCCGTGAGGCCGAGGCCCTCTACGACTCCTCCGACTGGATGACGATTGAGGGCGAGACCGGGGTCGGCAAGCTGGCCCTGGCCCGGGCCGTGCACCAGCGGCGGAACCCGGCCGCGCCGTTCCACGTGCTCGACGCGGATTCGGCCTCCCAGGACTGGCTGACCAAGGCCCGCCGCGAGCTGCTCGACGGCTCGGGCATGCTGGTGATCCGGCACGTCGACGTGCTCACCGCCCGGCAGATGCACTCGCTGGCCAGCGCGCTGCAAGAGGCGCGGAACGCCCAGCGCGGAGAAGGCCAGCGCGACGACGGCAAGCGCGAAGACGGCCAGGACGAGCTGCGCGTGGCCATCACGCTGCACCGTAAGCAGGCGGCCGCCGACCTGACCAGGCTGCTGCGTTTCTTCCAGGGCACGGTCGAGCTCCCGCCGCTGCGCCATCACATCGAGGACCTGCACGAGCTGGTGCCGTTCTTCTTGGCCCGGCTGAGCCAGCAGGGCCGCCTGACCTGTTCGCCTGAGGCGATGCAGCTGCTGCTGCGACACAACTGGCCGGGCAATACCGAGCAGCTGTGGCAAGTGCTCAAGCAGGTCGTCCAGCGCCGCCGGGCGGGCGTGATCATGCCGAAGGACCTGCCGCCCGAGTGCTGGACGGTGAGCCGCAGGCTGCTGTCGCCGCTGGAGTCGATCGAGCGCGACGCGATCGTGCAGAGCCTGCAGGATCACGATGGCAACAAGGTCCGGGCGGCCGAGGCGCTTGGCATGTCGCGCGCGACGATCTACCGCAAGATCCATGAGTACGGAATCGTTACCGCGATCAGCTGAACCGTTCGGACCCCCCGGCAAGGGGGGCCTGGTTCAAAGTGAGAACACATGTGTCCGGTGCCGGACGTATTGATGCAGTGAGCCCGTATTCGCGGGGCGCTCTCAACGAAGGAGCGAAAGAATGACCACTGTTGATGCCACCGCCGGCGAATCTGGCCGGTCAACTGCCCCCGCCGCCGAGGCCGCCGTGGCGGCGCCCGTGGTCGGACCGATGGCGGGCGACCCGGCCATGCTGGGCCTGGGAAGCTTCATCGTCGGTTCGGTCGCCCTCGGCCTGGCCCTGGTCGGTGTCGTACCGGCCGGAGTTCTCGGTGCCCCCCTGGCCATCATCCTGGCGGCCACGGCCCTGGGCCTGCTCCTGGCCGCGATCTGGGCCGCGGCCGTCGGCCAGAGCGCGGTGGCCGCCATATTCGGGATCTTCGGCACCTTCTGGCTGAGCTACGCGGTCCTCGTGCTCGGCCTGGACCACAACTGGTTCGCTATCACCGCCACCGCCGTACTCGCCACCGTCAAGCTGTTCCTGATCGCCTGGCTGGTCGCCATCGTGATGCTCACCCTGGCCACACTGCGGCTGCCGTTGTCGTTCAGTGTGCTGTTCGTGCTCGTCGACCTCGCGCTGCTGCTCCTGCTGCTCGGCTACGAGAGCGCGTCGGCGGCGGGCGTGCCCTCGTCCGGCCTGATCAAGACCGCCGGCTACGTCGTGCTGGTGTTCGCCGCCCTCGGCGTGTACCTCTTCTTCGACGCGGCGTCAGCCGGTACCGGCGGCACGGCGCGGCTCCCGCTCGGCAAGCCCCTGCTGCACGGCTAGGGGCCCTAGGGCTCGGCTCCGGCACCGGGCGGATGCTCCGGCATCCGCCCCGTGACCGGCGGGAAGACCAATTATTTACGGAACGGACAGTGCCGCAAGCCCACGGCCACCGGCCACCCGCGTCCGGGTTCACTCCTCACAGCGGCCAGTCACAGCGGCCAGTCACAGCGGCCAGTCACAGGGGCCAGGAGCCCCAGCGCAGGGTCGGCGGGGGCAGGTCCGGGGGAGTGAGGAAGGCCGGCGGGGCGTCCAGGTCCAGGGCGTCGAGCGGCGACTGCGCGGCGGCGTCCCGGCGGGTCAGCGGCGGCAGGTTCCATTTTTCCTCGATCAGCTTGAGGACTGAGGTGTGATCAAGCGTCTGGCCGCACAGGTAGCCAGGGCGGGCGTAGGGGGAGACCAGGACGGCGGGAACCCGGAAACCGTAGCGGGTGTAGTCCGAGGGGCCGGCGTCGAGGTTCGCCAGCTGCGCGAAGGCCTTGCCGAACAATGGACGCAGCAGCATGCGCAGCCATGATGGCAGGTCGAGCTGGTAGTTGTGCGCGGGCACGTCGTCGGGCGCCACGGCCGCGGGCGGCGGGACGTGGTCGTAGTAGCCGCCGTGCTCGTCATACAGCCAGATCAGCAGCGTCTGGGGCCAGGCCGGGCCGTGCATGACCCGGTTGACGACCTCGGCGGCGAACGACTCGCCCTTGGCGATGTCCTGCGGGTTCTCCTCGGAGAACGCGCCGAAGTCCGGGTCGACGATGCTGACCGAGGGCAGCGTGCCCGCGTCGGCGTCGGCGAAGAACCGCTGCAGCGTGCCCAGGTGCAGGATGCACCGGGCCAGGCCGAGCGGGTAGATGTCGGCGGTGAACGACTTGTTGCCGATGGCCGCGTTCAGCACCGGCGGCAGCCACCGGCCGACCTGGGCCAGCCGCCGGACGGCGGTCAGCCCGCGCCCGCCGAACAGTCGTTTGAGCCGCACCCCGACCGGGTTCACGTTGTGATAGTTCGTCCAGGAGATGCCGTTGTTGGTGAGCGCGTCGAAGATCGTCCCGGCCTCGGGATAATCGACCACATCCCAGGCCAGGTCGTCGATGAGCCCGTGGGCCGTGCCTGAGATCAGGAACCTGCGGTTCGGGAACGTCGGGCCCAGGCAGGAGCAGAACCAGTGGTCGGCCAGCGGGAACGTGCGGGCCAGCCCGTAGTAGAACGGCAGTTCCTGCTCCGTCCAGTAACCCATCGGCACCGCGGGGTCGGCGCCTGGCACCGTGTCGGCGACGCTGCGCGCGAAGCCGTCGCTGCTGCCGCCGCCGAACTGGATATGGGTCGCGTGCCAGGTCTGGGTCGGGTTCTTCTCCGCCTGGACCGTGGAAGTCAGGCGGTGCGCGGGAAACGACTGCCCGTTCGGGAGAAAGTTGACTGCCGCAGGGGCGCCGTCGGGACCGAGCGGCAGGCCCTCGCCCCGTCCGGTGAGCATGCCGAGGTAATTGTCATAGGAGTGGTTTTCCATCATCAAGATGACGATGTGACGGATCTGGGGCAGCAGATCGGTGCCGGGGGGCAGGTCCGGCCGCGGCCGGGTGCCGGCCACGCCTTCCTGTCCCTGCGTTCCGGCCCGCGGCGCCCGCCGCTTGATCTCGCGCCGCTCCAGCCGTTCCCACATACCGCCCACCTCCGGCTCCGATCCTCTCACCCAGCACTCAGCGAATGCTCTCACCCAGCACCCAGTCACCGTCTTCCGGATCGCGCAGGGCAGGTCAGGCCGCCCGGATCAGGGTCGGCGTCAGCGCGGCCATGGCTTCGCGGACGGGCTCAAGGCCGGGGCGGGCCGTGATGACCCGGACGATGGCCTCCTCCAGCCCGGCGCTCAGCCGGGCCAAAGCGGCCGGCGCGGGGGCGGGACCGTAGTAACCCACCGAATGCAGCATCTCGTCCGGGGTGGCGGCCACGAGCTCGAGCAGGGTCGCGCCCTTGTCCCGTCGCTCCTCCAGCTCCGTCAGCTCCTCATCGAATCCCATCTGACCGAACAGCCCCCGGTAGCCGGCATTCTGCGGGATGCCGGGCCGCCCCATGGCGTAGCCGAGCACCTGCGCTCCCAGCGCCTGCCGCGCTGCGGCCACGTCGTCGTCGATGCAGACCCGGATATACATGGTCATCGGGACCGAGCCCGGCTCGCGGCCGGCCGGGGACCACGGAAATCCCCGTCCGCAGCGCGGTGTCCTGCATCCACGCCGCGCAGACGTGAAAGGAGTCCGGCACGCCCCCGGCCGGAGTCCACAGGCTCTCGAATCCCAACTGCCCAGCTTCCTGGGCCGCCGTGCGCAGCTGCGCGAAGGTCAGGCCGAGCCGGGGATCCAGTCCTACGCCAATCAGCATGAAGGCAGTATGCCGAAGCGACGGCGGTCAGGTTCCAGCCGGGGCACGCCGGTCAGCCTGGGATCGGCGGAGCCCATCTCGGCCGCCGGATGAGGCAGAACGGATGACCGGCGGGGTCCGCGTAGATGCCTTCGTCGCTGAGTTTGGTCGCGCCCAGGGCCAGGACGCGCGGGCCCGAAGCGGCCACGTCCTCCACCATGACGTCGAAGTGCACCTGCTGCGGCCGGGTCGGATCAGGCCAGGCCGGCGGCTGGTGATCAGGAGCAAGCTGGAAGGCCAGGCCGGATGACGTGTCGTTGGCCGCGACCACCACGAAGTCGTCGCTGCGGTAGGTGACCGGCAGTCCGAGCAGTTCGGAGTAGAAGCTCGCGAGCGCCATCGGATCCGGGCAGTCCATGATCACGTGGTGCAGTCGTCCGATCATGGCAGCCATGGTGACAGGCCCGGCCGTGACCGGTCGAGTCCTCAATAGCATGTCGCATAATTCTGGAAAAAAGTTGCTAGTTATGATAGGCCGGCGTAGCGTGCAAGACAGGCACCGGAACTCAGCCGCCAACGACGGCTAACTACCCGGGGCTATCGCAGGAGCGCACGCCGTCGGCCTGGCTATCGCCATCGCCGTGGTTATGACGCTCGCCGTGCCGCGCATCCGGTTGAGGGTGCCGGTGCCCGTTGCAAGCCGTCGGGCCAGATCCTTGGCTCGGCGGCTGCGGATGTGGAACCGATGACACGATGAACATCTTGGCCGCTAACGGCCTCCAGGCCACGGACTTGCTGGCCCTGGCCGATGACAGCCGGCTGGCCCAGGCCAGGGAACGGTTCCTGACCGGGGAGCCCATCGAGCCGGGCCAGGTGCGTGAGACGATCCTGGCGTCTTGGCAGCGCTCCCTCCAGTGGCATGTCGCGGCCGACCGCATTGACCTCTCCTACGTCCGCGATCCTGACCTCGACACTCCGCTAACCCGCATCGCCCTGCCGATGCTGCAGAATCTGCACGAAAGTCTTCAGGGCGAGCCGGTCAGCGTCATTCTCACCGATGCGCACGGGGTGGCGTTGTCCAGGCTGACCGCCGACCGCGATCTTGAGCGGCACCTCGACCGCGTTCAGCTAGCGCCGGGCTTCAGCTACGCGGAGGAGTTCGCTGGCACCAACGGGATCGGCACCGCGCTGGAGAGCGGCCAGGCGGCGCACGTGTTCGGGCACGAGCACTACGTCGAGCACCTTGAGGACCTCGCCTGCGCCGCGGTGCCGATCCGGCACCCGATCTCCGGTAAGGCCGTCGGCGCCGTGAACCTGACCAGCTGGCGCAAGGACGCCGGCCGGCTGCTGATCGCGCTCGCCCAGAGCACTGCCCGCCAGGTCATGCAGGGCCTGCTCAACGACAGCAGCGCGGAGGAGTTCGAGCTGCTGCGGGAGTACCTACGGACCTGCCGGCACGTTGGCGGGCTCGTCTTCGCGCTGACCAATGACATGGTGCTGATGAATGACCAGGCGCGGGACACGCTCGACCCTGGCGACCAGGCCGCACTCCTCGCCCATGCCGCCGAGGCGCTGACCGGTGACCACGCTACTCAGGTGGATGTCGAGCTGCCGACCGGGGCCAGGGCGCGGATGAACTGCCGTCCCCTGGGCGGGAAGGGCAGGCGGCGACTCGGCAGCGGCGTGGTGCATGTGAAGCTGATCGAGCCGGACAGCCAGGTCGCGGTGGATGACGGGGCAGGTTGGCAGGCGCGGATGTTCGGGCCTGCCCTGGTGGGCTCCGGTCCGCTGTGGCTGCGCGGGTGCCGTCAGGTGGAGACGGCCTGTGCCTCGGGCGAGTGGCTCTCGCTGGAGGGCGAGCCCGGAGCCGGCAAGCTGGCGCTGCTGCGCGCTGTCTACCGGCGCCGTAACCCGGCCGGAGCATTCCACGTGCTGGACGCGACCGATGCCAGTGATCACGGCTGGATGGTGCGCCTGCTTGGCGAACTGCTGGAGGGCAAGGGGAGCCTGGTCATTCGGCACGTGGACCGGCTCAGCACCGTGCGGCTTCAGGCGCTGTGGATAGCGCTCGAGCAAGCGCTGGCGACGGGCAGGCAGGAAGTTCTGTGGGTTGCGGTCACGCTTAGCCAGGGCCCGCCCGGCGGCGACCTGGCCGGGCTGCTGAAGTTCTTCCCCAGCGCCGTGGAGCTTCCCCCGCTCCGCCACCACATCGAGGACCTGCGTGAGCTCGTGCCGTTTTTCCTGGCCAGGCTGAACCCTCACGGTCCGCCGGTCTGCTCGCCCGAGGCAATGCACCTGCTACTGCGGTCGAACTGGCCGGGCAACATCGAGCAGCTCTGGCACGTCCTGAAACGGGTTGTCCAGCACCGGCGCACCGGCACAATCTCACCTGCTGACCTTCCGCCGGAATGCTGGAGCGTGAGCCACCGACTGCTTAGCCCACTGCAGTCGCTAGAACGTGACGCCATCGTGCAGACCCTGCTGGACCACCGGGGCAACAAAGCCAAGGGAGCCGGATCACTGGGCATATCCCGGGCCACGATCTACCGCAAGATCCACGAGTACGGGATCATCACCCCGTTAGCCATCGCTGAAACCAGGCCACCATCCGACGGCAGGTCTTCGCATTAAGCTCTGGGCTCAGAAAGTGCCCGACGCCTGGATACTCGATGTACTGGATTCTCTCCGGCTCCTGCGCGTACCACGGCTCAAGCTTGGCGTGAAAGTCGCGGATTCCTCCGGCCGGAACATATTCGTCGCACTCCGCGGCCTGCGACAGGACCGCCGCAGGAAAGAACCGGTCCGCGTGGTGGTGCGGGCTGTGTGCCCGCGGCAGGGTCCATTCCGGTGAACCCACGACGGGTGCCGCCGCCCGCACACGCTTGTCTGCGAGGACGGACGCGTAAGCCACGTTGCCGCCGAGCGAGCGACCGCCGATGCCGATCCGGTCCTCCCGGGCCCAGCCGCGGGCCAGCAGGTCATCGATGATCGACGGCACCTCGGTGGCGGTGTCGTCGATGAGCTTCAGGAAGTCGGCTTCGGTCGCCTCGAACTGCTCATCCCAGCGGTCGTCGTTGAAGATCACGTCGAAGTCAGGCCACCGGCGTTCACCGTGACCGACCGCATCCAGGCTCACCGCGAGGAAACCGGCCTCAGCGAGCGCGGTGCTGTAATACTCAACGCGCTCCTTGGTCCCAGAGAAACCGTGGTAAAGGAGCACCGTGCCGCGTTCCATCGCCAGCTCCGGCGAGCCGCGGTACCCCAGCAAAGCCGGCACACCAGCAACGGCCGCAGCCGACCTGGCTATAGCCGTCATGGCCTCAGCGAATCAGTCAGTCGCACTCAGGAGCAAGTCAATATCTCTATCGGACGCCACCCCAGCAAGAAATCAGATCCTTCAACATGGCCAGGAGCCACTTTCGCCCTATGCTCCCGTCATATTGGGTAGCGGGTCGGTTCTGTGGTGTACTGGCGGCCGGACGGGGCGGTCCAGCGGAAGGTAGCCGGGGTGATCTGTTCCACTTTCCACCGGGGATCCTGCTTGATCCGGTGCTCATGCCTGCACTTAGGACCCGTATTACACAAACACGTTCGGCCTCCCGCCTCATACGGGATGTTATGTTCGAAATCACACTGCCGGGACGGTCTGCGGCAGGTCGGCCCGGTGCAGGTGGCATGCCGGATCTGGGCCAGGTGCCGCAGCTTGACCCCCGGATCATGACCGCGGGCCTCGAACCGGTGATCACACGTGTCGATGGCGATCGGGTCAAGCTCGATCAGCAGGTCCGGCTGTCCGGGGATCCCGGGTGGACAGCCGCCAGCTGCCGTAGCCGCCGGGCGGCCCGTCCTGGCCGGAGGCGGTGAAGGTGAATCCCGGCCGGGGACCGGTGCCAGATCTGCCGGGCGGGTCGTGGTCGCCGNNCGGGCGCAGCCGTGGCCGATGGCGTGTCCTTGCTCGTCGGTGACGGTGACGCAGTAGGTGGTCCTGGGGTTCTGGGCGGCCGCGTGGGCCAGGTCGCGGGCCAGGGCCGGGTCGACAGGTCCCAGGCCGGCGATCTCGCCGGGCCGTTCGGCCAGGTTCAGCAGGACGGCCAGCGGGGTGGTCAGGTGCAGGTCACCGGCGAACCCGGCCGGCAGCACGCTGGCCGTCGGCGGCTGGCATGGCCCGTCCCGGCCGGAAGGTCCTGACCCGCCATCTCCGCGGTCATCCGGCACGCCGCCGTCCCCGCTGTTCCCGCCGTCCGGTCCGCCGGGCTCGCGGTCCTCGCAGCCCGGGCCGTCCTGGCCCGCGGCCGGCCGGGCGGGGCGGGAGTCCTTATTGAGGAGTATGTCCAGATAGGCCCGGGCCCTCAGCTGATCCATATCCCCGTCCAGGCCCGCGGCGCGGAGCTGCCCCGCCCACCACGAAATGCGCTGGTCCGCGGCCAGGACCTCGGCCGGGGGCAGCTCGCGGCCCATCAGGGCAGCGTTGCCGGAGTCTTCCAGCCACCGCTGCACCCGGGCGTTCCGCGCGGCTTCTTCTCGCCGCTTGACCGCCTTGTCCGGCGCGACCTCGATCACCGCGGCGGCGATCGCGGACCGCAGCCCGCCCGGCGTCAGCCGCCCGGCCCGCTCCAGCACCCGCGCCTCCGCCGCCCGGGCCTCGGCCGGGTCCAGGTTGGCGACCGCCCGGGCGATGATCTCCACCTTGG
>PMST01000560.1 GCA_003168295.1 Actinomycetota bacterium
CTTGCGCTTCTTGTGGGCGTTGTTCGCCCGCTTGACGCGTGCCATTGTTCTGTCTCCCTAACGCGGGCCGGGCTACTTGCCCAGCAGCTTCTTGATCTCCCTGACGTCGCTGGGTGCGAGCGTCACTTCCCCGTAGAGCCGCCGCGTCAGGCGGGACGACTTGTGCTCGAACAGATGGCCTCGGTTGGCGCGGCGGCGCATGACCTTACCGGTGCCGGTCAGCCGGAACCGCTTGGCGGTCCCGCTGTGTGTCTTCATCTTCGGCATGGTGGCCGTCGTCTCCATTCTTGGACTGCCGCCCGGTAGAGGCGGCAGCTACTCCTGTCGTCTTCGCCATGGCATCGTGCCACGACGCTGACCCAAACCCCTCTAAAACCCTGAGACTTCCACAGCGCGCAGCAGTAACCATGCCCCGGCGCTAACCCCGTCCGGGGCTTAATACCGCCAGGTAACGCTACCGGCTAGGCCGGACCCGGTACGGCGGCGCCATCCGCGGCGGGCTCGTTCTCCGCAGGCTCCGGAGCTTCCTGAGGCGTTGCAGCGGCGACGCGCGGGCTCGGCACCGACCGGCTTTGCGGTTGCGCCGTGTGCGCCGTGTGCGCCTTTGCCTCGCTCTTCTTCCGATGCGGGCCGATCACCATGATCATGTTCCGCCCGTCCTGCTTGGGCTGCGACTCCACGAAGCCGAGCTCTTCAACGTCCCCGGCGAGACGCTGCAGCAGACGGAAGCCTAGTTCAGGACGCGACTGCTCACGTCCCCTGAACATAATCGTCACCTTGACCTTGTCACCCGCCTTCAGGAACCGCTCGACATGGCCTTTCTTGGTGCCGTAGTCGTGCGGATCGATCTTCGGGCGGAGCTTGATCTCCTTGACGACCGTCTGCGTCTGGTTTTTACGCGATTCCCGGGCCTTGACCGCAGACTCGTATTTGAACTTTCCGTAGTCCATGAGCTTGCAGACCGGTGGCCGGGCTGTGGGTGCGACCTCGACCAAGTCGAGATCGGCTTCTTGTGCCAGCTTAAGCGCGTCGTTGACCGAGACGATCCCGATCTGCTCTCCTTTGGGTCCGACCAGCCGGACTTCGGGAGAACGGATGCGCTCGTTGATACGGGCTTCGGTGCTGATGTGACCTCCTGAGCCTCACCTCCGTCGCCGGCCTTTCCGGCGACGTCATGGCCATCATGCCCGGGAGTTCCTCCGGTGGCGGTGTCCCAGAGGACGCCGCAACGAGAAAAGCCCCGCGAGCGATGCGCTCCGCGGGGCAACCACAACAACGGCGCCGTCCCGCACATTGCCACGGGAATGCGCCGTGCCAGGGGGCCCCAGCACCGTACGCGCTTGCGCACGCACCGTCCAGGACGTCTGGCCAGACCCGCCTGCCTTGGTGTGACACCAGGCCGACTGGGTGGGAGGTGGTCCTCCGCTTTGCGCGCCCGGCAGTAAATCACCGGGCTATTGGCAACCAAGACTAACAGCAATGAACCCTTAAGCGGTATTCCCGCCGGACCCGGGTTCTCGAGTTCTTGCGGGCGCAAGCTCGTCCGGGCGCAAGCTCTTCCGTGGCGTTAGTTGAGAACTCGCCTGGTGAAGGTACGGGTGCCCAGGTAGCTGAAGACCACCGTGCCGCCGACCAGCGCGAGCAATACTCCCCACATCGGCATGTGCCCAAGGCTCGGGGTCAGCACGGCGCGCAGTCCCTCAGACATGTACACCATGGGGTTGATCAGCACCACGATCTGCAGCCAGCGGATGTGGTGCAGCGCCGACCAGGGGTAATAGACGCAGCCAAGCATGGTGGCGGGCAGCAATATCACGGCGAACAGCATCTGCATTTTGCGTGGATCCATGATCGTGCCGAGTAGCAGCCCGAGCGAGGAGGTGAGCAGCGACGCGAAGACCAGGATGAGCGCGAACAGGCCCCAGTTGGTCACGTGCACGTGCGGAGCCTGACCCGCCGCGTGCACGAGCAGGACGATCGGGAACACGATGCACGCGCCGATGAACGACTGGACGGCACCCGCGGTGATCTTCTGTATCGCCAGAACCTTGATCGGCACCGGAGCGAGCGCCCTGTCCTCGATCGTGCGTTGCCAGGAAAACTCCATGACCAGCGGGAACGTCACGGCCATGATGCCCTGCATGAGCAGCATCGAGGCCATCAGGCCAGGCACGAGAATGGTGGCGAAGTTGATGGTGCCCGCGGCGCGGGCACCGGAGGACGCCGCCGCTCCCGCACCGAGATTGAAGCCGCCGCCGATCTTCGGGAACACATAGGCGAAGACGAAGACGAACAGCAGTGGCTGCATGACGGCCCGGGTGAAGGTGGCGATGGCGTTGCGCCGCAGCACCCGGAACTCCCGGGCCATCATGGCGTTGAAGGTCTTGATCAGGGTGGGACTCGGCTCCGGCGCCTCGGCGATCAGGGCGGCAACCTCAGAGGCCGAGGGCACCCCGGGGTGTTCCGCCGCGGCGGGTGGGGCTTTCTTAGTGGTGGTAGTCACTCCCGGTACTCCCGTCCGGTCAGGGTAAGGAACACTGTCTCCAGGCTTGGCTTGAGCTGAGTCGCGTCACGCACGGTCAATCCAGCGGCCGAACCTACGGTCACGAGCTCACCGAGCACGCCCTCGGGTTCGCGGGTGAACACCCGGATGTAGTCGCCATCGGTTTCCACCTTGCTGACTCCGGCGCGATCGGCCAGTCCGGCCCGGGCGGTGACGCCTTCGGGAACCGCCTCCTCGTACCTGACCGTGATCACCGTCTCCGCGCCCGTACTATCCTTCAGCTCGTTCACGGTGCCGGAGGCGAGGACCTCGCCGTGGTCAATCACGGCGACCTGCTCGCACAGCGCCTCGGCTTCTTCCATGTAATGCGTGGTCAGCAAGATGGTCTGCCCCTCGCCGTGCAGCACGCGAAGGATATCCCACAGGTTCACCCGGGTCTGCGGGTCAAGCCCAGCGGTGGGCTCGTCGAGGAAGAGCACGTCCGGCCGGTGCACCAGGGCACGGGCGATCAGCAATCGCTTCGCCTGGCCGCCCGACAGGTCGGTGGACATCGCCTTGCGCCGGTCCGCGAGGCCGAACACCTCAAGCAGCTGCGTGGCGCGGCGGGACGCCTCGCGCAGCCCCAGACCGAAGAACCTGCTGCGGAACTCGAGGTTCTCCGCCACGGTCAGCTGCATGTCGAGCGTGTTGTTCTGGGTGACCACACCGATTCTGCGCTTCACTCCGACCGGATCGGCGACGACGTCCTTGCCTGCCACCCACGCCCGGCCACCGGTGGGCAGAACCAGCGTGGTGAGCATGCCGATCGTGGTGGACTTGCCCGCGCCGTTCGGTCCCAGCAGCCCGAAGAACTGGCCGGAATCGACGCTGAGGTCGATGCCCCGCACCGCCGCCACGTCCCCGCGGGACGACTTATATGTCTTGCGCAGGTCTTCCGTGCGTATCGCGGGCCCGACGTCTGGCGTCACTTGCCGCGCTCCTTCCTTGTCAGCTCACCGAATCGGTCGATCATGTCAACGAAAAACTTGCGGATGACCGGCTCGTCGTCCGGGCTTACGAAGCTGAACGCGTCGCGCCAGTAGGGTCCGGCCAGGGAGTAGTAGTCCTCGCAGATGCGCCGTCCCTTGTCGGTTACGAACAGCCTGACCACCCGCCGGTCAACGGCATCGCTGCGGCGCTCGACATAGCCCTCTCGTACCAGCGTGTTCACCACCGACGTCAGCGTTCCGGGCGATGACCACCCGCGGGCTGCGACGTCACTGGACTTGAGGCCATCGACCGCCAGCAGCACTCGAAGCACGCCAAGGCCCGCCGGGGTGATCTGGAGCCCGGCCTGGGTCAATGTGCCCGCGTAGAACGCACCCATGATCCGGGAGGCGGCCAGCAGCAGCGCGTACAGCGGCGCATCGGATGGGATTCCGTCCGCCGGGTCCCCCCAAAGCCACCCCACGGCGGCCGGTTCCGGACCGCAGCCCGCTCCCGTGGACCCGATTCCCGGCTCCTCGCGGGTCGCTGCATGGCCTGACGGCGTTTCAAGGCCTGACGGCGTTTCAAGGCCCGGCGTCGCTTCAAGGCCCGGCGGCGCTGCGCGGTCCGGCGGCGTGTCCTTCCGCGACCATGCCGCTCGTGCTTCGCTCACGCAGCTCAGTCTCTATCTCACGCTGTTTCCATGTCAAATCATTTGAGCTCAAAGTAATTTCGCGCTCCGCGAACCGGGCTCCTCAGACGGTGAAGGCGTGTTCTCACGCCGGCCGCGGCACCGTCGTGAAGGGGGAAATCGTCATTGTGGATCGCTACCGTCTTGTCAAGGCGGTAGCGATCCACAATGAATTCGGAAAAGCTGCCTGGTGTCGTGTTGTGGCTGGTGGGACTGGAGAGGTGATACGTCTGGGCATTTTGCGACGGAGAAGCTGAGCGGCATTGGGTCAGGTCCCCGACATCAGCCCTGCGACGCCGGAACTGATTATGAACGAGCGCTGTGACCACCTGTACATCGATTAAGAGAATCCACGTAAGTGAGGATTCTGGGTGGTCAGTAGACCCGCGGGTTAGCGCCGAAGAGACGGATCGGATTAACAATCAGCGCTCGCGGCAGGCTGCGCGTCCCCGCTGGCAGATTCGATTGGGCCGTATGACTCCCTGGACCGTATGCGATAGGAATCACAGCCGCTGGCGGGCTTGGCGGGATGCGTGGCGCCCGCAACTGCGCGATCCTGGCTTCGGATGAAATTCTCTGAGGTACTGGTGCTGCTAGCTGCCGGAACGCTGGGCGGCATCTTCAGTACGGTGGTGAGCATCGCATCGCTGGTCAGCTACCCGGTGCTGCTCGCGCTTGGCGTGCCGCCGCTCAGCGCCAACATGACCAACACGGTGTCGCTCGTACTCACCGGCGCCGGCTCGGCGGCGAGTTCCAGGCCGGAACTCGCCGGGCAGGGGCGCCTGGTGCTCCGTCTCGGCGCCGTCACCGCACTTGGCGGTGCGGCCGGGGCGACGGTGCTGCTCGTGACTCCGGCCAGTACCTTCACGGTCGTGGTGCCGGTGCTGATCGGGGCCGCCTCGGTGGTGCTCCTGGTTCAGCCCAGGATCAGGAAGCTGGCACCTGCGCCAGATGAAGGGCATCGCCTGGTTCAGCGCATCGCCCTGTTCGCTGTCGCGATGTACGTCGGGTATTTCGGTGCCGCCGCGGGGGTCATGCTGCTCGTGGTGCTCAACGTCATGATTGAGGAATCGCTGGTCAAGGTCAACGCGGTTAAGAACGCCGTCTCGGGGCTGGCGAATGCCATGGCCGCGGTGTGCTTTGCGCTGTTCGGCGATGTCAGGTGGACTTTTGTGGCTCCGCTCGCCGCAGGCTTCCTCATTGGCGGGTGGATCGGGCCCAAGATCGCCCGGAAGGCACCCGCCGGAGCGTTCCGTGTCTTCGTCAGCCTGTGCGGCCTGGGTCTCGCGGTAAAGCTCGGCATTAGCGCATACCGCTGATGTCACTGATGCGGTAATTGAAATTAGGTAACTACGCTCATTTTACGAGCCGCCATGACAAAATCCCTTCACAGACTAAGTCGTGGTGGCTTACTCTGAGCTAGTGAGTCGGCACTAAGGGTGAGGACCTGATCCTGGTGCCCACGGCGGTGGTCAACTTGTGACGGGAATCTGAAGCACCCGGCCTGCGGGTAAGGCGGCATAGGGGCGGGCGGTTCCTGCGCGGGTAAGTGAAGGAGCCCCAGGCATGGTAGCGCTAGTAGTTGTTGTCATTGTCGGCCTCAGTTACGTGGTGTCGACACGCATTCATCCGCTCAGGAAGTGCCCTACCTGCAACATGACGGGCAGGCATTTCGGCAGCTTCTACAAGGGCTCGTTCCGGCCCTGCCGCACCTGCGGAGGTTCCGGCCGACGCGACCGGGTCGGCACGAAGGTCATGTGGGGCGGAACCAAGAACACCGGGGTATTCCCGAAGAAGTAGCGCCCGGGCAGGCGTCCCCCGCCCGCGTCGCCCGTTGCGTTGTCCCCCCTTGATACAAGCTGCCCTAGCCGTCCTTCCCGACACGGCGTCTTGTCCGGGCAGATCGCCTCACCCGCCGGTCCGTGCTGCCCGCAGGGCCCGCCCGAGGCTACGGCTCAAGGCCGCCCGGGGCTGCGGGTAAGCTGCCGGGCGCTACGGGTCGAGGCCGCCGCGGGCTAAGGGGTGACGATGACCTTGCCGGCAAAGCCACCCTCGGCTGCCTCATGCGCGGCGGCGGTGGCGGCCAGCGGAAACTTCCGCACCGGCAGGCCGGTGAGGTCGCCCGCGGCCAGCGCGGCCGTTATATCGGCGGCCGCCTGATCGAGCGCGGCCGCCGCCACGCCGTACAGCAGCACGAACTTCAGGTTGACGTTGGCCGACATGCAGGCCCGGACCGGGAGCTCGGGATTGGCGGCCTCGGCCGCGTACGTCACGATCGTGGTCAGCGGCCTGGCCACCGCCAGGTCGAGCTCCAGGTTGGCGCCGAGCGCCAGCTCGATCACCCGGTCGACGGAGGGAACGAACGCCTGGATCTGCTGGACGGCATCCGGCGAACGATAATTCACTACCAGGTCCGCTCCTGCCTTCTCGGCGAGCGCCGCCTTCTCGGCGCCGCTCACGGTGGTGACGACACGCGCCCCGGCCCGTTTGGCCAATTCAATAGCAAAGTGCCCTACCGCCCCCGCGCCTCCGGCCACCAGCACGGTCTGGCCGTTCACCGGGCCGTCCGAGAACAGGCAGTAGTGAGCGGTCATGGCCGGAACGCCAAGCGAGGCCCCGAGTTCGAACGAGGCGCCATCCGGCAGCGCTGTCGCCTGCCGTTCAGGCAGGACGCTCCACTCAGCGGCGGTTCCCCACTGTCGGCCGGCCGCGGCGAGCCACAGCCAGACCCGCTCGCCGACACGTCCGGGATCCACCCCGGGACCGACCGCCTCGATGACTCCCGCGCCATCCTGGTGCGGGATCTGGAAGTCGTCGATGGCACGGGGTGTCGCCCCCGCACGGGCCTTGTAGTCCGTGGGGTTGATCCCCGAGGTGTGCACCCGGACCAGCACCTCGCCCGGACCGGGCTCAGGCCTGCCGACCTCCTCGACGGACAGCACCTCAGCCGCGGCGCCTGTGCTCCTGTACACGCATGCCTTCATGGATGCAGCGTAGCGCCCTTGAATATCTTGTCCACGGTGTTGCGCGGCCCGTGCAGCGCGAGCCCAGCGAACCGCAGTTCGGCGGCGGGGACCGCCCGCACAACCGCCCGGTTGTCATCGTCGTGCCCGGTCTGGAACATGTCCATGGTGTAGATGGCCATCGGCATGGCCCGGGCCAGCGCTCGCTGATGGGCCTGAGTCAGCGTCCCGGCGTCGGCCGCATACACCACCACCGGCTGACGGAACAGCTCCAGGTAGGTGTTCCCCGATGCGTCCTCGTACGGCTTGCCCATGATGTCTCCGACGCTAACGGCGATCCCGCTGGCCAGGAACGCCGTGACGTTGAGCTTCTGCCACTGCTCGAGGTCGGAGCGCACGGCAATAGCGATCTTGGTGTCGAAACGAATGGTCATTGTCCTTCCCTGTAAGTCACGTGGTGCCGCCATCGTGGCCCGCCCGTGCTTCGGGGGTCTTGAACGCTGGAGCGGCCAGTCCGCCGTCTCGGCTCATCGGCGATAATGGGGGTATGGCCGTGGGCGCCGATCCTTCGATCTCAGACTGGGCCAGGTACTGGCGAGCGGACGGCGTGCCCGTGGAAGCCATGCACGCCCACTTCACCTCGCACGTCTATCACCGGCACAGTCACGAAAGCTACTCGTTCGNNGCGTGACCGAAGCCGGCGCGCAGGCGTTCACCTGCCGGAACGGGCGCCATGTGAGCGGCGCCGGCATGGTGATGGCCTTCAATCCCGACGATCCGCACGATGGCCACGCCGCGGGCGGCGGCGGATTCACCTACCGGATGGTGCACGTCTGGCCGGAGTTTTTCACCTCCCTCATCGGGTCGGCGGCTTCGCACCCGCTGTTCCGCACCCCGGTGATCGACGACCCGGTGGTGGCTAAGTCGCTGCGCACGCTGCATATGACGCTTACCGGGCCGGACGGAAACACCACCCCGCTGGAACGGTACGAGCGGCTCACCGCGGCCGCCGGCCTGCTGGTCCGGCACGCGACGCGGATACCGGCGGGCGCCCCCCGGATCCCTGCTCGCCGCGTCGCCGAGCGGGTCCGCGAGCTCATCTACGACGGCTATGCCGACCCGGACCTGACCGCCGACCACGTGGCCGCGACCGCCGGATGCAGCAGGTTCGCCGCCTACCGGGCGTTCACGCAGGCCTACGGGCTGGCGCCCAGCGATTTCCAGCGCCAGCTTCGGGTACGCGCGGCACGCCGTCTGCTGGCTCAGGGCACGCCGCCTGCCCAGGCCGCGGCCGAGGCGGGATTCGCCGACCAGGCGCACCTCACCCGCTGGTTCCGGCGTTACTACGGAGTTACGCCGGGGGCTTACCGCGCCGCCGTGTGTCCCCGGGCAAGGACACGGCCTTAGTAAGATCGCCAACCATGGAGCAGCGGATTCTCGGCGGTACCGGCAGGCCGGTTTCGGTCATCGGGCTTGGCACGTGGCAGCTCGGGGCGGACTGGGGCAACGTGTCCGAGGCCGACGCGATGGAGGTGCTGCGGGCCGCTGTGGAGTCGGGTGTCACGTTCTTTGACACGGCTGACGTTTACGGTGATGGGCGCAGCGAGCGGATCATCGGCCGGTTCCTGTCCGGCAATGCCGGGCAGGGCGTCACGGTCGCGACCAAGATGGGCCGCCGGGTAGATCAGAAGGAAGAGAACTACACGCTGGAGAACTTCCGGGCCTGGACCGACAGGTCGCGGGTGAACCTCGGCACCGACCGGCTCGATCTGGTGCAGCTGCACTGCCCGCCGACGTCGGTCATTTCTTCCGACGCCGTTTTCGACGCGCTCGACACGCTGGTCGCCGAGGAGCGGATTGCCGCGTACGGGGTGAGCGTCGAGACGACCGGCCAGGCGCTCGCCGCGATCGCACGCCCGGGCGTGGCGAGCGTGCAGATCATCCTCAATGCCTTCCGGCGCAAGCCGCTTGACCAGGTACTGCCCGCGGCGGCCGCGGCAGGTACCGGGATCATCGCCAGGGTCCCGCTCGCCTCCGGGTTGCTGTCGGGCAGGTACACCAGGGACACGACGTTCGCCGCCGATGATCATCGCAACTACAACGCCCGGGGCGAGGCGTTCGACGTCGGGGAGACGTTCTCCGGCATCGACTTCGAGACCGGAGTCGATGCGGCCAGGGAGTTCGCGGCCATCTCGGGCAGCCCCGGGTCCTCCTCCCAGTGGACCCCGGCCCAATGGGCCCTGCGCTGGGTGATCCAGCAGCCGGGAGTGACGACGGTGATCCCAGGTGCGCGGAGTACCGGCCAGGCCCGGCAAAACGCCGAGGCCGCGGACCTTCCGCCGCTCTCCCAGGCTGAGCTGGAGGCGATCGGGGGCCTGTACGACAAGTACTTCCGGGCGAAGGTGCACGATCGCTGGTGAACTGGAGCAACTGGGCTACGGTCGCGGACCTGTGTACGGCGCTGGGCACGCTGATCCTCGCGGTGGCCACGTTCTCAGCGGTCAGGTCGGCGAACCTGTCGGCGCGGGTGGCTCAGCAGTCGCTGCTTGTCGGGCTGCGGCCGGCGCTGATGGCGTCACGCCACGAGGACCCGATGCAGAAGGTCAACTTCGGTGACGACAAATGGGTGCGGATCCCCGGCGGGGGCGCGATAGGCGAGGTTGGCGATAGAGACGGGACGGCGGGACCGGATGACCCCGTCTATCTCGCGGTGGCCCTCCGGAACGCGGGGAGCGGCATCGCACGCGCCGCTTGATGAGTTCCAGCGGCAAACCCGCGATCTGTACATCCCCGTCGGCGACATCGGATTCTGGCAGGGCGCCTTCCGTGATCCCGAGGACCCCAGGTACTCCCCCGCCCGCAAGGTCATCGAGGACCACCAGCCGTGGACCGTCGAGCTTCTCTACGGCGACCACGAGGGCGGACAGCGATGCATCACCCGCTTCACCATGTTCCCGCCCGGCCACATGGCCCTGCGCTCTGACTCGAGCCCCGACCTGCGGTGGTTTCGCGTCCCAGAGCAGACACTGGAACATCGACCGGCCTGACCCGAGGTAACCATGAGGACCCTGCAAAAATATCGGCTCAACCTCTACACATTCCTGCGATTTCGACAGCTGAATGTTGGCTCTCCGGCACGTCGCACTCGGTAACTCACGATAACTCATGTTAACTTAGGGTGACTCTTGCCTGCTCGGGGGGCGCGGAAGCAACGGTCAATCGCCACCGCCTGCAGCAGGCATGCGGCCTCCTCACAGGAAATCCCCAGCTCGCTGAGGGGACTTCTGATCAACTTTGGAGACTTTCCCCCTAGTGCAGGGGTACCTTCTCCATCACAATTGAGTATCGAACTTGACCTTAACGTTACATAATCCTGGCGAGCCGAGAGCGGGTGACCAGCCCAGGTGCTGCTCCGATCAGGCCGGAAAAGCGGCCGCCGACCCGGCGCCAGCGGCCAGGAAGAAACCGCGGCCACGGGCGCTAGCGGCCCGCGGGAGCGGGCCCGGTGGCTTTCCCGGACATCCAGCAGGGCAGCCTTCGTCACGACGCTCGCCGTCGTTGCGGCCATTACGATAACCCCGGCCAGCGGCGCCGCCGACGACATCGCTACCGGCTTTGCCCAGGCGATGCGGCATCTGGGGTCCACGTCGCGAAACGGACAGGCGTTCTCCGGCAATCCGGCGGTCGGCGCGCTGTTCTCCACATCCGCGGGCAAGCTGAGCCAGCACTTCTGCTCGGCGAGCGTGATCAACAGCCCGCACGGAGACCTGGTGATCACCGCCGCGCATTGCGTCACCCACACCTCCGGCACCGTGGTGTTCGTCCCCGGCTACAACGGCGGCACCACGCCGTACGGTGTATGGACCGTGACCAAGGTCTACGTTGACCAGGCCTGGAAGTCCTCGCAAAACCCCGACGACGACTTCGCCATCCTCCGGGTCAGCCAGCGCGGCTCGAGGGTGGCGATCGAGGACGTCACCGGAGCGGAGAAGCTTATTACCGGCCAGCCCTACGACCATCAGCTGGTTCAGGTGATCGGCTACCCAGACTCGTCTAACCGCCCGATCACCTGCGAGAACTGGCTCAAGGAGCCAATGACCGATCAACTCGAATTCGACTGCGGCGGCTATACCGACGGCACGAGCGGCGGCCCGTTCCTCGCCGAGGTCGACCTGGCCACCGGCCAGGGCGCAGTGATCGGGGTCATCGGCGGCTACGAACAGGGCGGCGATACGCCCCAGGTCTCGTACTCGGCGGTGCTCGGCGCGAACGCCGCGGCACTCTACAAGACGGCCGTGGCCGGCGGCTGAGCCAGGCTGGCTTATCCGGCCGGGGCTGGCGGCGGAACGATCCGGTCGATCCCGGCTAGCTCGTCTGCGGACGGGATCCACTCGGCCGTGGCCGCATTGGCCTTGATCTGTTCGGGGCTCGTCGCACCCGCGATCACCGAGGAACAGCCTGGCTGCGCCGCGAGAGCGCCGATCGCCACGTCCAAGATCGTGACGCCGTGGGCCTGCGCCCAGGTGATCAGCGCCTCGACCTTAGCCAGCTTCTCGGAGGTAACGTAGCTTTCGCGGCCGGCCAGCCTGGTCCCCGCGGGTATCGCCTGGCCTTGCCTGACCTTGCCGGTCAGCAGGCCGTTGGCGAGCGGGAAATACGGCAACACGCCGAGGCCGAAATGCCTGGCCGCGGGGACCACGTCCGCTTCGGCCTCGCGATCGAGCAGTGACCAGTGATTCTGGGCCGAAATGAACGGGGTGCGAGAGTTATGCGCCGCGAGGTGCGCTGCGTCGGCCAGCTGCCAGCCGGAGAAGTTCGAATGGCCCAGATACCGGACCTTGCCCTCCGCCACCAGTTCGTGCAGCGCGGCAATCGTTTCCTCGACCGGGGTCACCGGGTCCGGGGTGTGCAGCTGGTACAGGTCGATGTGGTCGGTGCGCAGCCTGCGCAGCGACTCGGCCACCGCGCGCCTGATGTAGGCGCGGCCGCCTTTCGCGCCGGCCGCGGGCCCGTACCCCATGTCCGTGTTCTGGTTCCCGAACTTCGTGGCCAGCACGACCTGATCCCGGCGCCCGGCGAGGACCTCGCCGAGCGCGCGCTCTGACCCTCCGCCTGGGCCGTACGTGTCCGAGGTATCGAACAGCGTGATCCCGGCGTCGATGGCCGCGTCCACCACCGCACGCGTCCCGTCCACATCCAGGCGGCGGCCGAAGTTGTTGCAGCCGAGCCCGACAACCGACACCTGCAGTCCCGATTCTCCGAGCGACCTGTAGCGCATGACCGCCATCCTACGGATCCGCGCCGGCGCAGAACTGGCCAGGGCTGGGGCTAGCGACTAGGACTAGGGCTTGCGGGCGACGAGGGCGTAGCACAAAGAGTCCGCTGGGCGTGACGGCATTTCCGCTCCCGGCTCCGGGTGCCACTGCGGTGTCCACACCAGGCCAGGCGGGACGAGATCCAGGCCGTCCACCAGCGCCAGGACGTCTTTACGGCGACGGACATGCAGCTGAGCCGTCGCCTCGTCGTAGACCTTCGCCGCGTCGTTTACCGCCGGAGTTCCATCCGCGGTGGCGTGCGAAAGAGCGAGATAGCTGCCTGAGGGAAATGGCGCCAGCAGCTCTTTGACGATGCCCGCCGGGTCCTCGGCGTCGGAGATGAAGGGCAAGATAGCGACGAGCACGATGGCGACCGGGTCGGAAAAATCGATGAGCCGCCGTAGCTCGAGATCGGCCAGGATCTCAGCGGGCACGCGCAGGTCATGGGAGAGGATGACGGTATTCGGGACGCCGTGCAGCATATCCCGGCCGTGCGCGAGCACTACCGGGTCGTTGTCGACGTAGACGACCCGAGTCGCCGGATCAGCCTGCCGCGCCACCTCGTGCACGTTGCCCGAGGCTGGCATACCGGCACCAATATCAATAAACTGGCGGATTCCGGCGTCGGCGGCCAGAAAATTCACCGCACGACGCAAAAACGTCCGGTTCCACCCACACGCCTCGCGGATGTTCGGCAGATAAGCCGCTATTACATTTCCCGCCTGCCTGTCAGCGGGGTAGTTGTCTTTCCCGCCAAGCAGGTAGTCGTAAATGCGGGCCGGACTTGGAATATCGGGCCGGAATGTCGTCCGCCAGTCACCGACGCCCTTGGGTCCCTCACCGCTAGTCAACGCCGAGTTTCCTTTCGCGCTGTGCGTGCCCGCAGTGGCCGCAGATCCGGGCCGGCCAGGCGCCCACCGTCAAGGTCCGAGCCAGGTACCTCGGGCGACCCAGACCCTGAACCGCACACCACGGGACTGCGGCCGCCGCCGCCGGCCCCGGCCGCCACGACGGGCAACGGGGCCGCAAAACCCAAGAACTGTCACAAGCCGACACAATCTTAACGGTCATTGTCGGTTCCAGCCGGACAGAAGTGTCCGAGACGGAAGTGTCCAGGGCAGGAGGGCCAAACAGCCAATTTTGGGGGGTGGCACGCAATCCCATATGAGATACCATCACGATTACGACAGATGGATGGCAACGCTTTGCCACGCAATTGCGCGAGACAATTCCGTAGCGGAACGGACATTCGGAGGAGTCATGCCAGAGCCGACGGAGGGGCCGACGGTACTGCGCATCCTGCTCGGCACCCAGCTGCGGCGGCTCAGGGAGAGCCGCGGGATCACCGCGCAGGCATCGGCCCGGGCGATCCGCGGGTCGGAGTCCAAGATCAGCCGCATCGAGCTTGGCCGGAACGC
>PMST01000226.1 GCA_003168295.1 Actinomycetota bacterium
GGGCGAACGCCTGCTCCGCGGCCGCCACGTCGCCCCGCGCGAGCGCGACTTCACCGACCCGGCTGTGGACGACCGCCAGGTTCTGCTGCCAGCCGGTGTTGCCGGGGTCTAGCGCGGTGAGCCGCTCAACGATTGCTAGGTCCTGGGCGAACGCCTGCTCCGCCGCCGCCAGATCACCTCGCGCGAGCGCGACATCACCGATAAGCGAGTACGCGTCTCCGGCGAGCGGAGAATCGTCTATGGCTTCAGCGGCCTGAAGGAGCTGGTTCGCAAGGTCGCCGAGACTAGTGGCACCTTCAAGGTCTGCACGACGTTGGGCCACGACAAGACGAACCCGTACCAGGGGCCTTCCTTGCAGCATCCGAGAAGTCTCGAGCTCGGTCAGCGCCGCCGAGAGTGCCGCGAGGTCTTGGTGGCGTGCGCTGACCGACCAGGCTCGGTTCAGATCCTCCAACTCGCTAGCCCCTCGTTCAGGATCCGCTACGAGGAGATGGTAGATCCACTCGATTCGGCCAACAGGTCGCGTATCGGCCTCGAACACACGCGCTGATCGCGCACTTAGGTCTATGAACCTTGTGGGCTGCGTTTCGGCAAGATATTTCCTGATAGCAAGTCGGCTGGCTTCATGCACGTTTCCGGCATCGACTCCCCGCGCCGGGAAAGATTCAACGACCGGCAGAGCCTTCAGGCGCGCCCATTGACCGTGGCTCAGCGAGCCTGAATCGTCGATCAGCCCCGCGAGGACGCCTGCGTCGCACCAATGTGGAACGGCCGCCGCTTCAAGGGCCGTACGCAAAGCGATGCGCTCAGCACTGGGAATGTCAGAATAGGTCAGATCGACCGTGGCAAGGGCAAGAAGAGCAGGATCGCCATGGGCGTCCCGAATTAGTTCCAGCTGCTTAACGCTATCCAATACCGGGCCTCCCGTCCATAACTAGGATCTAGGACCCAGAAGGCCGCCGAGCAGGCTCGGCTTTCCGTCCGCGTACTGGTGAGCCTGCGTCACGAACTTAAGGTCTAGGGTATCGCCGCAATTTACTCGACCATACGCAAGCCAGTCCTCGGGATCCGGCAGGTGCAACGTGAGCGGTCCGGCTGCGAAGGATTCCCATGTTGACCCAATCCGATCGGGCACGGATTGGCCGATTACAACGATTCGGAGCCAGCGGGCGAAGACGAGGTGCGGAAGAAGAACCCTCTCAACCCATTCCTTCGTTTCCCCGGCAGCCTCGTAAGTATCAAACACTAGCAATGTAGGCCGCGCTCGTCGCCGTAGCTCCGTGAAGATCTTGGCCAACCGTTCGTTCAACGTCTGCCCGGTCGGCGGCTCGATGTCAAGAGGCCGTGAAAATGCCTCGATCTCTATACCTATGTTGGTTGTCCCCTTGAAGTCGAATCGTCCGGCCACCACCCCGGGCAAGAGCATGGCATTCCGAATCATCTGCTTGGACATGTGCGACTTACCGGTCTCAGACGCTCCTCGCACAAGCAAGGCGCGCTCGGTGCTCGTCTCGCTCAGCAATTTCGCGAAAACCCCGCGAGCGTCGCCGTGATCAGCCATAGGCCATTGCAGTACCGGGACGTCCTTCGGCCATCGCGCGACGGTCGGCTCCACATCACTCACGTACGAACGCACGAGATTGAGCCTGGCGACTATAAGTTCAGCCGCTTCTACCGGCGTCTTGTTGCGGAGGTCAGGCACGATCTCATTGAGCAGCACACCTTCGACCTCGCCGTCACCGACACGAACCGGAAAGATCCGGTGGCGATCCACCCCCATGTTTGCCTGCATAAGCCGCGCGCGGACAGCGCGGTGCTCCGTGCGAGTCCATGACTTGTTGCCATAGGCCTCCGACACACACATGACGACGACTTCCGCCCCTGCACCATAAAGTCCCTGAAGGAGCAGGTCGGCATCCACACCGGCAATCCAGTGCTCATACCACCCGTCATAGAACACCGTTGACCAGCCGAGGACGGCCTCGACTTCCTGAGCGATCGGCAGCACGAGATGTCTCTGCTCGCCAGCGAGCGAGAAAGCTACCTCGAATCGAGTGGGTACATCACGAACGGGCACAGGTGCATGCTACCGTTACGTGTTTCGCGAGGTGTCAAGCCTCATTTCTTTCAGGCCGCCGCCCAGAGCTTGTCACCGAGATCTCGCCCTAGGTGAGCCATAATCACGGATTAACCTCCTGGTGAGGCTATCCAGTTCGAACATGGTTCCAATTGATGTGTCGGCGTAAATCGGGATGTCGGGATATCGCGGCCGCTTGTCAGCCCTTTTTGCCCGGTTTTTCCCTTTCATTCCGATATAACCAACACGCGGGGGAGCCTCTGGCCACGATCGTCCTGGGTGTCCCGGTACCCTGGCCGGCTAGATCGGCATCCTCGCCCACACCCCAGTGCGGCGACGCCGGTCACGATCAGCTCCTAGAAGCGGTCGAGGGGGACGACGGGCGATCGCCGAGTGGAGCGGGAGAATGGCTCGCTGCAGGCTTGAAATTACCGAGTGACTGGAAGAACGACTACCTGGACATCTGCGGCTCCTGCTCGATCCGCGACGCATGCGGCGGGGTCTTCACGACAAGCGGCAACCGCCTCAGCCAGCACCTACGCCCGGTGCCCTGATCAGTCGGCTGATCGCCGCCACCACAGGTCCGGTACCTGGGCATGGTGCGCCCAGCTTAGTGACTCGTCGGGTAGCACCCTGAGATCTTGCCTGCCTTTCCAGGAAAGGTCTGAGATGTGTGCTACCACATGACCAAGCAGCACACGCCGCAACGGCTCAACGACCTGGACGGCAGTGTCCTCATCGATAAGGAGGCGCATTCAGGCGGCGCATGATGATCCACCAGCGCCACGTTCAGGCGATTGCCCGCAGCTCATGTCCGATCCAAGCGGGTGTGGCCCTCGATATTACTGAGCTTGGTCGACGTATTCGAGGAAGATCCTGTGGCCGAAGCCGCCGCGCTCGGCGCGCTTGCGGCTCGCTTCCGACACGACGTCCTCCCAGCCCATGTCATGGACCGCGGCGAGAGCTTGGAGCACTTCCAGCACGTCGGCTAGCTCCGATGCCAGCTGCCCATCCGGTGCCGCCTGCGCTTCATGCGCCTCCTCCAGCAGCTTGGCTCGCAGGGCCGCCTCGTAGCCGACATCGTCCAAAACCCGGGTGACCGGCTGACCCCCGTCGGCCGCAATGATCGCCGGGATCCGATCGCGGACGAGCTTGTGGCGGATAACACGCATCACCTGGACAGTACCGCCCGGCTGATCACGTCAGAATGGCAACGTGTTGCCATTCCAAGACGCGGCCCTGACCCCAGCAGGGGACTGGCCATATCGTCCGCTTCGGCCGGAATGTAGCCAGCTAAAAGTTCGCCCTAGGCCAGGCGCTACTCGGACTAGCGGCCCGGCAGCAGACCTTCGTTCCGTTCCCGGAACTAGCGGTTCCTTACGCGGCCGCCCTCTGCGAGCACCTGCGAGGATCTCGTCGTCGAGGAGCGCCAGGTTCGTCGACGAGCGGGCCAGCCGCCAGGGCATCACCCTGACCGACCACCTGCGGCCCCATCACCGGTGTCCGGGACGCGCTGAGCGGCTATCAGGACGGACGCTGCGCCTACTGCCACACCCCGTTCACCGACATCGGAACCAGCCGGGTGGCCGTCGATCACGTGCTCCCGTGGGTGCTGATGACCCGGGAATGGCAAGACGGAGACCTGCACCAGGTCTGGAATCTCGCCCTGGCCTGCTACGCCTGCAACTCCGCCAAACGCGACCGCACGCCCGCCGCCGACTGGATGCCCTGGCTAGAACAGCGCGGCGAGCACCTCATCGCCTCCCACCACCCCCTACGCGAGACCTTGATCAGCCAACTCGGCCCGGACCCCGCCCACCGGCACCAGACCCTGGCCAGACGCCACACCGCGGCCACGGAGATGATCCCGCCCTGGTCACCGCCCGACGCCAGAATCGCTGTGAGTTAGTGCAACGCAAAGCCTTCACTTCGGCGGCGAAACTGACGCCACTCGTCCTGCCCAGAGAACCAGCACGCCACCGGAGGATTATTAAGATTCTTTCTACGGAACGAACGGTGGTGCTCGCCCCCGGTCAGGCTTGTCGGCACCTGCGCCCTCGCCCTGGACACCTGTGATCACCGGTAGGCCGTCTTGTAGCCGGCTCCTGTGCCCAGCGCGTCGTCTGATCTGCCGGATCGATGTCCTGTACGGTTGGCCCATGAGTGCGCAGGCGGCTGAAAATCCAGAACCGGCCGAGCCGTACGAGATCATCCACCTCGGCGGCGAGGCCGCCGCCATCGTCCCGCTTGCGGAGCTGCGGCGGCTCCGTGCGGTAGAACGGCACGCCTCTCCGGAGGCCCTGGAAGAGGCGGAGATCGAGGCCACCCTCGCGGCACACGATGAGTGGGTCGCCGCAGGATGTCCCGGAGCGCGATCGCACGAAGACGTCATGGCCGAGCTCCTCGGCGGCGACCAGTGAGGATGCGGTGGTCTCCGGCGGCGACCGTATTAGCGCGTCGTTACCTGCGAGACCAGGACGGCATGCGCGCCGTCGGTGTAGCTGTAGCTGCCCTGGCCGCTGACCCATATCCTCTTCGGCTAGCCGCGGAGCGCTTCGCGGCATATCACCAACGCTCGCTGCACGTCCGCTGGGCTGATGCCGTGATGGGTCACGAAACGCACCAGCTCCGGACCGGGCGCTCCGCCGAGTAGCCCCTGGCCGGAGCATGCGGCCAGGAAGCTGACTGCGTCCATATTCTTCAGCCGGAAGTACACGAGGTTGGTCTGGACTCGGCTGAGGTCGCAGTCGACCCCGGGCAGCTCGGCCAGGCCTTCGGCCAGCGCGTGCGCGTTCTGGTGATCATCGGCGAGCCGGTCCACCATGGTGTCCAGGGCCACCAGGCCGGCCGCGGCCAGCACCCCGGCCTGCCGCATGCCCCCGCCCAGCATCTTGCGCCAGCGCCTGGCCTGCCTGATCTTCTCTGCTGGCCCGCACAGTACGCTGCCCACCGGGCAGCATAGGCCCTTGGACAGGCAGAACGAGATCGTGTCGGTGTACTCCGCAATGGTCTGGACATCCGTCCCGGTGGCCACGGCGGCGTTAAAGATCCGGGCGCCGTCCAGGTGCACGGCCAGGTCGTGGGTGCGGGCGGTTTCGTAGAGGAGTTGCAGCTCCGGCAGGGACCAGGCCACGCCGCCATGCCAGTTGTGCGTGTTCTCGATCATTACCGCCGCGGACAGCGGCTGGTGATCATCGTCGCCGGGGCGGAGCGCGGCCAGGACCTGCGCCGGGCTCAGGACACCGCGCTCGGTGGGTACCTGCCGGACCTGGATGCCGCCGACTACCGCGGCCCCGGCCGCCTCGTTCATGAACAGGTGGGAGCCGGCGTCCGCGATGACCTCCTGGCCGGAGCGGGCGCTGACCAGCAGGCCGAGCAGATTGCCCATAGTCCCGCTGGGGACAAAGATCGCGGCTTCCTTGCCCATCCGCTCGGCTGCCGTCTCCTCGAGCCGGTTCACCGTGGGGTCGTCGCCGAACACATCGTCGCCGAGTGGCGCGCGGGTCATGGCCCGGAGCATCTCCTCCGTGGGGAGCGTCACGGTGTCTGACCGCAGGTCAATATCGCTCACGTCAACTCGCTTCTCGCGGTAGGTCGCCGTCCGTTGAAATGCTCAGGCAAGGCTGGCGGCCGCCCATGCCGTGGCGCTGATCTGGAACGGACCTGCGGGCAGCAGACGCCGGCACTGCTCGCGTAGCGCGGTCCGGCGATCCGGAGCCAGCGACGCCAGATAGGATCCGGCCGGCCCGACACCGAGGGTGAACGGTTCCCACCAGTGCTCGAAGCTGGCATGGCGGACCCGGACGGTAAGCGTGGTGACCTGGGTCCCGCCCAGCCCTGCCTGCGCAAAAAGCTGGGCCAGATGACCGTCGCGGACACCGGCCAGGCCGGACTCATCGACGGCGGCCGCATCGAGCTCACGCACCGCGGACCAGAACGCAGTCAGCGGCCCGCGTCCGCCCGCGTGGTCCCACACGCACGCCGCGACCACCCCACCGGGCCGGGTCACCCGGCTCATCTCCCGCAGGCCCGCCACCGGGTCAGCCATGAAATGAACCACCAGCTGCGCTAGCGCGGCGTCGAAGGCGCCATCGGGGAACGGCAGCTGCTCGGCCGCTGACAGCCGGACATCCACCCTCGGCAGTCGCTCCCGAACCGCTGTCGCAAACGACGGCGACGGGTCCACCGCACTGACCGCGTCCGCGCCGGCCCGGCTCACCAGCTCAGCGGTCAGTGCACCCGGCCCGCATCCCAAATCCAGCACCTGCTGCCCGCGCTGAATCCCGGCCAGATCAGCGAATCGCACTGCCAGCAGCTCGGAGTACTGCCCCATGAACTGCATGTAGGCGTCCGCACTGACATCGAAGCTCACCCGGCAAACCTACCGCCATCTCGCCGGCCTTATTAGACAGGAACAACACGTGCTTCACCGTCGAACCCCGACCGGACCGTACCTATCGATCTAGCGGGCGAAGTCAGGTACGCCGACGGCTGCTAGTTCTTTTCTACCGAACGGACCGGGCTGCTCGCCCCCGGTCAGGGTGACCTGCGTCTCCGCCAAACGGCCCGGCAGATGCCGAGGATGCCGACGATGTAAATGTGCCAGGGCCCGGGGCATTATCGGTCCGGCCGCCAGCTGCCTGAAGCCATTGCCTGAACGGTCTGCCAGTACACCGGAGTATCCTCGTCGCTTGATCTCCCGGGCGGGGCGGCAGGAAAGCCGGAAGCCGGGAACCCCCTGTCCGCATTCGTTACGCGCCGCCGCCAGACTGGCCGGCTTTCATGCTGGCTTAGCGAAGCCCCCGGCGCGGCGAGCACCTCGTACCGTCGCGGGTCATCATTAACAGGCACATCAGGACACTACGGGGCAAGGCCGGTTATCACCCGCATTTGGCTCGCCGGCGTGTCCGGTTCGCTCAAAGGGCTGTGGTCCAGCGTTCGGTGCACGACTTAGCGTCCTTGCAGTACCAGCGGATGTTGGTGCACGCCTGGCCGCCATCAGCTATCAGTAGGCCCAGCGGAAGCGCGGTGCCGCACATGGAGCACTGGGCTACCTCCAGCGGCCGGAGCCGGTCGCGCTGCGCGGCCGTCGGCGGTTCCGCCAGCGCCAGACGCGGACCGACCGGAGGCTGCTCAGGTCCCGTTTCCAGGGACAGCGGCATAGCTGATGAGGCAGGTAGGGCCATGATTCCTCCGCGCGGGGCACAGGTCACCAGGCCCCCGGCCCTCTTGGCGAAGCCCGGAAAGCCCGCTCGTCGTGACGTCATCGGGCAAGCTCGCTCATACCAAGCCCGCTCATGGTGGGCGGCTCGCTCATACCAAGCCCGCGCACCCAAGGTAGCCACCTTTTCCCGAGCGACTCAAGACAAACCCTCAAAATCCCTCATTTCCCGCCGGAAGTCGCTGAGGTCCCGCAGCCGCCAGCACCATGGCTTGCGCAGAACGAACGGCCGTTCTGCTGCGGCAGGCAGTGTGTACCAGCGCCATTCGTCCTGCCCGGAGGGTCACCACGTGCAGGGACCGCCGCGGCCTGCTGCGGCACTTGTCGCGAGGTTTGTAAGGCTGTCTTCTGATCGTCGTGGGGAAGTCCAGCGCTCAGGGCGCGCTCGATCCGATCCAGCCGCTCGGTAATCTCGACCCACTCCGGTGGCGAGCCTCCGCGGGCGGCGCGCTCAAGGATCGCCCGAACATAGGTGGTGTACCGCACGTGCCTGGTTCGCGCCTGCTGCTTCAGCTGGTCGATCACGTCGGCAGGCAGGCGGAGGGAGGTAGTGGCCATCGGCTGCGGTTCGACCCAGTCGCCGTTGTCCATTTCCGTGCTGGTGTCGTGGGTGCCGTAGTACTCGGCCAGCCGCTCGAGTTCCGCCGCTGGCCGGGGGAGCTGTCGGCCGTAAATCAGCGTTGTGCCGTCCCGTCCCGGAACGACCATTAGAGGTGCTCCAGGATCGCCTCACGTACCTCGTCCAAGGTGACGTCATGGGCCGCTATGTGGTCGGCGGACCAGTCGCTGTCCCCCGTCGGCCGCAATGATCGCCGGGATCTGATCGCGGACGAGCTTGTGGTAGGTGACGCGCATGCCCTGGACAGTACCGCCCAGCTGATCAGAGCAGAATCTTGTTCTTACCATTCCAGAACGCCGCCCCGACCCCAGCGGGGGACTGGCGCCATGTCGTCCGCTTCGGCCTGAAAGTGACCAGCTACAAGTTCGCCCTCGGCCAGGCACTCCTGGAGCTAGCCGCCCGGCAGCAGACCTTCGTTCCGCTACCGGAACTAGCGGTTCCT
>PMST01000082.1 GCA_003168295.1 Actinomycetota bacterium
CCGCGACAGCAGCTCACGCTGCTCCGCGATCACATCAGCCAGGCCAGGCTCCTCAGGCACAAGCCACAAGCATGCTCAACCGGAACTAAAGGCTCAAACACCCGCTAGCGCCGGCGCGTCGCGCAAGGCACTGCTAACTACAGCCGTACTTTTAACAGCCGCACTTTGCTGGGTGCCTGGGGTGCTGGCGCAACGTGCAGACGGCCGTCTCACGCTCAGTTAGCGATCTCGGGCCTGGTGGGGGTTCCGTGCTGAGCGGTAACGTTCCCGGAACGGTACGGGCGTAGCGTCTGGTTTCGTGAGGCTGATACAGCCGTCGGGCGGGCAGGCGGCGAAGACGACCCAGGTGATGGCGCGCCGCTTCCGCGTGGCGTCACCGGCGACCGCGACGATCGCCGGGGGCCTGGTGCTGGCGCTGACGGCCGCGTGGGTGCCACTGGCCGGACTTGTCCGTCAGGCGACGGTCCTCAACATCGGGCCGGCGGCCCCCATCATCTTGATCTATGCGGGCGTGGGCCTGGTTGTCGCGCGGCGCCAGCCACGCAACCCGGTTGGCTGGATCCTCCTCTTCGTCGTGGTGTTGTTGCAGGTCAGCACCGTCGCCGGTTACTACGCGGTGCTGGCCTATCGCCCCGGTCACCGCGGGCTCCCGCTCGCTCCGGCCGCCGTGCTGCTGGCGACGGCGTGGGTGCCGGCGGTCGCCTTGTTCCCCCTGGTCATCTTGCTGTTCCCGGATGGCAGGCTGACATCACGGCGGTGGCGGTGGGTGCTGTGGGCCTACGCGGGGCTGTTTGCCTGCGTCATGGCCGTCATCTTCGGCCCGGCGGTCGCGGCGGTCGCCGGCCACCACATCCGTCTCGATGCCTCCGGCGGCGTCATCACGGCAGGTCATCGCGCCGGCGCGGCGGTCACGGCGGCGGAGGGGCTGGTCGTGGTCTCGATCGGGGTGATCTGGCTGTCGTTCCTGGCTCACCAGGTGCTCGGCTGGCGGCGGGTGACGGGCGAGCGCGGCCAGCAGCTGAAGTGGCTCGCCAGCGGCGCCGCGATCACCGTTACCTCGTTCGCCGTGTCGATCTCGCTCGGCTCTAGCGTGGTGGGGCAGGTGATCTTCGTCGGGATCGCCGCGTTGCCGGTCGGCATCGGCATCGGGATCCTGAAGTACCGGCTGTATGAGATCGACCGGATCATCNNGGATCATCAGCCGGACCCTGGCGTATGCGGTGGTGACTGGCCTGCTGGTCGGCGTGTACGCGGGGCTGGTCCTGCTGGCGACGCGGGTGATGTCGTTTTCCTCGCCAGTGGCGGTGGCCGCCTCGACTCTGGCGGCGGCGGCGTTGTTCAGCCCGCTGCGGCGGCGGGTGCAGAAGGCCGTGGACCGGCGGTTCAACCGCGCCCGGTACGACGCGGACCAGACCGTCGCCGCGTTCGCGGGCCGCCTGAAGGACGCGGTTGACCTGGACTCGGTCCGGGACGACCTGGCCGGCGTCGTGCACCAGGCCCTGGAACCCGCCCACGTCTCGGTGTGGATCAGCCAACGCGACTGAGGCTGGCTTTCATCGGCGTCGCGGCCAATCATCACGCCCCGGCCGGGCGCGGCATCACTCCTTCAGCCGATCCCAGATCGGCACGATGTCACACCATCGCAGCCACCTCACGAAGTGAGGCTGTAGTACTGCCCGTGAATGGACACTGGCCGGGCGGTTGTGCTTAGCGCAAGTCCGTGGTAAAAAGCGTTTCGATTGGCAAGGAGGGCATATGGGCTTCGAGCGGGCAGAAATCGAGGTGGAGGGCAACTTCGTGACGCCGGGCGACTTTCTGCGCTCGCCGTCGTACGAGCGCATCGGCTGACATCATGGACCCGTTCGCACTCGGAGTGCGGTATCCCGACGGCGGCCCGCTCTTCGCCGAGGTCAATGCCGACGAGCTGATCGAGCGCCTGAGTGGCGTGACCGGCGATGCACGCCGTGTCGCCGTCGCGCCGTGGATCTTTGACGAGATCAAGCCGGCTACCCAGCCCCGTCTGGACGATCCACTGGAAGCCGGCTGGGCCTACATCGTTGGCGAGGACGATCCCGACCGCGACGCGATCACCGCTGCAATGGAGCCGCTGGCGAGGGCCCGCGGGATGGCGGACCCGTCGGCGCCGCTCGTCGTCCCGGCCGGAGCCGACGACGGTGACTGGATCGACGAAGTCTACAAGGGCCTCGGCGACGGGCGCCCGCGCTACCTGCTGCTGGCTGGATTGCCATCGGTCCTTGGGTACCCCCTGCAGGTCGACCTCGCCGCGGCCGGAGCACTCGTCGGCCGGCTTGCTTTCAACGGCGACGACCGGCTCGACGCCTACACGGCGTACGCCGAGAAGGTGCTGCGCTTCGATGACGGCGACCCGGTCCCGCGGCTCCGTGCGACGGTGGTGAGCACATACGGCGGGCCGCTCGACGCGACTGTCTTCAGCAGCCGCTACCTGACACCACCGGTCAGCGACCTGCTGCGCAAGGCACGCTTCGACGTCACCGACGTAACGGGGACGGCGGCGACGAAGCAGGGCGTCCAGGATGCACTCGAGGGGTCGGGCGGCGCGGTCGTGTTCACCGCGACGCACGGCGCCGGACTCCCGGCGGGTGCCAAGGGTGCCGACCCGCACGCGGTCAACGGCTCCTGGGCGTGTGCGCCGGCCGACGAGCACTCCCGGCCCAACGCGTGGGACTTCCTAGTCGCCGCGGACCTTCCGGACGGCGCCGTTACGCCCGGTGGCCTGGTGGTGCAGTTCGCCTGCTTCGGCTACGGCACGACCGACCACTCGAGCTTCGCGGCGTGGCTGGGCAACCCGAATGTCATCGAGGCCGACGAGCCGTTCGTGGCGGCGATCCCGCAGCGCCTGCTCGCCAACCCGGACGGCCCGATCGCCTATGTCGGCCACGTCGATATCGCCGTGGCGTACGGGTTCGTCGATGTCGACGGCCTGCCCGCGCCCGGCCAGGTACATCCGCGTACGTCGCCGTTCCTGTCGCTGCTGACGAAGGCCATCGTTGAGCTCGCCCCGCTCGGCTACGCGATGCGGGGCCTGCACGAGCGCGCGAGCGCAATCGCGTCCGAGATCACGAGCACCTTCGACGGTCTCGAGCAGCAGGGCGTCCGTGTGACCGACCTCCCGCCCGACCAGAAGGCCCGGCTGATAGACAAGGTCATCCGTCGTAACGACGCGATGCACTTCCTGCTGTTCGGCGACCCGGGCGCGCGGGTTCGCATCGATGCATGACGACGCCGAGTTCGAGCCGTTTGACCTGAGCGTGCTCTACGCCGGCAATCCGGCCGACATTTGGCTGTCCGCGAGCTCGCGCCTGGGCGCGGTCAATGCCGTGCCGCGCCGCGATCCGAGCCCCTTCATGCTCCCGGACCTCGCCGACGACGCGGAGTGGTTCCGCTCGGCGATCCGTGAGGGGCGCAGTGTGCCCGACCAGAGCGCTCAGTTCGGCGGCCAGATGCGAGACCTTGTCTTCGGCATCGATGAGATCTCGTCACTGTTCCGGCGCACCCGCGGGGCGGCGTACGCCGCGTCCCGGCCGCTGCTCGTCCGCCTGCTCGCTGCACCCGAGCCGGTGGCGGCTCTGCCATGGGAGCTGAT
>PMST01000561.1 GCA_003168295.1 Actinomycetota bacterium
GACCCCTGACCGGGGCGAGGTCTGGTTCGACGGCCAGCGTCTGGACACGCTGAATGAGGCGCAGCGCAGCGCGCTGCGGCGGGACAAGTTCGGCTTCGTGTTCCAGTTCGGCCAGCTTGTGCCCGAGCTGACCGCCGAGGAAAACGCCGCCCTCCCGCTGCTGCTGGCCGGCACCCGCCGTGCGGCGGCGCTAACAGAAGCGCGAAGGTGGCTCGCCAAGCTAGCCCTGGACGGGCTGGAAGGCCGCAGGTCGGGGGAGCTGTCCGGCGGTCAGGCGCAGCGCGTCGCGCTGGCCCGGGGCCTGGTCGCCAGGCCTCTGGTGCTGTTCGCCGACGAGCCGACCGGTTCCCTGGACTCGGTCACCGGCGAGCACGTCATGAACCTGCTTACCCAAGCCGCCCGCGAGCAGGGCACGACGGTCATCCTGGTCACGCACGAGGCCCGGGTCGCCGCCTACGCCGACCGCGAGGTCATCGTCCGCGACGGGAAGGTCAGCACGCTGACCGGAGTGGCCCAGTGATCCGTCTCGGCCTGCGCCTCACCCTCGGCGGCGGCCGCGAAGCCGCCGTCCGCCTGGTGCTCCTCGTGGCCGCGGTCGGGGTCGGGGTCGGACTGCTGCTGACCGCCGTCGCCGGCGTCAACGCGGTAAATACTCAGAACGATCGTTATGCGTGGTTCAGCACAGGTATCTCGCTGAAGTCGGCCTACGCGGCGAAGCCCGCCACCGATCCGCTCTGGTGGCTGATCCGCGCCGACCGGTTCGACGGCCAGCTCATCGGCCGGATCGACGTGGCCGCCACCGGGCCCACGTCGCCGGCGCCGCCCGGCATCGGGCACCTGCCTGGTCCGGGCCAGTACTACGCCTCCCCGGCGCTGGCCGCACTGCTGCGCAGTACACCCGCGGACCAGCTGACCGCCCGGTACCCGGGGCACCTGATCGGAACCATCGGCGACGCCGCGCTGCCGTCCCCGAATTCGCTGGTCATCGTCATCGGGCGCACCGCGGCCCAGCTGGCCCACACACCCGGGGCCGTGCGGGCGCCCGCGATCGCCACCACGCCGCCGAGCGGCTGCGAGCAGAGCCAGTGCCTGCCCGGTCAGGGTATGAACGCGAACAGCATCGACCTGGTCATGTCGGTGGTGGCGCTGGCGATCTTGTTCCCGCTGCTCATCTTCGTCGGCACCGCGACCAGGCTGTCGGCGGCCCGCCGCGAGGAGCGGTTCGCCGCGATCCGGCTGGCGGGCGCGACCCCGCGGCAGATCTCCCTGATCGCGGCGGTCGAGTCCACGGTCGCCGCGGTCGCGGGGATGGCCGCTGGCTTCGGCCTGTTCTTCGGCCTGCGAATCCCGCTGGCGTCGATCCCGTTCACCGGTACGCCGTTCTTCCCCAGCGACCTGTCGCTCAGCCTGCCCGACGTCCTGCTGGTGGCGCTCGGAGTGCCGCTGGCTGCCGCCATCGTGGCCCGGCTCGCGCTGCGCCGGGTGCGCATCTCTCCGCTCGGGGCGACCCGGCGGGTGACCCCGAAGGCGCCTCGGGCCTGGCGGGTGCTTCCGTTGCTGGCCGGCGTCGGCGTGCTCGGCTTCATCGCGGTACACGGCCGTCCGCCGACCACTCCCGGACAGATCCAGGTGTTCGTGCCCGCGTTTCTGCTGATCATGGTGGGCCTGGTCACAGCTGGGCCGTGGCTGACCATGGCGGGGGCCCGCCTGATGGCGCGGCGGGCAGGCCGGCCCGGCACGCTGATCGCGGCACGCCGGCTCGCCGACAACCCGAAGGCCGGGTTCCGCGCGGTAAGCGGCCTGGTCCTCGCCCTGTTTATCACCACCGTGGCCGTTGCCCTGATCACCACCCAGAACGCCAAGGGCGGCAGCCTGCTCGACGGACCAGCGGCCGCAAACGTCCTCGCCGACCAGTTCTCCGACGATTCCCAGCCGGTTACCATACCGGCCACGCTCCCCGACCGGCTGCGTTCGATCGGCGGCGTCCAGGGCCTGCTCGCGGTCCGCCAGGCCCGCGGGCTGACGATCCCGGGCGCGCTGCTCGGATTCCCGCCACGGTTCGGAGCCATATCGGCTGGCCTGGTCTCGTGTACCCAACTGGCCAGCATTCCTTCGTTCGGCCGCTGTCCCGCGGGGGCGACCGCGGCCGTCTTCCCGGCTGACGGCGTGTTCGGGGGTAAGCCCCTGGCGGGGACCACCTGGCCGGCCGCCAGCGAATCCGCTTCGCAGCTCGACCGCCTTCCGGCGCTCACGATCAATGTGGCCACCGACGGAACGGTCCCGGCCATCGAGCAGGCCCGGACCGTGCTGGAAACCGCCTACCCCGGATACGACCCGCCGGCCACCCTTGGTGAACAGCGCGCGGACGCAATCCAGCAGGATGTGGCGTATCAGCAACTGGCGGACGTGGTCGTGCTGACCAGCCTGGCCATCGCCGGCTGCACGCTGGCGGCGAGCNNTGCTCCAGCGCGTGGTCGCGCTGGAGAGCGCGGTCCCGCTGCTGGTGACCGCGGTGATCTCCATCGGCGTCGGGTTCGCCGCCGCGGCGATGTTCGCGGCCGCCCAGATCGGCCCGTTCACGGCGCCAGGTGCCGCGTACTACATCATCACCGGCGCCGGCGTCGCGGTGAGCCTCGGCATTATCGCCGCGACCATGCCGCTGCTGCGCCGCATCACCGGCCCCGAGGTCGCGAGAAACGAGTAACCCGTGTCTGGCGCGGCTACTCGGACGCGGGGGGCCGCCTGGCGCCCTGGCTACCCAGAAGTGTCAGTGCGATGACACCAGCCGCGAAGACCGCGGACGCGCACAGGGCCCCGCCCAGGTCGCCTGGCGGCCGACCCGGCCAGAGCCAGGGTGTGCTCCAGCCACCGGCCAGCCCGCCCTCGATGAGCACCAGGTAGCCCATCGGGCCGACCCAGCCGAACGCCCCGCCCAGCACGGCGGCGGACAGCAGTCCGGTTCCCGTCATCCCGCCTAGGTTGCGGAGCAGGGACAGGCTGCCGCCGGGCAGGTATCCTCCGGTGCCCCCGGCGGCCAGCGCGCCGAAGGCCGCGGCGGTGAGCGCCACCGCCGTGCCCAGACGCAGCCAGGGCAGCCATCGGCCGGTGGCCCGTTCCGCCTCACCGAACGGGCCGTGGCTGGACACGGCGACGACCCCGGCGGCTCCGGTCTCGATCACCAGCGGTATGACGAGCTGCGCGGCCGCACCCCCGGCGATGTTCCAGTGCCAGTGCAGTGCCGCCCACAGCACGCCGCCGAGCGCGGCCAGCAGCCCGGCGGCGGCCGGGACACGACGGCTGACCAGGTACAGCCATACCAGGCGCGCGCCCGCGACCGCGAAGGCAGGCGAGGCCGGTGCGGGGGCCGGCGGCGATTCGTGGATTCCGGCGGCGGTCATGGCAGCTGCTCCAGGGTGAGGCGGTCGGCGCGGATCGCGGCTAGGTGCTCGGTCAGCCAGGCCTGCCTGGCGGACGCCGCCAGCGCGGCGAACCGCCGTGCCGCGGTGTAGACCGGGTCTTTCGCCGTCGACGGCCCGGGCGACGGGCCGTTCGCCACCTGGGCCAGCAGCCCGGGCTGCTGGCCGAACGGCACGCCGGCGCCGGCGAGCAGGACTGCCGTTACCGCCTGCTGCACGGGTGTCCCCACCGTGCTACCGGCTCCGGTGAAGGCGTTGAAGAACAGCGCCCACATGCTCTGGTAGAACGTCGTCATGGTGGTCGGCTGGCTGCTGAAACCGGTCGGACCCGGCAGGAAGCCGTACCCGCCGAGCGTCACCGAGAGCACCGCCGGACGGCCCGTGATCGTCATCGCCTGGCCGCTCCCGCCCTCGCCAGCGGTGTAGGCCGCGCCGGCCTGCACGGCGCGGACCGGAGCACCGGGAAGCCCGGCCACCTCGCCGGCCACGGGCGTCAGCGCGGCGATCACGTCAGCGAGGTAGATGCGATAGGCCGGGTTCAGGCAGACGCGGAAGGCCGAGCCGCCGCACACGGGGGTGTAGACGATCGGACGATCGCTGGCCGCGTCGTGCAGCGCGGAGATCACCATGCCGTGCGGACCCAGCTTCGCGCTGCTGGCCAAGCCCGCACCGGTCCCGGCCACCGCCACTCCGGCCGCCGCCACGATCGCCGCGACGATGCGGACCCGGCGCTCCCCAGCCGCCGCGGGCAGGCCGGCCAGACCCAGCGCCGCGATGGCCAGCCCGGCAAGGAACACGATCCGGGCGATCGGCAGGTCAGGCAGGTACGGGTAGAAGATCCCGGAGTCCAGCTGGAAGTTTCCGTTGGAGTTCGTCGGCAGCACCAGGGCCCACCCGCTGGTGTCCCTGAATCCCGTCTGGGACGACATGATCAGGACGAGGAACCCGGCGAACGCGGCGAGCGGTGCGGCGAACCTGTTCGGTACCAGCACCCCGACGGTAAAGCCGCCCGCGCTGAACGCGGCGACCGCCGTGGCCCCGACGGCGACCCACCACCACGGCGGCTCGCCCTGGACGCCGCGCTGTGCGTAGACCGCGAACATGACCCCGACGAACACCAGATAGGCCGCGACCGCCCAGATCGCGGCGGCGGCCCAGGCGGCGAGCTGAGCCACCCAGCGCGGACAGGCGGTGGCCGTGACCAGATCGGCGGTGCCGCGCCTGCCGTCTCGCGAACCGATCCACGCCGCCATGCCCGCCACGAACGGACCGAAGTCAATGATGGTGTGGCCCTGCCCCATGTTCCAGAACGTGACCAGCGGGTAGAACGGCGCCTGAGACGTGCTCGGCCGGTAGGAGTCGAACCAGAACAGCGCGGCGACCAGCGGCAAGATCAAGGGCATCGGGCTGCGGCGCACCTCGATCCCCAGCAGCCGCGCGAAGGACAGCGGAGGCATCACGTGCGCGCGCAAGGCGGGGACCGGCCGGGCCGGCGCGCTGGTCGCGGTCACGACCGCGCCGCCGCGAGCACCGCGCTGTAGCCGCGCTCCAGCGGAGCGTCCCCCGCCGCGCCGGTGCCCTCGCCGCGTGCGGTCAGCTGGTGCGGGGTGCCGTGAAAGACGATTCGCCCCTGGTCCATCAGCGCGACCTCGGTGCACGCGGCGCCGACATCCTCGACCAGGTGCGTACTGACCACGACCGTGCCACGCTCCCCGATCTCGCGGAGCAGGGTGCGGAACGCGACTCGCTGCTCGGGGTCCAGGCCGGCCGTCGGCTCGTCGAGCAGCAGCAGTTCCGGGTCGTTCACGATCGCCTGCGCGATACCCACGCGGCGCAGCATCCCGCCGGACAACGTCTTCAGCTTGGACCGGGCCTTGTCTCCGAGGCCGACCCGTTCCACCGCGGCCACCACCGCTCTGGGCACCTGCCGCGGCGGCATGTCTTTCAGCAAGGCGAAGTACTCGATGAAATCGACGACCGTGAAGCCGGGGTAGTAGCCGAGGTTCTGCGGCAGGTAGCCGAGCCGGCGCCGGATCTCCCGTCGCTCGGCGTGGTCGCCCGGATCGCGGCTGAGCAGTTCCAGCCGGCCCGACGTGGGCGGCAGCACCGTGGCCATCATCCGCAGCAGCGAGGTCTTACCCGCGCCGTTCGGTCCGAGGAGCCCGAACACCCCCGGTCCGGCACGCAGGCTGACGCCCGCGACAGCCTGGGTATGTCCGAACCGCCGGACCAGTTCCTCCAGCTCCACGTTCATGCCGTTCCTCTCGGGATCCGGGTCGTATAGAGCACGAGCGCGCCGCAGCACGCGGTGAACACCAGGTAGGGCAGGACGAGCGACGGGCCGGCCACGGCGGCGGTCACCTGGCCGGCGATGGCCTTGCCCGCCAGGACGGTGATCACCCAGCCGGACATCCCGGCGGCGACACCGACGTTGGCCGAGCGCGCGAGCGTCGCCGCGGCCAGCGCCAGCGCGCAGACCGCGGTCATGGGCACCAGCCAGCCGAACGTCACCGCCACCGCGGCCCCTGACGCGGCGGAGGCGAGCAGCCCGAACACGGCGTTCAGGCCGAAGACCGCCAGCGCCCGGGTGAGCAGCACCATCCGGTCGCTCACCGCCATGCTCTGGGACAGTTCCCAGGCGGGGTCGATGCCTGGACCGTAGGCGTACGCGATGCCCGCGGCAGCGACCGCCGGGTCGAACAGCGCCACGTAGGGCGTGTGAGTGCCCCACGTCGCCGCCATCCCGGCGAGCAGAATTGCCGCGGTCGCGATCACCCAGCCGGTCAGCAGCGACGGCGTGGTCACCAGCGCCCTGGCCAGGCCCGGGGACCGCAGCAGCTGCGCGGCGAGCCGCTCGATCCGCCCCGGCCGACGCAGCCACACCTGCGCGGCGACACCGGTCCACACCCGGTCCAGGTCCACATCCGGCGGTCCGCATCTGTCGGTCATGACCCGCCTCCCTCCGTCGCCGTGCCGATGCGCAACGCGGCCTGCAGCCGCCGCCGGACCCGGTGCGCGCGGCTCTTCACCGTGCCGACCGGCACACCCAGCAGTTCCGCCGCCTCCGCGACCGGCCGGTCCTCGACGTAGACCAGCCGCCAGACCTCACGCTCCGGGCTGCCGTCCGGTCCCAGGGCCGCCGCCGCCCGCGCCATCACCACACCGGACAGCGCGGCCTCGGCCGGGTCGCCATCGGGATCGTCGATCGCCAGCAGGCCGGGCAGCTCGAGCGTGGCCGGTCCCCGGCGGCGAAGAAACAACGCCGCCTGGCGGCGCGCGATGCCCCACAGCCATCCCGCGGCCGAACCCCGCCGGTAACTGCCGGCCCCCTGCCAGACCGCGAGGAACGTCTCCTGCAGGACATCCTCGGTGTCCGTCGCGGGCAGCAGCGAACGCAACCGGATCGCCAGCCACGGCGCGTGCCGGCTGAACAGCTCACGCAGCGCGGTGTCGTCCCCGGCCGCGATCGCGGTGATCAGCTCGTCGTCGTCCATCGCCTCTCTATTGCGTCATGACGGCCGCGGGTTCACGGGGCGAGAGAATTTCTCAAGAATGTGACGCCCGGCCGACCATGGCACCCTCCGATCATGCCCAGAGGAAACGGTGGCTGCGGGATGCGCAGCGCCGCCGGCGCACCTGATCGGCGCCAGCCGGCTCGAAGGCATCCCCCTTTCCCGTCTTGCCGCCGAAACAGGCAGCCGACGCTAGTTAGGCAGGAACGACACCGTGGTCACGTTCTTGTCGCTCAGCCCGCCCAGCCCCACGTCGGAGCCGGTGAACTTGGCCAGCGCGTCGATGTTGCCCTTGAACCCGTGCCCCGCGAACTGGATCGCCGCCACGACGTTGCCGGACTCGGTGATGACCGAGTTGCCGGAGATCGTGTAGCCGGCCTTCGGCAGCGCCTGCGCGTAGAACGCCGACACCTTGGCCGGGGAGATCGAGCCGAAGATGATGACGGTCTCCTGGCTGCTGGTGATGTTCTCGGCCACCTTCGCGCCTGCCGGGACAGGGAAGTGGCCGATCGCGCCGCTGACCTGGATCATCGTGCCCGAGGCGGCCGGCTTCGACGCGGTAGGGCTCGGGGAGGGCCGGCCCGAGGTGGTCGCGTCCTGGCTCGCGGCGGACATACCCCGGCTCGGGGTCGCGGGCGGCCCGGCGGTGGTGACACCCGCGGAGCACGCGGCCAGGGACAAGGCGGTCGCGCAGGTGGCCAGGGCCACCAGGGCACAGCGGTATAGATTCATTTCTCTCCTTTGGGGGGGGAACGTTCATATGACCACTCCGGTGGCCCAGTGGCTAACCTAGATCGCCGCTTTGCCAGGGGTATCCCGCCGGTGTCGCAGCCCTGCGACATCGATCCCGGGGCTGGCGCGATCGGGCCCAGCGCGATCAGGCCTAGCGCGATCGGGCCTGGCGCGATCGGGCCTAGCGCGATCGGGTACCGGGAGCCGGATGCTGACCACCGTGCCCTCGCCTTCCCGGCTGCGGATGGCCACCTGGCCGCCGTGCCGGGTGACGATGACCCGCACCAGGGCGAGCCCGATGCCGGTCCCCGGCAGGCTCCGCGCGGCGCGGCCTCGGGCCAGCTCCTGCCAGACCTGCCCGATCTCGTCGGCCGGAATGCCCGCCCCGGTGTCGGCCACCTCGAGCAGTAGGGCGTGGTCGTCCTCGCTGGCCCGAACCTCGACGGTGTCGCCGGGGGAGGAGAACTTGACCGCATTGGCCACGAGGTTCTGCACCGCGATGAACAGCAGGTCCCGGTCGCCCTCGATGAGCGGCAGCGGCCACGGTGCCCGGGGCACGCTCATCCGGAAGCCCCGCTGCCGTGCCCCGGGGATCTCCGCGGCGGCCTCGGCCACCTCGTGCAGCAGGCCGGTCAGATCGACCGGTGCCGCGTCGATCGCCCTGGTTTCCAGCTCGGCCAGCTTGCGCAGGTCGCTGACCAGGCGGGTGATCCGGTCCGTCTGGACCGACACGGTGGCCAGGGCGGCGCCGTCCGGGATCGTGCTCCCGGTCTGCTCGATGTTCACCAGCCCGGCCCGGATGGCGGTGAGCGGGTTCTTGAGCTCATGGTCCAGCCGCATCAGGAACCGGAGCCGGTCCCGGGAGGCCGCGTCGGTCAGCTGCCGCACCGTCGTTTCGGTGGCGGCCGTCCTGGCCTCGGCGCCTCGGCGGCGGACCAGGAAGACGGCCGCCGCGACGACGGCCGCGAGCAGTCCGACCGTCCCCGCGACCAGGCCGGGCGAGGCCGTGGTGTATAGCCGGGCCCGGGGGTCGGCGGCCTGCAGGGCGGCCCCCGCCGCCGCTCCGGTCAGCAGGGGGGCGAGGACCCGCGGCAGGACGCCCGGCGCGAGGTGCATCATCGCGCGTCGTCCACCCGCGCGACGAACCGGTAGCCCTGGCCGGGCACGGTGGCGATCCACTCCGGCCGCACCGGATCGTCGCTCAGCGCGCGGCGCAGCTCGGCGATCCGGTTGTCCACCGCCCGCGTCCCGACCGGGAAGTCGAACCCCCAGAGGACCTGGAGCAGCCGGTCTCTGGTCAGCAGCTCGTCGGGGTGGGTGAGCAGGTAGTCCAGCAGCAGCATCGCCTTCGGCGTGAGCACCAGCTCGGTATCCCTGAGCCAGGCCCGGCGAGAGATCCGGTCCAGCCGCAGGTCGCCGGACCGCAGCGAGGGCGAGGCGGACAGCGGGCGGCGCCCGGGCCTGGCCCGGCGGAGCACCGCGCGCAGTCGGGCCAGCAGCTCGTACGGGTCGAATGGTTTATTCAGGTAGTCGTCCGCGCCCTCATCCAGCGCGATGGCCCGCTCGGCCGACTCGCCGACCTGGGTGAGCAGGACCACGGGCAGCCAGCGGCCTGCACGGCGTAGGCGGCGCAGCACCTCCCGGCCGTCCGGCCCCGGCATCAGCACGTCCAGGACGCAGCCGTCCGGATCGAGCCGCTCCACCAGCTCCAGCGCCGCGTCGCCGTCCGCGGCCACGTACACGATAAATCCGGCCCGGTCGAGGAATGGCGCCAGATTGGACGTGATCGCATTATCGTCGTCGGCCAGGACCACGACCGGACGCCGGTCAGATGGGCCCATAACCTCGCGATCCTACCCATATCTCATCGGATGCGCCGGCATACGGCGTAACCGCCCGCATCCCGGCGAGCCGCCTGCCTGGTCCGGGGGGCACGGCACTCATCCGAACGGCCATTGACTGGCACGCTCACCGCGGCGTAGACGCGGGGTGGTCGTGGCCTTACGGTGAAGGTGATCGCCGATGATCCGGAGGTTGCCCAATGGCCACGACCGCATCCGAGACGCCTTCCAGCCAGGGCGTTCAGGACGCCGACCACGTAGACATCCTCATCATCGGTGCCGGAATCTCCGGGATCGGCGCAGCTCATCATGCGCGGGAGCGGTTCGGAGACCGGAGCCTTCTGGTCCTGGAGGCGCGGGACCACCACGGCGGGACCTGGTGGACGCACCGGTACCCGGGAGTGCGCTCCGACAGCGACCTTTTCACCTACGGCTACCGGTNNCGATCGCCACCGGCCCGGAGATCCTCTCCTATCTCGATGAGGTCATAGCCGAGGACGGCCTCAATGCCTGCATCCGGTACCGGCACCGGGTCACCTCGGCGACCTGGTCCACCGCGGACCGGCGCTGGACCGTGGAGGTCACCAGGACCGATACCGGCGAGCGGCTGCGGTTCACCACGAGCTTCTTGTGGATGTGCCCCGGCTACTACAACCACGACAAGCCCTACCAGCCCCGGTGGAAGGGCCTGGACCGGTACCAGGGCGTGCTGATACACCCGCAGCGCTGGCCCGAGGACCTCGACGTCACCGGCAAGCGGGTCATCGTGATCGGTTCCGGGGCGACGGCCGCGACGCTGATTCCCGCGATCGCGCCGGAAGCGGCGCACGTGACGATGCTGCAGCGCTCCCCCTCCTACTTCTTCGCCCCGCCGCGGCAGAATGAGCTCGCCGTGACGCTGCGCAACCTGGACATCCCGGAGGAGTGGACGCACGAGATCCTCCGCCGCGCCTACATCGCCCAGTCCGACTGGCTCGTGAAGACGGCGTTCGAGGACCCCGAGGCGCTGCACGCGTTCTTCATCGAGTCGATGCGACCGCAACTGCCCGAGGGTTTCGACGTCGACAAGCACTTCACCCCCCGCTACCGCCCGTGGCAGCAGCGCATAGGCGTCGTCCCAGAGGGCGACTTCTTCGCGGCGCTGCGCTCGGGCCAGGCATCGATCATCACCGACACCATCGAGACGTTCACCGAGACCGGGATCGAGGTCAGCGCCGGCGAGAAGATCGAGGCCGACATCATCGTCACCGCGACCGGCTTCAACATGTCGCTGTTCGGCGACATCGCGTTCATCGTGGACGGTGAGCCGGTCGACTTCACCGAGCGCGTCACCTGGCGCGGCGTCATGATCAGCGGCGTGCCCAACATGGCCTACGTCTTCGGCTACCTGCGCTACAGCTGGACGCTGCGCGCCGAGATGGTCTGTGACCTCGTGGCCAACCTGCTGCGGCACATGGAGGACTCCCGCGCCACCATGGTCATCCCGAGCCTGCGGCCGGCCGACGCGGGGATGCAACGGCGCCCGTTTTGCGATCCGGAGAACTTCAGCTCCGGCTACATCATGCGATCACAGGACATCCTGTTCAAGCAGGGCGACCAGGAACCCTGGACCCACATGCTGGAATACCACCAGGAACGGGAGACCCTGCCGAACACCGACCTTGACGACGGGTCCCTCGTCTACGGCTGAGCTTTCGCCACTTCTTCAGCCGGGTCAGGCGGTAGTGATCGAATCGTCGGTGACGCCGGCCTCGCGGCGGGCGGCGAGCCGGCGCTTTTGCGGCTCGATCGTATAGCGCGGGTCCTTGGCCGAATGGATGCCCGCCTCGAGCACCCCGAAACGGGTGAGGGCCGACGCCGTCATCAGCGCCAGCCCGGAGAACACCGCGACGGCGCGCCGGCGGCCGCCGAGCAGCGTCCCCAGCCCGCCCGCGATGGCGAGCGCCTCGCTGCATCGCAGCATCCGGCCCGCCGTGCCGTGGTGCAGCGGTTCGGCGGCGACGGGGTCCATCCGGCGGTGCATCACCTCCGTCGCGATCAGGTCGCCCGTCACGCCGAGCAGGGCCAGGGTGCGCGCCGGACCGGCCTCGGCGACCGGCGTGGTGATCATGGCCAGGCCGGCCGCGGCCAGGCTCGCCGAGCTGACGAACACGAACGGGAGCTCCTCGCGGGCGGCGTTCCAGGTCGGGGTGGCGGTGTCAGCGAGCAGCACGGCGGTGTACGCCGCCAGCGGTGGTGCGAACGCGGCGGCTTCCAGCCCGGCCGGGCCCTCCGCGGCCCGCAGCACCCGGCGGAGCGGGCCGAGCGGCAGTCGCTCACCGGTCATCCGGTCGACCTCGGCGGCGGCAGCGACCCCGGCACCGGCGCTGAAGGCAGACAGAATCCAGGAGCCGACGCTCATCGGGGAGGTCAGCTTGACGGTCCGCAGCATGTTGACGAAGCGCTCCGGGCGGCCTAGGTCCTTGACCAGGGCCGCGCCGCCCAGCCCGACCGCGGCCAGCGCCGACAGCCGGGCGTTCCGGCGCAGCTTCGGCCGCCCGGTCAACTGGGCGCCGGCCGCGAGCAGACCGGAGCCCGCTGCCACGCCGCCGAGGAACAGGTACGCGGCGATCTCATGACCCCACGGCGCCGGCTTGACCACNNACCATCGGCATCTCGCGCGAGCCGTCCGCGCCTGCGATCCGGCCGGGGGCGCCGCGCCGGCGCCTACCGCCGCGCCGACGGCCGCCCGCCGGCTCGGGGGGCCGCAGGCTGTCGTAATCCGAGGTAGTCACGAACGTCCCTTCAGGAACGAGAGCACGGCGGCGGCTATCATGCCTGCCGCGGCGAGGCCCGCCTGCCTGAACATCTGCGGCAGGTCGGCGGTCGGCACCCGCGGGTCGGGCGGGAGTCCGTAGACCTCGGGCTCGTCGAGGAGCAGGAAGATCGACGCGGTGCCGCCGACGCCGTCCAGGTCGTTGGCGCCGTAGAGCCGCGCCTCCGTCCTTCCCTCCGCGTGCAGTTCGGCGACTCGTTCCTTGGCCTGGGCCACCAGCTCGTCCCGGTCGCCGAACTTGATCGACGTCGTCGGGCAGGTCTTCGCGCAGGCCGGCGTCTGGCCCTCGACCAGCCGGTCGTAGCACAGCGTGCACTTCTGGGCGACGCCGAGGTGGTGCACCGCGGGCTGTTCGCCCTTGCGCTCACCCCGCTTGGCCTTCGGCGCGGCCGTGCCGTCGGTGCGACGCTCGATCACGCCGAACGGACAGCCGGCCACGCAGGTACCGCACCCGTTGCAGACGTCGGCCTGCACCACGACGGTGCCGAACTCGGTGCGGAACAGCGCACCGGTGGGGCACACGTCCAGGCATCCGGCGTGGGTGCAGTGCTTGCACACGTCGGACGACATCAGCCAGCGGAACTCCGGCGTGTCCGGCGGAGCCGTACTGACCGCGGCCGGGTCCGCGGTGGCCGGCGCGCCCAGGCCCGGCATGCCGAGGCTGACCAGCGCCCGGCCAGATGCTCGTGCCTCCTCGACGCGGTCCTGGCCCTGCTCGATGAAGGCGACATGCCGCCAGGTGCTGGCGCCCAGCGCGCCGGTGTTGTCGTAGGACGACCCGAGCAGCTCGAGGTCGCCGTCGCGAGGGTTGTGGTTCCACTCCTTGCAGGCCACCTCGCAGGCCTTGCATCCGATGCAGATCGAGGTGTCGGTGAAGAAACCCTTGCGCGGCCCGGGATCTTTCCACCGCGCATCGGCGGCCGGGTCGGTCGGACCGGTCAGCTGACCCATCAGTCCTCCCTCTTCGGATCGGCGAGCTCGCGGGCGGGATCGGTGATCCGCACGTTATCGGTCTCGATCGTGGCGCCGGAACGGGCCTGGTAACCGGCGATCAGGCGGAGCAGTTCCGCACCCGTCGGCCTGCGCCCCACCCGGATGTCGCAAGATCCGGCCTTGGATTCCTGGATCTGCACGTTGGGATCGAGGGTCACGCCGAGCAGGTCGTTGGCGGCATCACCGCTGACGATCGCGTCCGTCCCCACCCCCCAGTGGTAAGGCAGCCCGACCTGATGCACGATGCGGCCGCCGATGACCAGCGGGGTCATCCGCTCGGTGACCAGTACCTTCGCCTCGATCGCCGCCCGGGGCGAGATGATGGTGGCCCAGCCGTAGTTCTCCAGGCCGCGCTCGGCCGCCAGCTCGGGCGAGACCTCGCAGAACATCTCCGGCTGCAATTCGGACAGGTAGGGCAGCCAGCGGCTCATCCCGCCCGCGGTGTGGTGCTCGGTGAGCCGGTAGGTGGTGAACACATACGGGTAGACGTCCGCGCCGGGCGTGCCGGCGCTCGGCGCGCTGAGGTTGTCGGTGCGCGCGAACGTGATCCGGGCCGGGCTTTGCTGCTGGGGGTAGAGCGCGTTGGCCACCGGCGACTCCTGCGGCTCGTAGTGCGCGGGCAGCGGCCCGTCGACCATGCCCTTGGGCGCGAACAGCCAGCCCTTGCCGTCGGCCTGCATGATGAACGGGTCGTCACCGGCCAGCGCGGCCGAGCCGCCCAGATCCGGGTCGGGCCGGCTGCCCGGGGCGCGATCGGCCACGAAGTCGGGGACGTCGTTGCCGACCCAGCGGCCCTGTTCCGCATCCCACCAGACGTACTTCTTGCGCTCGCTCCACGGGTTGCCGTCCGGGTCGGCCGACGCCCGGTTATACAAGATCCGGCGGTTGGCAGGCCAGGCCCAGCCCCACTCGGACTGACTCGGCGACGGGCCGCCGTGCGGCACCCGGCTGGCCGCCCGGTTGACGCCGCCGGCGTACACCCCGGCATAGATCCAGCAGCCGCCGGCGGTGGAGCCGTCGGCCCGCATCTGGGTGTACGACGAGAGCGGCTGGCCGGCGTCCGGTCCAGCCAGGTATCGGCCGTTGATCTCGGCCAGCACCGACTCCGAATCGGGGTCACCGCGGGAGTCGGTGCGATAGTCCCAGGTCAGGTCGAGCAATGGCCGGTCCCGCTCGTCTGTCGAACCGGCCAGCCGCTGCCTGATCCGCTGGCCAAGGGAGAAGAAGAACTGCAGCTCGCTTTGGCAGTCGCCGGGCGGCTCGACCGCCTTGTGACGCCACTGCAACAGCCGCTGCGTCTGGGTGAACGAGCCGGCCTTCTCCACGTGGCTGGCCGCGGGTAGGAAGAACACCTCGGTCTCGATGTCCTCCGCGCGCAGCTCGCCGGAGGCGATCTCGGGGCCGTCTTTCCACCAGGTGGCCGACTCGATGAGGTTGAGGTCGCGGACCACCAGCCACTTCAGGTGTGACATGCCCAGTCGTTGCTGCCGGCCGTTCGCCGAGCCGACGGCTGGATTCTGGCCGAGGAGGAAGTAGCCCTCCACCTGGCCGGCCAGCATGGCGGTGACGGTCTGGTAGGTACCGTGCGGACCGGTCAGCCGGGGCAGGTAGTCATAGGCCCAGTCGTTGTCCTCGCGGGCGGCGTCCCCCCACCAGGCTTTGAGCAGGCTCACGGTGTAGGCATCGGCGTCGGTCCAGAACCCCTTTTGTTTCTTCGACGCAATCGACTCCAGGTACTCCTGAAGGGAGTCGTGCCGGCCGGCCCGGGGCATCGGCAGGTAACCCGCGAGGAGGTTGAACAGCGTCGGGATGTCGGTGGAGCCCTGGATGCTGGCGTGGCCCCGCAGGGCCATGATGCCGCTGCCCGGGCGGCCCACGTTGCCCAGCAGCAGCTGCAGTATCGCCGCGGTGCGGATGAACTGCGCGCCCAAGGTGTGCTGGGTCCAGCCGACGGCGTAGGCGAAGCAGGTGGTGCGCTCGCGCCCGGAGTTCTCCGTGATCGCGCGGGCGAGGTAGGCGAAGTCATCGATGCCGATGCCGCAGACGTCGCGGACCATCTCGGGGGTGTAGCGCGCGAAGTGCCGCTTGAGGATCTGGAACACCGTGTGCGGGTGCTGCAGGGTCTCGTCGCGCTGCGGCTGGGCGTGCTGCAGCGGCGGGCCTCCGCTGCCGTGCTCGTCGCCGGCCGCGCGGGCCGCGGCGCTGGCGCCGTGCTCGTGGCCACCGCCGGGTGACTCCACGCCGTCGCCGCCTGGCTCGGCGTACGCCCATGTGGCCGGGTCGTACTGCCCGGTCTCGGGGTCGAAGCCGGAGAACAGCCCGCCGAGGTCCTCGGTGTCGCGGAAGTCCTCGTTCACCAGGGTCGCGGCGTTGGTGTAGGCGACGACGTACTCCTTGAACCACAGGTCGTTGGTGAGCACGTGGTTGATCAGCGCGCCGAGCAGCACCACGTCGGAACCGGCCCGGATCGGGATGTGCTTGTCGGCGATCGCCGAGGTCCGGGTGAAGCGCGGGTCGACGTGGATGATCTTCGCCCCGCGGGCCTTGGCCTCCGCCACCCATTGGAAGCCAACGGGATGGCACTCGGCCATGTTGGAGCCCTGGATGACGATGCAGTCGGCGTTGGCCATGTCCTGCAGGGATTGGGTGGCGCCGCCGCGCCCGAACGAGGCTCCCAAACTGGGAACGGTGGCGGAGTGTCAAATGCGGGCCTGGTTCTCGATCTGGATCGCGCCGGCCGCCGTGAAGAGTTTCTTGATGAGATAGTTCTCTTCGTTGTCCAGCGTCGCGCCGCCCAGCGAGGCGATGCCCATCGTGCGGCGCAGCAGCCGGCCCTTCTCGTCGCACTGCTGCCAGCCGTTGCGGCGCGACTCCAGGAACCGGTCGGCCACCATGTCGAGGGCGGTGTCGAGGTCGAGGCGCTGCCACTCGGTCGCGCGGGGGGCACGGTAGAGCACGTGAGTTTGCCGACCGGGGGAGTTGACGAGTTGCTCGCTCGCCGCCCCCTTCGGGCACAGCCGACCGCGCGAGATCGGGGAGTCCGGGTCGCCCTCGATCTGGACGACCTTCTCGCCGGAGACGTAGACGCGCTGGCCACAGCCCACGGCGCAGTAGGGGCACACGCTCTGCACGACACGATCGGCGGTCGACGTCCGCGGTGTGAGGTCGCGGGTGTGCTGGGAGGTCACGGCCGGGCCGCGGCCGAGCAGGTCGCCGGAGCGCACCTGCCGTACGACCGGCCACTCCAGCAAGCTCCATCGTCGTGCCACCTTCCGAAGCTAATGCCTTGGTATGCCCGGTGGCAATGATCCCGTTATGCGGGCCAGGCACGGACCGGAGTGAACCCTGGACGTGCTCGCGGCGACGAGCCTGGAGATCGTTCCGGAATTCGTTCCACAATTGTGTTCCGAAAAACCGTACGGTATTGAATTCTGGTACGATGCTGACTATGGGAACCGGTGTCGTTCACCCGCAACACGGCGTTGACCTGGGCTACGCCCGCGTCTCGACCACCAGGGAGTCGCTGGCGCGCCAGCTCGACGCGCTGAGCGCGGAGGGCATCGCAGACGAGCGGATCTACACCGACAATAAGACCGGTAGCAGCCTCGAGCGTGAGGGCCTGAACCAGCTGCTCGGCTACGCCCGGCCCGGGGACACGATCGTGGTCCACACACTCGACCGGATCGGCCGCAACCTCCGCGAGGTCCTCAACCTCGTCCACGACCTGGCAGGCCGCGGAATCGGCGTCCGTTCCCTGGCGGACCCGCTGCCCGTCGACAGCACCGACGAGGGCATGGGCCGCATCGCGTTCGGGCTGCTCACGCTGTTCGCCGGAATGGAGCGCACCTACACCGCCGAGCGCGCCGCCCACGCCCGCACCGTCGCCGAGGCCGGTAACCGCCACATCGGCCGGCCCATCGCCCACCCGGCCGACACGATCGAGTACGCCCGGCTCCTGCGCGGGGAGGGCCAGAGCTACGGCGAGATCAGCGCCAAAACGAAGATCCCGAAAGCCTCGCTGTACCGCTACCTCACGCCGCCGCACCTGCAGCCGGCCTCGACGCGGCCCGCCGGGCCCGGGCCGCGGTATCAGTCCCGTCCCGGGCGCCGGGCGCTGGTCGTCGCCAGCCTGGCCGACCTGCGCGGACCCGCCCAGGGTACGGTCGAGCTTCCGCTGCGGCTGTTCTGGAGTTCGGATGACCGCACCTTCGATCTGGGCAAGCCGTTCATGCTGCGATCGCTGTACGAGACCGTGCTCCGGGAAGCAAGCCGGCCGGAAGACCTCACCACTTACCTGAACGGTGAGGTGCTGATCGCGATCTGGGCAGACCTGTACCTGCCCAAGGGCGTCCGGCAGGCCTGGGAAGACCAGCACCTGGACCTGCGCGCCGCCCGGGCGGCGGCGCTGGCCTGATGCCGCTGGACGAGCTGCACCGCGAGGTGGCCGTCATCGCGCTGAACGCGGCGGCCCGGCACGGGTTCGCGCTGGCCGGCGGGTGCGCACTGATCGCGTACGGTCTCATCGCCCGTCCCACCGAGGACGTCGACCTGTTCACCGACGACTCCCGCGGCGTGCAGGCCGCCGCCGGCGAGGTGGAGGCCAGCCTGCGCGCCGCGGGCTTCGAGGCGGAACGGCAGGACAATACCGCCGGCCTGGCCGGTGTCTTCGAGGGGATGGGCGAAGGGCTGGCCGAGTGGATCATCACCGGGCCTGGCGGCCGCCAGATGATGCTGCAGATGTCTTATTTCGACCGCGGTCACCAGCCAGTGATCATGGACATCGGCCCCGTGCTCGACCTTGACGACGTGGTCGGCGGCAAGGTGTGCGCGCTGGCCAGCCGGGCCGTCGAGCGCGATTACGTGGACACGGCCGCCGCGCTCGGACGTGGCTACAGCGTCGAGCAGCTGATCGGGTTGGCCCGGGCCCTGGACCCGGGCTTGACCGCCGAGGACTTCGCGGACGCCGGGAGCCGGCTGGACCACCTGGACGATGAGGCCTTCGCCCGCTACCGCCTCAGCCCGCAGGACGTCGCCCAGATAAGGGAGCGGTTCGCGGCCTGGCCCCGCGCCTGACCGGCTCCTCGCCACGGGCTAGCATCGGCAGGAGTTCAGACCTACTGGCGAGGAGATTCAGATGCCGCTCGATGAGGACGTGGCCCGGCTGGCTAAGGGCAAGAACCTGGCCACGGTGGTGACCCTGATGCCAAGCGGGCAGCCGCAGGCCCTGCTCACCTGGGTCGACGCCGACGACGAGCACGTCCTGATCAATACCGAACCGCAGCGGCAGCGGGCCAGGAACCTCCGCCGCGACCCGCGCATCACCGTGCTGATCCACAGCAGCGAGAACGGCTACGACTGGGCCGAGGTTCGCGGCCACGTGGTAGAAACCGTCACCGGCGACGAGGCCAGGAAGCACATCGACGAGCTGGCGCGCAAGTACACCGGCCAGGATTACGCCGCGCCCATCGGCCCGGAGGGCCGGGTGATCCTCAAGGTCGTCCCGGACAAGGTCAACACCCCGCGGCTGCTTGGCCGCTAGCGGCAGCCAGCCCTGCTCATGAGCGATCCTCGCGGCGGCAGCGCGGGTACCGGGTCCGGGGGAGCATGGCCTGGGACAGGTACCAGTGCCGTTCAGATAATTGATTTTGATTTTGATGGATCTAGCGCATGTTTTCCGGCACGTTAAACACGTCGCAGACCGTCCGCCAGACCACCTTGGCGTCCACCCCATCGGCGAGGGCGCGTTCGACCGTGCGCTCACCGAGATTGCCGAACACGTAGTCCTTGGCCACGCTCTGCGCATAGACGTCACCGAACTGTTTCCGCATCAGGTACCAGAATTCCGTCTGCCGCACCCGGCCAGGGTACCTGCGCGGCCGGACCGGGCCTGCGGAGGAGCCCGCCACCTGTGACGACACGAAACCCGGCGAAAGACCCCCGGGGACATTTTTTTCTGATGTGTCGTTATTAAATACGTGGGAAGTACAGGGACAACGGCACAGATCGCGATCTTGGTCTGCGCCGCCCGATCAGAGCGCCGGTAAGCGGGACGGCCATGGCGGGCAATGCGCATGATGGAGGGCGGATGGTCGCGCCGACGGGGGTTAGCGGGGAGATCCATCATGAACCGGTGAGTTCCGAGACGGCGCCGGCCGAACTCGTTGAGGAAGGGGCGCAGGGAGCGGGGCTGCCGGAGGGCGGGACCGAGGAGGCTGGGGCGGGCCCGGATCCGGAGGCGGCGGAGGCGGAACTGGCAGAAGCGGAAC
>PMST01000055.1 GCA_003168295.1 Actinomycetota bacterium
CGGCCGACCGGCTGCTCGTCGCCCCGGACTGCGGACTTGGCTACTTCAGCCGGACCACGGCCTACGCCAAGCTGCGCAACATGGGCCAGGCGGCCGCGTCGGTCCGCGCCACCTTGTAGGCCTCCTAGCCAGGGGTGTCATGGCCGCTAGCCGGGTACGGCTAGCGGCCATGAGCCTGCCAGTGGGCGGCGAAGAGCGCTTCCTCGCTGATCACCTTGGGTTCGATCGGGCGGGACACCCAGGTGAGGTTGACGAAATGCCGGGCGTTGACGTTCTCGGTGGTGATGTTGCCGCCCCAGGTGCCGCAGCTGAGGCTCAGCGTGAACGGCAGGCCGTTGCGGGGGCTGCCCGCGCCCTCGTTCATGTTCTGGTTGACCAGCACCCGCGCGGTCCTAGTGGCCAGGGCCAGCCGCTCGACGTTGGCATCCGAGCTGGTGTGCAAGCCGCAGGTGTGGCCCAGGCCCTGGTAGGCGGTTATCGCGTTGACCAGCTCCGCGGCGGCCGAGATATCGCCGCTGTAGCGGTAGAGCGCGAGCACGACGTTCAGCTTCTCGCCGCTGAACGGATGCTCCGGGCCGGTGCCCGTCTCCTCGACCAGGAGCATCGGGCAGCCCGCGTCGACGCTGAAGCCGGCCAGCCCGGCGATGTGCGTGGCGGATTTCGCCACCACGGCGATCGCGGGCACCGGGCCGCCGTCCGGCCACATCACCGCGCGCAGCGCCTCCTTCTGCGGCTCATCGCACCGGTGCGCGCCCGCCCCGGTCAGCCGTCCGACCAGGTCGTCGTAGATATCGGCGTGCGCGATCACCGCGTTGTCGGCCAGGCAGCTGGTGGCGTAGTCGAACGTTTTCGCGGTCACGATCGCCGCCGCCGCGTCGGCCAGGTCAGCGGTCTCGTCGACCACGTGCACCGCGTTGCCGACGCCCACTCCGTAGGCAGGAGTGCCGGAGCTGTACGCGGCGCGCACCATGCCAGCCCCGCCGGTGGCTACCACCAGGTCAGCCTGCCGCATCAGTTCCTGCGTCTTGGGCAGCGACGGCGCGGGCAGAGACTGCACCAGGTCGGCGGGCGCGCCCACCTGCTCGCAGGCCGCGCGAATGAACCCGACCACCGCCTCGGTGGCCTGCCGGGTCCGCGGGTGCGGGGCGCAGATGATCGCGTTGCGGCCCTTCAGCGCGAACAGGGTCTTGACCGGCGGGGTAGCGTCCGGCCCGGTCGTCGGGATCAGCGCGGCCACCACGCCGACCGGCTTGGCGATCTTCACCAGCCCGGCCGACGGATCCTCCTCCACCACCCCCACGGTGGCCATCCCGGACATGTCGGCCAGCNNGCTTGTTGATCTTCGCGACCTTGTCGGCGTAGTTGCCGAACCCGCCTTCGTCCACGGCGAGCCGGGCCAGCGTCTCCGCGTGGTCCTTGCGTACCACCGCCCAGGCCACCGCGGTGACCAGCGCGTCCACCTGCTCCTGGGTGTAGTGCTCGATCGCCCGGGCCGCGTCGCGGGCCCGGCCCACTACCGCCGCGATCTCGTCCCGGATCGGGTCGTCGCTGTTCGCCTGTTCGCTGCGCTCGCTCATGCCAGCAGCGTGACTCTCCAGGCGGCCAAATCCACTGATCTGGCGGGTCGAGCCTGCGCCGTGACTTCGTCCCGGGGAGACCTGACCAGGACCGGCACCCGGCCCGCATGCTCGTTGATGACCGGCGAAAGGCGAGGGCAGCAAGTGGCGCGGCTCGTAGTGATCGGCGGAGGCGCCGCGGGGATGTCGGCCGCCTCGGCCGCCCGCCGGGTCTGTTCCGAGCTCGACGTGGCGGTCTTCGAGGCAGGCGGTTTCGCGGCCTACGGGATGTGCGGCATCCCCTATCTCCTCGGCGGGATCGTGCCGCGGGCGGAGGACCTGCTGGCCTACCCGCCGAACGAGTTCCGTGACCACCGCCGGATCGACCTGCGGCTGGGCCGCCGGGTCAGCGCGATCGACGCCAGCGCGCATCAGGTGCACCTGGCGGGCAGCGGCCCGGTTGACTACGACGCGCTGGTCGTCGCCGCAGGAGCCAGCCCCGTGCGGCCGCCGGTACCCGGGCTCGACCGGCCCGGGGTCTTCACGATCCGGTCCCTGGACGAGGCGGTCGAGCTGCGCCGCCTGCTGGACGGCGGCACGGTCCGCCGCGCCGTCGTGGTCGGCGCCGGCTACATCGGCCTGGAGACCGCGGAGGCCCTGGCCTGCCGCGGAATCGAGGTCGAGGTCATCGACGCGCTGCCGCGCGTGCTGGGCAACGTGGACGAGCCGATCGCCGAGCTGGCCCGGGCCGAGCTGGAACGGCACGCTCGGCTGCGGCTCGGCACCCGGCTGGATGCCGTGCACGCAGGGGGGTCCGGGAGCAGCCTGACCGTGGTGGCGGGCGGCGCCGTCATCAGCACCGACCTGGTGCTCATCGCGACGGGCGTGCGCCCGGCCACGGACCTGCTGATCCAGGCCGGCGCGGCGCACCTGGCGGACCGGTCAGTGCTGGTCGACCCGGCCATGCGTACCTCGCTGCCGGACGTGTTCGCGGCCGGCGATTGCGTGGCGCTGCCGCACCTGGTGCTGGGCGCCCCCGCCTGGGTCCCGCTGGGACCCGCCGCCAACAAGACGGGCCGGGTGGCCGGCACGGTCGCGGCCGGCGGCACCG
>PMST01000451.1 GCA_003168295.1 Actinomycetota bacterium
GTGCTGTCTTCGCTGACCGCTTTCAGCTGGCCATCCGGCGGCTCGCTGTCCGGGGAGGCGACGTGGCTCCAGGTCTGGCCGTTCCAGTGCTCGATGAAACTGGTGCCGGAGTTCTGGCCTACGGCCCAGATGTCGCTCGGGCCCGACCCCGAGACACCGTTGAGCGAGGATGCGGAGGCGCTGGCCGGTGCGCCAGGAACGACGCTCCAGGTCGAGCCGTTCCACTCCTCGATCAACGTTTCGAAGCCGTCGCCGCTGGCCGCTACCCGGGTCTGGCCGACCGCCCAGGCCTGGGCGTGGGAGGCGGCGAAGGTGGCATTCAGCTGGGAAAAAGTGCTTCCGGCCGGGTTGGGGCTGCTGTCGACCTGCCACGTTCCCGCGGCCAGCGCGGGCGATGCGGCTATCAGCGCCACGGCTGCGCCACCGGCAACGGCCATTAGTGCGCGTCGCATTTTCACGAATTCTCCTCTGCTTGCTCGCCGCGCTGTGTGCGTGCGAGCCGACACCAGAGGACACGAGCCGCATGTAGTTGACTGTTCAAATATCTGACGTGGCCGTTGTCACGACGGCGCGGCCGGCGGTTCAGTGCGGCAGGCAGGCCAGCCTGCGCAGATGTGACTGTTCGGGGAAGTAACCGGTTCCCGGGTCGACTGCCTATGCGAGCCGGAGAAGGCTGCGTTCCAGCACGACCGGCACGAACAGCTCGCGGTAGCCGTGCTCGTCGAACAGCACGGTGACCTGGTCGCCGTCGTAGCGCTGCACCGTGCCCTGGCCCCAGCGCTCGCTCACAACCCGCGCGCCCACCGCGAACGGAACGTCAGCGGCCCCAGCCGAAGCGGACCCGAGATCGTTGTCGCAGTTCCCGCACGGGCCGCGGTAGTCCTGCCCGAAGTAGGTCAGCAGGAACGAACGACGGCAGCCGGTGTGCTCGGCGTAGCGGCGCATCATCGTCAGGCGGGTGCGCTCCACCTCGTCCTCGCGTTCGGTCTGCGCCTCCGAGGCCGCCACCGCGGCCGCGACGGTCATCGTCCCGGTCCAGCGGACGTCGCCGTCCGGCTGCCAGGCCGCCGCGCCGAGATCGGCCAGCCGGGTCAGCGCGGACCGCTGCTGCCGTGCGCTGTGCTCGGTCCGCTGCCCGGCCGCGAGCGCGGCCGCGGCCTGCCCGACGGCCGCGCCGGAGATCCCTCTCGCGGTCAGGTAGCGCGCCATCTCGAAATCGTCATAGCGGTACACCAGCCGAACCTGCGATGGCTGGCCATCCCGGCCGGCCCGCCCCATCTCCTGGTAGTACGCATCCATCGACGGCGGCGGGTCGGCGTGCACCACCCAGCGGACGTCCGGTTTGTCGATCCCCATGCCGAACGCGACCGTGGCCGCGATGATGCGGGCCGAGCCGTCCATGAACGCCGTCATCGCCTGCACCCGGTCGCGCTTGGACAACCCGGCGTGATAAAGCGTTACCTTCTCCCCGGCCGAGGAGAGGGCATCGTGGGCGGCCTGCGCGCTGGCGTGCGTCGCCGCGTAGACGATCCCCGGCCCGGCGAACTCCCGCGCGGCGCGGACCAGCTCGCACTCCTTGTCAGCCATGGTGGTCACCTGCCGCGCCGACAGATGGAGCTGCGGCCGGTCGAAGTCGCCGATCACCACCACCGGATCGCGCAGGCCGAGCCGGGCGATGATCTCCTGCCGCACCGGCGGCGCGGCGGTCGCGGTCAGGGCCAGCCGGACCGGCGCGCCGAGCGCGTCGGCCTGCGCGCCGAGCAGCAGGTAATCGGGCCGGAAGTCGCGGCCCCACTGGCTGATCAGATGCGCCTCGTCCACCGCGAACAGCCCCGGCTCGGCCCGCCGCAGCGTGTCCCGGGTCTCGGTGTTGGCCAGCTGCTCGGGCGCGAGGAACACGAACGTGTCCGCGTCGCACGAGGCCAGCAGCGCCGCCGCCCGCGAGCCGGCCGCCTGCTGGGAGTTCACCAGGACCGCCCGCAGTCCCGCCGCCCGCAGGTGGGCCAGCTGATCATCCTGCAGCGCGATCAGCGGCGAGACCACGACGGTCGGCCCCGCCGTTAGCATCCCGGCGAGCTCGTAGATCGCCGACTTGCCGCCGCCGGTCGGCAGCACGGCCAGCACATCACGGCCGCCGGCCAGCCCCTCCACCGCACTCAGCTGCCCAGGCCGAAGCTCCCCAAATCCCAGCCGCTCCCGCGCCAGCTCCTCGATCACGCCCACCACCCTACGGTCCGAAAGCCCGGCCCGGCCCGGGCGGGCCGGGGAATCACGCGCTCGGCTCGCCGGTCTTGACCCAGTAGCGCCGCATGGGGCCGTGCTCGGTGTCCCTGACCTCGGTAAGGACACCGCCGTGGCGCTCGATCGTCTTGGCCGAGGCGGTGTTGCCGGCCTCGCAGACGATCAGCACCCGGGTCAGGCCAGCCCCCCGCGCCTCGTCGAGCATCCGGCCCAGCGCCCAGGTGGCCAGACCGCGGCGGCGGCCCGACGGCCGGATGCCGTAGCCGATATGGCCCATCCGCATCACCAGGTCGTTGAGGTCGTGCCTCAGCGCGATCCCGCCGAGCACCCGGTCGCCTTCGACGATCCACCGGTAGGTGCAGCGCCCCCGGCCGGCCGCCGCCTTCGCGGGGTCCGACTGGTCGGTCAGCCGCGTCACCCAGGCCGCGAACCCGGCCGGCGAGTCGACCTCGTCCGAGGGCTGCAGGCCGAACCCGTCCTCGTGGACGCCGGGACCCCACTCCTCATGCGCCTCGAGCCAGGCGGCGTGCAGGCGGACGGAAGGCGCGATCAGGTCGGGCATACCGTGACGATACTGACCAAGGGCGTGTATCCGGCTCGTTCGGGATTATCAAGATTTTCCGAACGAGCGGTGGTTTCACTCCCCGCACAACGATCCGCCCGGCTCAGGAACAAGGGATTCCGATGGCTCGGCCTGACCGATTCCAGCTCGGTGAGTGTGCGTGGTGTCCGCGCGCGTCACCATGTTTTCCGGCTGCCGGGGCGGGCAAATGTAGGAGATGTCTCAGGGTGCCGGCCGAGCCGGAATCGTGATCGTCGGCGGCGGCATGGCCGGGGGCAATGCTGCCGTAACCCTGCGGGAGGAGGGATTCCGGGACCCGGTCACCGTTATCGGCCGAGAACCGGGCGTCCCCTTTGGCCGGCCTCCGCTCTCCAAGACCTACCTGCGGTCGGAGGAGGATCTCGCGGGCTGGTATGTCAGGCCTGCCAGCTGGTACGAGGAGCACAACGTCGACCGTCGCACTGGGTCCGAGGTCACGGTCATCGATACCGCCGCGCGTACCGTGACCCTCGGCCCGGGCCAGGAACTGCCGTACCAGAAGATCCTGATCGCCACCGGCGGGCGGAACCGCAGGCTCGAGCTTCCCGGAGCCGACCTGCCTGGCCTGCACTACTTGCGCACGGTCGCCGACTGCGAGGCGATCAAGGGCGAGGCTGTGGCGGGCCGGCGCGCGGTGGTAGTGGGCATGAGCTTCATCGGCTCCGAGGTGGCAGCGTCGCTGACGCAGCTCGGGGTGCACGTGACCGCCATCTTTCCCGGCCGGTTCCCCCTTGAGCGTGTGCTGGGCGAGGAAATCGGCGCACTGTTCGGTGCCATCCACCGCGCCAACGGTGTCGAGCTGCTCGCCGGAGATCAGGTCGCCGCGTTCGAGGGCACCGAGCGGCTTGAGGCGGTCATGACCGCCGGCGGCGTTCGCGTGGCCTGCGATTTCGCTGTGGCGGGCGTCGGGATTGAGCCCGTGGTGCCGTCCGTCGCGGGGCCGCCGGTCGGGCAGGACAACGGCGTTCTGGTCGACGAATTGTGCCGGGCCAGCGCCGCCGACGTCTACGCGGCCGGCGATGTCGCGAACCATCTGCACCCGCTATTCGGCCGGGTCCGGGTCGAGCACTACAACAACGCGGAGAAACAGGGTGCCGCGGCCGCGAGATCGATGCTCGGCTCGGATGCCCCCTATGACTACATCCATAGCTTCTGGTCAGATCAGTACGACCACAAGCTCGAGTACGTCGGCCACGTGACGAAGTGGGATGACTTCGTGGTCCGCGGCAGCCTGAAGGAGGCCAAGCTGGTCGGGTTCTACCTCGTCGGCGGACAAGTGCGGGCCGCGGTCGGGCTCGACCGCGGCGGTGACCCCGAGCTGGACCGCGAGTCGGAGATGGCGGCGGCTGCGCGCCTGGTGGCCGTGCGGGCCCAGCCTGCTGCCGGGCTGCTCGCCGACGAGCGGGTCGACCTGTGGTCACTGGGGAAGCAGGCATAGCTGCCGCCCGGGCTGCTCCGGGTGACCCGGTTAGGCATTTGAGAAAAGGGGGATGTTCGCCCCGCTCGCCGGAGCCAGCGGGCTATCCAGCAGCGCGAGGATCAGTTCCGCGACATCACCAGGGGTCAGGCCGGGACGAAGGTCGGGATTCGCCCGGCGCAGCATCGCGGTGTCGACTGCTCCCGGACTCACGCAGATGGCGCTGATGCCGTGCGGCCTGCCTTCCCCGGCGATCGCCTCCGTCAGGCCGATGACCCCGTATTTGGAGACGTTGTAGGCGGCCAGCCCGGGGAACTTCTCGGTGGCGTAGATGCCAGAAAGCGAGGCGATGTTGACGATCCGTCCTTCCCCGGCCGGGCGCATAGCGGCGAATGCCGCCCGGCAGCACAGGAACGAGCCGGTCAGGTTGACCCCCAGCGTCTCCGCCCAGATATCCCACGTGGTCTCGGCGAACGGCACGGCCGTCAGCACACCCGCCGCGCAGACCAGGGCGGCGAGGCGGCCCGCCTGCGCGGCGGCGGCAAACAACTCCTCGATATCTTCGGGCTTGCTGACGTCCGTGGGTACGGGCGTGGCCTTGCCCCCGGCGGCCTGGATGCCGCTGGCGACGCGGGCGAGAGCGTCGCGATCACGGGCCGCGAGGATGACGTGGGCGCCGGCGCCGGCCAGCGCCGCGGCGGTGGCCGCTCCGATCCCCCGGCTGGCGCCTGTGACCATCGCGACCCGTCCCGCCAGCCAGTGCCCCGAGTCACTCATGTGACCGGGGATCCGCCCGCCAGGCCGATGACTCGCCGGTAGAGCTGCTCGTGAGCATCCAGGCTCCATTCCAGGTCGAGATGACGTTCGGCATGCTCACGGCAGGCCGAACGCGAGAGTTGGGTCGCCTTCCGGACACTATCCGCGGCCGCACCGATGTCATCCGGCGCCACCAGGAAGCCGGTCACGCCGTCCACGACTATCTCGCCGAGTCCGCCCCGGTTGAACGCGACGACAGGGGTCCCGCAGGCCTGCGCATCGGCGGCAGCCATGCCGAAGGGCTCGTCCCACCTGGCCGGGCAGACAACGACCGCTGCGCGGCCCATGGCCGCCCACATCGATGTACGCGGCACGCCTGGATGCACGGTCACCTCCGGCGCGTCACGCCGGGGGTCGATCCGTTCCCGGGCGTACTCGGCGTCGTAGACGTCACCGTAGACGTCGATCCGGGCTCCGGCCGCCTGGGCAATGTCGATCGCCTCGGCGGCTCCTTTCTCGGGACTCAGCCGCCCGGCGAAAATAGCGCCGTCCCCGGCCGCATCCGACCAGGGCACAGAACGCGTCGGCACATAGGGCGGGAGGACCGCATCGACTCGGGCCACCCCGCGCCAGGTGCCCTCCTGGAACGCGGATACGCAGGCCACGGCCGGAGGTTGAGCGCCCTGGCCGGCCTGGCGAAGCGCTGCCGCGATCGCCGCGTCCGGCGGCAGGTGGAGCGTGTGCACGACCGGCGCGGCCAAGCCTGCGGCGAGACCAATCGCCGGGGCGTCGAAGGCGTGATTGTGGATGACGTCGTACCGGATCCGCCGGACAGCGGAGTAGGCGCTGGCAAAGGCCGGCCCAGCCGCGGCCGGGTCGCGGCCCGGTGACCCTGCGGCTCGGTACCAGGTGGCCGCGAGAGACCTCGGATCAACTCCGGTATCGATGACCGTGACCCCTGGTATCTCCGATCCGGTGGCCGCGTAGACGTGGACTTCGTGGCCCCGGCTGACCAGGCCGCGGGCGAGATCGGACACGAAGGCCTGAGAACCGCCGCCTTGCGGCTCGCGGATGGCTGTCACGAGTGGCGCCATGATCGCGACCTTCACCGCGCGACCACCTTGAAGGCGAGGTCGCGCGGCGGATTGATCCCCAGCACCTGATACGGGACTCGTCGGCTGCCGCGGCCGCGGATCTCGGTGACCGCGTGCGGATAGAAGATCTGGGCCAGTTCAACCGCCTCGCGGTGGCTCGCGAACTCCACCGACATCGATCCGGCGAAACTTAGGTACTGGTAATTGCGGGCGGCCAGCCAGTCTAGGTTGTTTGGCCAGATGACGGCGACACAGCCGCCGGGCCGGCAGACCCGCTCCATCTCGGCCAGCCCGATGTCGCCGCCATGGCCCGGGGCGGGGGTGAGGACAGAGCACGCGACGACCAGATCGGCGAATCCGCTCGCGACGGGCAGGTCGTCGAAAAACCCGTGCGTCACGCGGACCCGGTATCCGTGTTCTGCTCGTGCGAGCTTCCGCTCGAGTATCCGGCGCAGGCCGGCCGCGGGCTCGATCGCCACGACCTCCCGCCCCCGGTCGATGAGGTCCAGCGTCAGGCGCCCCGAACCGGCGCCGACCTCGACAATCCGGTCAGCGCTGCGCGGAAGCCAGTCAAGGATGCCGGGATGAAGCCGCTCCGCGCTGGCCATACGCTCGTAAAGCTCCGGCTCGATCCGGTACAGCAATTCCCAGGCCAAGGTGACGTCGGCCTGCGGATCGCAGTCCGCGTCAGGCGCAAAGAGCCGCGCCTCGTCGCAACTGAGGACCCGGAGGTCCTCAGCTGTATAACGGCTACGCAATTCCCGGCCCAGGCGGGCCGGGTCCTCAGAGGTGATCACCGACCTCAGCCCAGTTCTTGTCTGTCTCACAGACCCGGACCGACCGCAGCGCCCCTTCGGGCAGCTCTCGCCGGAGCCTTTCCCAGAAGGTCACGGCGAGGTTTTCTGCCGTCGGGATGACTCCTTCCAGCCACGGCACGTCAGTATTCAGATTGCGATGGTCGACGTGCTGGATGATCTGCTCGTACATGACATCTGAAAGCCGTTTCAAATCTAGGACGTAGCCGCTCGTGTCGTCGATCTTTCCGGCTACCACGACGTCTAGTGCGTAATTGTGGCCATGTGTATTGACACATTTCCCGAACAGGCGCCGGTTCTCGTCTTCTGATAGGCGCGGATTACGCAGCTGGTGTGCGGCGTTGAACGTCTCGCGACGGCTTACCCGTACGGTCATCGGGCTAGTCATGGCGCTGAGTGGCATTGACCGCATCCATGTCCGTCATAGTAACGGTCTAGCGGCTGACTCCAGGCCGCGGGTGAGGTCTTACTAGCTTGGAATCTTCGTATGCCATCGGCATCGAAAATGCGCTTACGGCGATATTCGAACGGGGCTCATCGCCGGGCCCATTCCTCGGCGAGCAGCTGGAAGGAACGGACTCGGTCGGCGTGGTCGTGGGTGATGGTCGTGACGATCAATTCGTCGGCTTCGGTGGCGTCGCGGAGACGTTCCAGCTGGTCTGCGACCTGGCCCGGGGTACCGGCGAACTGGGTGTCGATGCGGTCGGCGACCAGCTCGCGGTCGGCGTCGCTCCAGGCGTGGCGGCGGGCCTGCTCGGGCGTGGGGAACTGGATGGCGCCTTCGGCGGTGCGGATGCTGCGCACCCACAGGCCGTAGCCGGTGGCCAGCTCGCGGGCCGCGGCCTCGGTGCCGGCCACCACCACGTCGGCCGACACGCTGACGTAGGGCTGGTCCAGGACCGCGGAAGGCCGGAACGCGGCCCGGTAGCCGTCCACCGCCTCGATCACGGTGGCCGGGCTGACATGGTAGTTCGCGGCGAAGCGCAGGCCGTTATCGCCGGCCACCTCGGCGCTTTCACCGCCGCTGCTGCCGAGGATCCAGATCTGCAGCGCCGCGCCCTCGCCGGGCACCACATGGGCCTCCTCACCCTCAGGTGACCGGTAGGTCCCGGCGATCAGGGCCAGGACGTCGCCGACCTGCTCGGTGTAGTTCTGCGGCTCCGCGTGCGGCAGCTGCAGCAGGGTTTTCTGCATCGCGAACCGGGGCGAGCCGAGCAGGTGCTTGATGGAGAACCTGGGCGGGATGAGCAGCCCGTTCGGCGTCCGGCCGCCAGCGACGGTGGCCGCGGCGGCGCCGCCGGCCAGCGCGGGTGCCTTCGGTTCCCGTGGCCGCCCGCCGGAGCGGCCCAGGCCGAGGTCGAAGCGCCCCGGGTGCAGCGCGTCAAGCAGGCCGAACTCCTCGACCGTGGCCAGGGCGGTGCGGTGTCCCATCTGCACCGCCCCGGAGCCGAGCCGGATCGTCGACGTCGCGGCGGCGGTCAGCGCCAGCACCACGGCCGGGGAGGTGCCGGCCACGCCGGGGTTGAGATGGTGCTCGGCGAACCAGTAGCGGGCGTAGCCGAGCCGTTCGGTCTGCTGAGCCAGGTCGATGCTGTTCTTCAGCGCCTGGGTCGCGTTCGACCCGGACGAGATCGGCACCAGGTCCAGGACGGTCAACGGGGTGGTGGTCATGCGGGGCTTTTCCTCTCAGCCGGTAGCGGCGGCGACGGCCCGGGCGGGTACCGTGTCGTCGCCGATCGGGCCGCCGCCCCAGCCCCAGGGGGGGTCGGGGATCTCGCGCCGCAGCACCGGGGCGATGTCGGACTGGAACAGTTCGAGGCTGGCCCGGTGCTGCGCGTCGGTGAGCCCGCCGGCGTCGGCGTGCAGGTGCAGCACCGAGTGGCCGAACTGCTCGTGGTAGCGGTGCACCTTCTCGATGACCTGGGCCGGGCTGCCGATCAGGGCGGACGAGCGCTCGACGAAGTCCGCCAGGGTCGGGAACACCGGCTGTACGCCCAGCCTCTCCTGAAAGGCCAGGTAGCCGGCGAAGACCGGGCGGTAGGCGTCGATCGCGTCCTGGGAGTTGCGCATCGCGTAGTAGCCGGCCGTCCCCGCGCCGACCGCGATCGCGGCCGGATCGTGCCCGTAGTGGGCCCACCGCTCGTGGTAGTAGCGGATCAGTTCCGCGTAGGGCTCGATCGGGTTGGTGACGTTGGCCGAGAACAGCGGGTCGCCGTAGCGGGCAGCCAGGTCGACCGACTCCTTGCTGGTGGCGCTGCCGTGCCAGACCCTGATCGGGCGCTGCAGCGGCCGCGGCCACACCTCGGCCTCGGCCAGCGGCGGCCGGAACTTCGTCTCGTAGCTGATCTTGTTGTCGCGCCACAGCCGCCGGAACACCTCGTAGGACTCGGCGTTGCGGTCCCACTGGTCCTCGGGCGTGACGTGGAACAGGTCGCGCTGGGCGGCGCCGTTGCCCTTGCCGATGATCAGCTCGAGCCGGCCGCCGGAGAGGTGGTCGAGGGTGGCGTAGTCCTCGAACGCACGGACCGGATCGAGCAGCGACAGCGTGGTGACCGCGGTGAACAGCCGGATGACCTCGGTCCGGGCGGCGACGTGGCTCAGCACCACGGTCGGGGAGGACGAAATGAACGGCCGCTCGTGCCGCTCGCCGACCCCGAACCCGTCGAAGCCGAGTTCCTCGGCCAGCCGCGCGTTGCCGATCACCTCGGCGAACCGCTCCCGGGTGGATTTCTGCTCGCCGGTGCGCGGGTCCGGGGCGTGCACGATCAGCGTGATGGTGATGAACCTCATGAGGCGACCCCAACGGCCGCCGTCTCGCCGGGGCGGCGCAGCGGAGCCAGACCAAGGTTGTCGCGCAGCGTGCTGCCGGTGTAGTCGGCGCGGAAGACGCCGCGCTCCTGCAGCAGCGGGACGACCTGGTCGACGAACGGCACCAGGCCGCCGGGGGTGATGTGCGGGACCAGGATGTAGCCGTCGGCGGCGTCGGCCTGGACCAGCTCGTTGAGCGTGGTCGCAATCGTCTCCGCCGAGCCGATGAACGACTGCCGGCCGGTCACCTCGATGACGACCTCCCGGGCCGACAGGTTCCCGGCGTGCGCCCTGGCCCGCCACTCCCCGGCCAGCGCGACCGGGTCCTTGGCGAACTGCCGGACACTGGCCCGGCCCTTGGAGATCAGGTTGTCGCTGACCACCGGGTCGAACGCGGGCAGTGGCCCGTCGACGTCGAAGCCGGACAGCTCGGTGTTCCACAGCTGCTCGATGAACTTCAGCGCAGTCTGCGGGGAGACCTGGGCCCGCCGTACCTCGTGGGCGATCTCGGCCGCCTCGGCGTCGGTGTCGCCCAGCACGAACGTGGCCGCGGGCAGGATCAGCAGTTCGCTGCGGGTCCGGCCGAACTTGGGCAGCCGGCCCTTCACGTCGGCGTAGAAGGCCTGCCCGTCCTTCAGGGTGGAGTGCCGGGAGAAGATCGCGTCCGCCGACGCGGCGGCGAAGTCGCGGCCCTCGTCGGAGTCGCCCGCCTGGAAGATCACCGGGCGGCCCTGCGGCGAACGCGGCACGTTGAACTGCCCGGCGATGTCGAAGAACGCGTCCTGGTGGCGGAACGTCCCCGGCTCCGCTGTGCTCAGGAACTGCCCGGTGCCGGCGTCGGCCAGGACTTCATCGCCGTGCCAGGAGTCCCACAGCTCGTTCGCCGTGGCCAGGAACGTCCTGGCCCGGTCGTAGCGGTCGCCCTGGGCCAGGAATCCGCCGCGCCTGAAGTTCTCCCCGGTGAAGGCGTCCCAGGAGGTGACCACGTTCCACGCCGCCCGCCCGCCGGAGAGATGGTCCAGGCTGGCGAACTGGCGGGCCACCTCGTACGGCTCGTTGAACGTGGAGTTGATCGTGCCGGTCAGCCCGACGTGCTCGGTCACCGCGGCCAGGGCGGCCAGGATCGTGAAGGTGTCGGGCCGGCCGACCACGTCGAGGTCGTAGATCAGCCCGTTCTGCTCGCGCAGCCGCAGTCCCTCGGCCAGGAACAGGAAGTCGAACTTGCCTCGCTCGGCGGTCTGGGCGAACTGGCGGAACGAGTCGAACTCGATNNGGCGGGGTCATTCAGGCGGCGGCGTAGCGGTTGGCGGGGCGGTTCAGGCCGAGCAGCCCGCGGAGCGTGCCGGCCTCGTAGCCGGTCCGGAACAGGCCGCGGCGCTGCAGCTCAGGGACCAGCTGCTCGGTGAGCTGCGTCAGGTCGTGCGGCAGTGCGCCCGGGCGCAGCCGGAAGCCGGAGAGCCCGGCCGCCTGCCAGTCCTGCAGCAGGTCGGCCAGGCCGGCCGCGGGGCCGGCATAGATGACAGCGTCGCTGCGGTACTCGGTCCCGGCCCGCTCGTCCAGGCGCTGCTTGCGCGCAACGGCCGCGGTCTCGCTCTCGTCGAGGAAGACCACCAGGTCAGCGAAGACGTGCACGGTCTGCCCGGCCCGGCCGGCGCTGGCCTGCTCGGCCCGGATCTCCGCCACGATCGCGGCGGCCTGGGCCGCGTCGCGCGGGGTGACGAACCCGACGTCGGCCGAGCGCGCGATCAGCCGGTACGGCACGCTGGAATGGCCGAGCGCGGCGACGACCGGCTGGCCCTGCGGC
>PMST01000059.1:0-2394 GCA_003168295.1 Actinomycetota bacterium
TCACCCTGGCCCCCGGCGACCGCGTCAACCTGCTCGCCCGCGAACCACGCAACCCGCAACCAGCACCCCCCCACGGCCAGCAACCCACGCGCCCAGGCTGAAAGCAGATCGGGGTCGGCCCTCGCCGCCACTGCGCCGGCCCGGCCAGAGCCGGAACGCGGAACCCTTTTATCTCAAGCCGAAATTGGGATCCAGGGCGTGCCGGTATCGCCGTCCGCCGGCCCGTCCCGGCGGCGGAGGCCCGCGAGGTCAAGGACGGTGTCGACGGCGGTTTCGAGGGGGCGGGTGTCGCGCTGAACCTGGGCGAGGATGAGGCCGCCTTGGAGTGCGGCGAGGAGGGTGACGGCGAGGTCGTCCGGGTCGGTGCCGTCCGGGAGGTGCCCGGCGGCGTGAAGACGGCGCAGCCCGTCGCTGATGGCGGCTGACCACTGCCCGAATCCGGCCGCGATCAGGGCGCGGGCCTGCGGGTCGGTCTCGGCCAGTTGCCCGGCGAGCGAGCCGAGCGGGCAGCCGCCCTGGCCCTGGCTGATCTTCGCCTGGGCGATCACCATGTCCCGCCAGGCCCGGAGCCCCTGGGGGCTGCCGAGATCGGCCTGCCGCTGGTTACCGGTGATGGTCGCGGCCTGGTAGCCGATGACCGCCTGCACAAGCTCGTCTTTGCCGGCGAAGTAGTGCGACAGCTGGGACCCGCTGACCCCGGCCGCGGACCTGATGTCATCCAGCGAGGTGCCCGCGACACCGCGCTCGTAGATGAGCCCGGCGGCCGCCTCGATGATCCTGGCCCGGGTTCGCTCTCCCTTGGCGGTGAGCCTCGGGCGGTCACGTGCCTCGCTTCCCATGGCCTCACGCTATCATTTTTCTGGGTTTGACAACCCATTCTGTGTCCTGTCAGAGTGGGTGCTGTAACCCATTCTTGGTGGACAGAGAGGCTCATCATGATTCTTGTGACAACGGCAGGGAAGGTCGGCTCGGAGACGGCCCGCCTGCTCCGCGAGCGGGACGTTCCCGTCCGGGTGCTGGTGCGGGACCCGGCGAAGGCGACAGCCAGGGCGCTGGCCGAGGCCGGCGCGGAGATCGCCGCAGGTGACCTGGCCGTGCCGGCCAGCGTCGATGAGGCGATGAGCGGCGTCAGCGGCGTGGTGCTGGTCAGCTCGGCCGTGCCCGCCCAGGAACTCAACGTCGTAGCCAGCGCCGCCAGGGCCGGCGCGGGCCATGTCGTCAAGGCGACCAGCAAGGCCCCGGCCGACTCACCGATCGCGCGGCGGCGCTGGCAGGCCGAAATAGAGGCAGGGCTGGCTGCCTCCGGCATCCCGCACACCCTGCTGCGGTCCAACGCCTACATGCAAAACATGCTGGCGCTGGCACCGGCGATCGCCGCCACGAGCACCTTCGGCTCCTCCGCCGGCCAGGGCCGCTCCGGCCTGGTCGACGCCCGCGACGTCGCCGCGGTGGCCGCCGAGATCATCACCTCCCCCGCCGCACACGCCGGAAAGACCTACTGGCTCACCGGCCCCGAACTCTTCTCCAACTACGACGTCGCCGCCGTGCTGTCGAGACTGCTCGGCAGGACCATCACCTACAGGGAGCTCACCTTCGAGCAGAGCAAAGAGGCGATGATCCGCGCAGGAATCCCGGAGCAGATCGCGGAGATGAACGCCCAGGCATTCAGCCTGACCGCCGACGGCGACGCCGAATGGGTTACCCAGGACGTCCCGTCGCTCCTAGGCCGCCCCGCCCGCTCCTTCAAGCAGTTCACCGCCGACTACGCCGCCGCGTTCTCCTGACAGCCGTGGCGAATGCGTCACCCTGGCGTCGGTCAGGGCGTGCTCTCCAGGATGGTTTTGAGGTTGTCGAGCTGTGCGACCTCGTTCCGCATCTGCCGGGTGATCATCAGGGTCATGAGCTTCATGAGCCCGGCTGGCTGGAGGTCGAGGGCGAACCGGACCCGGGTGCTGTGGTCGGGGTTTTCTGTCAGCTCGAACACGCCGGCCGGTCGCGCTGGTCCGGCGGTGACGTGGAATCCGAGCTGGCGGGGTGGGTCGAAGACGGTGACGCGGTAGTCGCCGTCGATGCGCCGTCCGCCGGGCCCGGCGAGGACCTGGCGGTAGGTGGCTCCCTCGCCGTCAGCGGGTGAGGTGCGCTCGATTTCGAGGACGCCGGTGCGCCACGCGCGGTTATGGGTGCCGTCGGCGAGGTAGTCGAAGATTTCGCGGGGCGGGCGGTTGACGGTCACGGTGTGCTCAGCGTGGGGCATATCGGTCTTAGCCTTTCTTCTTCGGTTTCTTGGCGGGGAGCTGTTCGGCGCAGGTGCGCGACCTGCGCACCCACTCGCCGATGGCGTCGTCGTCGACCAGGGCTGGCGGCACGACGATGTACTCTTTCATCGGCCGGCCA
>PMST01000059.1:2527-2870 GCA_003168295.1 Actinomycetota bacterium
AAAGCGGGCATGGGATCCTCCTTGGCCAGGTGGCGGGCGGTGCGGAGATAGCGGCGTTCGGCTTCGTTGGTGACCAGATCGAGGGCGCGCTCGTAGTCGGCGAGCGCGGCCCGGGTTTGACCGGCGCGGCGGTGCACGTCGGCCCGCACCGCCCATACCCGGTGCGAACCCCGCAGCGCGGGATCTTCCGCGAGCCTGTCCAGCAGGGGCAGCGCAGCGGCCGGCCCGGCCGCCATCGCGACGGCGACGGCCCGGTTGAGCGCCACGACCGGCGTGTCCTGGATCGCCAGCAGCTCGTCGTACCGGGCGAGGATCGCGTCCCAGTCGGTGGCGGCGAACGTGG
>PMST01000612.1 GCA_003168295.1 Actinomycetota bacterium
TCGCCGACTACGCGTTCCTGTCCGACTGTGAGGTCACCGCGCTGGTGGCGCCGAGCGGAGCAGTCGAGTGGATGTGCCTGCCGACGATGGACGGCCCGAGCGTTTTCGGCGCCATGCTGGACCGGGATGCCGGATGGTTCCGGTTCGGGCCCGACGATGTGCACGTGCCGAGCGACCGCCGCTACCTGCCCGGGACCATGGTGCTTGAGACCAGCTGGGATTGCGGGGAAGGCTGGATCGTCGTGCGGGATTGCCTGGTGATGGGTCCGTGGCGGCATGAGCATCCCGAGCGCAGCACGCACCTGCGGCCGCCCACCGACTACGACGCCGAGCACATGCTGCTGCGGACCGTGCGCTGCGTCGACGGCCAGGCGCAGCTCACGATGGACTGCGTGCCAGTATTCGACTACGGACGTCAGCAGGAACGGTGGCGGCATACTGACCGCGGCTACACCCAGGCCGTCATCGAGCCCGCGGGTCTGGACCTGAAGCTCACCCTGACCTCCGACGTCCGCATCGGCCTGGAGGGGTCGGGCGCCCGGGCCCGGACGCTGCTGAAGGAGGGCGACACCCGCTTCTGCGCGCTTTCCTGGGGCAGCCGGATCCCCGACGGTTACGCGGAGGCGTACGCCAAGATGGTGTGGACCGCGCACCACTGGCAGCACTGGCTGGCCCGCGGCCGCTTCCCTGATCACCGCTGGCGCAGCCACCTGACCCGCAGCGCCCTCACCCTCAAGGGCCTGACCTTCGCGCCTACCGGGGCCATCGCCGCCGCCGCGACCACCTCGCTGCCGGAGACTCCGGGCGGAGAACGGAACTGGGATTATCGTTTTACCTGGATACGCGACGCCACCTTCGCGCTCTGGGGCCTGTACACGCTCGGCTTCGAATGGGAGGCCAACGACTATTTCGCCTTCCTCTGCGATCTGGTCGAGCGTGACCAGGGTGACCTTCAGATCGTCTACGGCATCGACGGCAGGCGCGATCTGGACGAGCGCGTACTCGAGCACCTGAACGGCTACCAGGGCGCCCGGCCGGTGCGCATCGGCAACGCTGCCTACCGGCAAGCTCAGCACGATGTGTGGGGCGTGGTGCTGGATTCGGTTTACCTGCACACCAAGTCACGCGACCGGCTCGACGAACGAGTCTGGAAACTGTCCCGCCAGCAAGTAGAGCGCGCCCTGGAACGCTGGCGTGAGCCCGACCAGGGCATCTGGGAAGTCCGCGGCGAGCCCAAGCACTTCACCTCTTCGAAGATGATGTGCTGGGTAGCGGCCGACCGGGGCGCGCGGCTGGCCACGCTGCGCGAGGACAAGGATCTGGCCCGCACGTGGCGCAAGGCCGCCGACGAGATCCACGCCGACATCTGCGCGAACGCGCTCGACGAGCGCGGCGTGTTCTGCCAGCACTACGACACCACCGCGCTGGACGCGTCGCTGCTGCTGATGCCCCTACTGCAGTTTCTGCCCCCGCATGACCCGCGGATCCGCGCCACGGTGCTGGCGATCGCCGAGGAGTTGACGGAGGACGGTCTGGTCCTGCGCTACCGGGTCGGCCAAACGGACGACGGGCTATCGGGCCAAGAGGGCACGTTTACCATCTGCTCGTTCTGGCTGGTCTCGGCGCTGGCCGAGATCGGCGAGCATCAGCGCGCCCGCGNNAACTTCCCGCAGGCGTTCACCCACCTGGCCCTCATCAACGCCGTCATGCACGTCATCCGTACCGAGCAGGCCGCGCAGCGGATCGCCCTGGGCCGGGACATAACCGACGACCATAAGTAGCCAACACGCCGAAACCGCCCCGGAGCAAACGCTTCCCGCTGATCGTGTGCACCTACCCCCCGGAAGGTGCGGGGTAAGTGCACACGATCCCGGGCTCATGCTGGGCGCCGCGGGTTAGTTCAGGCGCCGCGCTCGCAAGACGACGTCGTGGGTGCGGTGGGATCCGGCGCCGGCGGTCACGTGACGGGGGCGGGTTTCGTGGGTCTCGATTCGCCAGCTGTCGTCGAGCAGCGCGGCGACGTCGGCGGGGCTCACGTAGTCGTCGGGGTCGCAGCCGTGGGCTCTGGCCTGCTCGGCGTCGATGACCTGGTGGTGCACGACGAGAAGCGTTCCACCCGGTGTGACCGCTGCGAGCAGCGCGGCCTCGGCGTCGTGATTGACGGTCCGCAGCAAGGCCGGGTACTGAGCGGACACCAAGTCGAAGGTTCCCGCGGGGAGCGCGGCTTCCACCAGGCCGGCGTGCACCCACCGCACCAGAACCTGGGCCTGCTCGGCGTGGCGGGCGGCGCGCTCGAGCGCCACCCCAGACACGTCCAAAGCGGTGACGTCCCAGCCGTGCCCGGCGAGCCAGACGGCGTCGGCACCTTCGCCGCAGCCGACGTCGAGGGCCTCCCCTCGCGGCAGTCCGGTTGTCTCGGTGACGAGCGCGCCGTTGGGCTCGCCGCTCCAGACCCGCTCCATGCTGGTGTAACGCTGATCCCATGAGTCTTGGGTGTCGTGAGAGTTCACGCCCCCTCCGCCATCCCGGACCCGTCCGCAACCTCGGCGGCCGCCACCGTTCCCCCCGAACCCACCGGGGCGGGATCGAAGTACCCAGGCATCCACTTCAGCACCTCGGCCCGGAACTCCCCTTCGCACTCCAGCTGGCAAAGCACCCCGATGCCCGCCGTGGACACCCGGTGAATCAGCACGTACGACGGCGGCACGTTGAACCGGCGGGTGATGTTACTCGCGCGCATGTCGGTGACGCGGGCGGCCTCTTCGCGCAGCCACTCGCGGCTGAACTTGAAGCACTCCACCTTGGACGGCTCGGCCAGCGGCGCCAGGAAGGCGTGCAGCGCGTCCAGGTCCACGTCGATACCGGGCCGGAGGAACCCGTGCGCGCGCAGCTCGGCTTCCACCGCCTCGACGTCGGCGTTGTCGTCGTGCATGATCCGCAGCAGCCGGCCGAAGAACGGCGGCAGCCCGTCCGGCAGGTGGTCGACCGCGCCGAAGTCGAGCACGCCGAGCCGCCCGTCGTCCAGCAGCCGGAAGTTCCCGGGGTGCGGGTCCGCGTGCAGCAGGCCGGCCCGCGAGGGCCCGGAGAACAGGAACCGCACCAGCAAGATGCCGGCCCGGTCACGTTCGGCCTTGCTGCCGTCGCTGATGATCTTCGCCAGCGGCGTGCCGTCCATCCACTCGGTGACCAGCACATGGTCGGTGCCCATGATGACCCCGGGCACGGAGATGTCGGGGTCGCCCGCGTAGGCGTCGGCGAAGGCCTGCTGGGAGGCCGCCTCGAGATGATAGTTGAGCTCTTCGGTGACCCGGTCGCGCAGCTCGTCGAGCAGCGGCTTGACTTCCAGCCCCGGCATCAGCAGGCCGAACAGCCGCCCGGCCCGGCTCAGCTGGTTGAAGTCCCCGATCAGCGCCCGGCCCGCGCCGGGGTACTGGATCTTCACCGCGACGAGCCGGCCGTCGCGCCAGGTCGCCTTGTGCACCTGGCCAATCGACGCGGCGGCGGCCGGGGTGTCGCTGAACTCGGCGAAGTTGTCCCGCCAGTCCTCGCCCAAATCGGCGGCCAGCACCTGGTGCACGGTGCGGGCGGGCAGCGGCGGCGCGGATTCCTGCAGNNAGCTTCATGGCGCCGCCCTTGAGCTCGCCGAGGACCCGGAAGATCTGGTCGGCGGTGCGCTGCTGTATTTCCTGGGCCACGATCTCGGCCGACCGGCCGCCGATCCGCTTCCCGACCCCGAGGGCCGTGCGGCCCGCTAGCCCGAGCGGCAACCTGGCCATCTTGGCGGCCCTGGTTAGGGGGTTTTGAGGGACATCATTCACTCTGACATTGTCCCGCACATCGGGGAGCGGATGGTACCGGCGGTGGCCGGGAGCGCGCCGCACCCGCACGCCGGGTGCGGCGCCCACGTCCGGCGCCGCCACTGCCAGTCGGGCAGCACCACTTCCAGCGTCCCGTTGGCCGTCGCCGGCCGCGACTTAGGTACCCCGGCCCGGTCGATGAACGCGAGCGCCTGCGCGGACGTCACGGCCGCGGTCATCGCGGCGAGCACCGTGTCGCACGCCTGCGGCTGGGCCCGGGTGAAGGTGGCCTGGGCCAGCACCTTCGGCCACTGCGGGTCACGGTCGGCCTTGCGCAGGTCCACGCACCGCAAACACGCCGAACGGCCCGGCTGTACCAGCGGCCCGACCACCCCGATCGCCTCGGCGGCCCGCAGCGCCAGGTGCGGGACACGGTCCCGCATCAGCTGCTCGATCAGGTCGGGCAACGTCAGCTCGGTCAGCACCACCAGGTCGGGCACGGTGCCGTCGTCGCAGGTCCTGACGTCAGGCGCCGCCCGGGCGATGGCGCGGGCGGCGCCGTCCTGCCGGGGGGCGCCCAGGTCCGCCCGGATCAGCCCGGCCGGCGCCAGGTCCGCGGGTCCGGCAGGCTCCGGGTCGGTGCAGGCGACATGGCCTACCCCGGAGGCGGCGAGCAAGCTGGCCACGCACGCGCCGGTCCGGCCCGCGCCGTGCACCCGGACGAAGGCGGCCCGCCTGCGCGCCAGGGTCCGCGCCCCGCCGTCCCCGTCGCCGTAGGCCAGCGACGCGGTGGCCAGTTCCGGGGCGAGCCGCGCCCGCAGCTGGTCCGGCAGCGCCGCGTGCAGCCGGGCCGGGAAGTCGTCCAGCACCCCCGCGGCCGCCAGCGTCGTGAGCACCCGGTTGACCGCGGCCGCCGGCACGCCGTAGGCCTGCGCCGTGGCGATCAGGGCGGCCCGGTCACGGCTCCCGTCCAGCAGGCTGATCACCGCCGCGGCCGGGCCTAGCCCCTCGAGCGCGACCGCCCGCCGGGGATCGGTCCCGAACTGAATCGTGTCCCGGTCCCGCCACAACGGCAGCAGCCCGGCCTTCAACGCTGGTCTCATGCCCACATGCTGGCACCCCCCGGTGACATTCCGCGCACGCGGTACGAAACCACCCAATCAGCCGAAGGTGAAGTCGTAGGCCTGCACCCCAGGTGAGGCGTGCAGCAGGAGCGTTCCGCTCGTGCTCGAGCCAGCCTGGTAGAGGGTGTAGAGCCGGGGCGTCCCGCCGACATCGATGGTCTGGGTGTGGTGGCCGTCGTAGGAGACATCAAGCGTCCCGGTCCCGCCGAGCACCAGGTAGACGTCCTGGGCGAGGAAGCCAAGTTCCAGCTCGGCTCCGGCACCCGCGGTGGCTTCCTGCGCATGGTCGGTCCAGGTCCCGGCCAGCCCCAGCGCACCGAGCGGAAGTGAGGTGGGGAAGTGGTACACGGCCGGCGCGTCGTGGACCACCTCCGGCGGGTCGAGGTACTGGAGCTCCTCGTAGCCAATGTAGGTTTCCGGGCTCAGCTCGCCGGTCGGGGTCTTATCGGGTACGCCGGCCGGGCTCGGCACCGACAGGTGCGGACGGGCCGCCTGAAGGAGCTGGCGGATCAGTTGCCCCATGGTCGAGTAGCCGCCCTCGCCGAAGTGCACCGAACGGACGTTGCCCTGCGCGTCGATCAGGTAGTCGGCAGGCCAGTACTGGTTGCTGTAGGCGTCCCAGGTGGCGTAGTTGTCGTCGATGGCGACCGGGTACCGCACCCCGAGCGCCGCGGCCTGGGCCCGCACGTTGGAGACGACATGCTCGAAGGCGAACTCCGGGGTGTGCACGCCCACGACCACGAGGCCGTCCTTGGCGTATTCGGAGTACCAGGCTTCGACGTGGGGCAGCGACCGCAGGCAGTTGATGCACGAGTAGGTCCAGAAGTCGACCAGGACCACCTTGCCGCGCAGCGCGCGCAGCGACAGCGGCTTGCCGCCCGGAGTGTTCAGCCATGCCGTGATCCCGGTGAAGTTCGGGGCGGGACCGCAGTTCACCAGCGTGGTGGCGGTCGAGTTGCAGCTGGACAGTGAGGTGCGCGGAGTGCCGGTGAGCGCGTTGAGCTGCTTGCGGATCTTGGCCGAGCCCTGCAGGGCGGTGCTGTAGCCGGGGATATCGCGCTGCAGCCCCGCGAGGACATCGGACGCGATGAGCACGGCGAAGACGATGAGCACGGCCCCGCCGGCCCGGCGGATCTGCGGCGCGCGCCGGCGGATGGCGCCGACCCGGCTGGTGAGCTGGCCTCCCGCGGCGGCGACCGCGAGGAGCGGCACCGCGGTCCCGACCGCGAACGCGGCGGTGAGGATGACCGCCGTCAGCCCGACCCGGTGCGTCGCGCCGACCACGGCGATCGCGGCGAGCACCGGCCCGGCGCAGGGGACGTACAGCACGCCGACCGCCAGGCCGAGCACGAAACCTCCGGCCCGGCCGCTCGGCTGGCGTGTGCCCACCCGCGCGAACGGGCGCTCGATCAGCGTTCCGAGCGGCGGGATGAGGTAGCCGAGCCCGACCACGATCAGCAGCACGATGCCCGCGTCCCGCAGAGCGTCTTGCGGCAGGTGCAGAAGCGAGAGGATCTCAGACCCGGCCAGGACGATGATGCTGAAGCTCAGGACCAGGCCGCCGATCACCGCCAGCGACCGCCCCAGCCCGGCTCGCGGCGTCCTCGCAGGCATCTCGGCGTTCGCCGGCGGGCTGGACCCGATATCCCCGGTGGCCCCAGTCGCCCCGGCGACCAGCACGACCGGCAGGACCGGCAGGATGCACGGCGAGATGCCGGCCAGGAACCCGGCCACGATGCCGACTACGACAAGCTCGACCACACTGCCGCCTCTCCGCCTCTCGCGAACCTCGCGTCCGGAGTCCCTGAGCCGCGCCGCAGTGGCATCAGGCCAGATCCAGTTTCCACGCTCGGTATTCGTAGCCGACCTGGGTTGTGTATTGGCCTGGCCGCAAATTGCCCCGGTCGGCTGGCGGTGGCGCGGGCATTATCACCGCCGACCCGGACCTCAGTCGGGCTCGACCCGGACGGCTCGGGCCCACGGCGGCGCGTCCGGCGCGCCCGCGCCGAGCAGCCCGACCACNNACGGCCGGCCGGGGCCGCAGCGCCATCGCCGCGGCGATGCCCGCGCCCATGTCGGTGCCGCCGCCGCCGATCAGCTGAACCTGCCGGGCCGAGGTGACCCGCTGGGCGGGCGCGACCGCGGTGTCGCAGGCGAGCACGCGGACCTGCCGGGCCAGCCCGAGGGCCCGCAGCAGTCCTTCGACCTCGGCCAGCACCATCGCGAGCAGGTCCTCGGTCATGCTGCCCGAGGTGTCGCAGACAACGGCGACCTCGGGCACCGGCCGCCGCAGCGCCGGGAGCACCACGTCGCCCGCGACGGCGGAACGCCGGGACGGCCGCCGGTAGGAGTAGTCGACGGCCCCGGCGACCTGCGCGACGGCCCGGCGCAGCTCAGCCGCGAGCAGCCGGCGCCAGTCGACCTTGGGGTGCAGGATCTCCTCCGCCCACCGCAGCAGCCCGGCCGGCACGGTCCCGGGCTGCTTGCCGTGCGCGATGACGTCCTGCGCGACCTGGCGCCGCAGCAGGTCCGCCTGCCAGCCCGCCAGCCCGCCCGGGCCCTCCCCGGGCCGCGGCATCCCGTCCGCGCCGCTGCCACAGTCAAGCCACGCCCCCGCCGTTTCCCCCGATTCAGATTGACCGGAACGGACACCGCCATCTCCCCAACGTCCGCCCCTCACGCCCGCCGGAGGAGGTCGCCGCCCGCCGCGAATGCCCTCGAAGTACTGTTCCGCCAGCAGGCCGTCGTCGGCGCCGAGGTCCTGGGGGAGCACCGGCCGGCCGGGCAGGTCGAGCCCGGCCGGCACCAGGTCGTCGTTGATCTCGGCGTCGGCGGCGCGGACCCAGGTCCGAGCCTCGTGGTCGCCGACCCCGGCCGCCTGGGCCCGTTCGCCGTGGGTGCGCAGCAGGTGGCAGACGTGGTGGATCAGCACGCTGCCCAGCTGCGCCGGGGTCCACGCCGCGATCAGCTCGGGGTCCGCCCGCAGCCGCCAGTTCTGGTCCACCGACACGGTCCCGCTATCCGGCTCGCTGATCACCTGAGCCCCGAACACCCCACTAGCCAGATAAGGAAACCGCGCCGCCGCCCACAGCCGAGCTGCCGCTAGGTTTTCGATGCGGCGATCAGCCATGGGAGATCAGGCCTGAAGGAGGCCGGCGTCGCGGAGGACGGGGGCGAAGAGTTTGATCTCGGCGGGCAGGGCCGCGCCTTGCGGGCGGCATCGGGCGAGCACGCGGGCGGCGACGGCGGCCACGTCGGGGGCGGCCTCGGCGGCTAGGCCGAGTACCTGCCAGCCTGCTGTCCAGCGTTCCGGGGTCGGGTCCGCGGCGACCGCGGCGGCGATCGCGGCGAGCGCGGCGTAGGCCCGGTCCCCGCGCTCGGGCAGCCGGAACGAGGCCGGGTCGGCGAGCACCTCCTCGGGATCGGGCAGGTCCATCTCGATCAGCCAGGCCAGGAACTCCACCCCGGCCCCGTCGCCGACGGCCCCCCTGACCAGGGCCGAACGGGCCTCGTCGCCGCTACCCGCGGCACCCGCGGCGGCCATCAGGCGGGCCGCCATCTCCCAGGTCCGCGGCGACGGCCAGCCGCGTCCCGCCGACGCCGCGTCGGACGGGGGAGCGCACGCGAGCGCGGGCCGGACGTGCAGGAACGCGGCCACCAGGCCGCGGGACAGAACCTCCTCGGCCTGCCAGCCCGCGGGCAGCGCCGGGACCACCGGGGCGGCCCACCCGCCGGCCAGCCCGTCGGCCACCGCCCGCGGGTCGGTCTGCCAGTCCAGGTGGCAGAGCCGGTT
>PMST01000533.1 GCA_003168295.1 Actinomycetota bacterium
CGGCGCCGGGCCCCGGCCAGCGCTGCGGGCCGTCGCGTGTGGCCTGTTCGATGCGATCGTCGCCCACCCCTGGGCCGGTGCCCAGCTCAACCGAGACCCCTTGCGGCCGGCGCTGCTCGACATCTACGAGAGCATCAGCCAGCAACTGCAGGCACTCGGCGTGCCCCAGCGAGCGCTGCCCGACGCCGCAGGGGTGCTCGTGAACTACATCCTCGGCGTCGCCGGACAGAACGCCGCCAACGCCCGGGCGCTCGCGAGCAGCAAGATGGACCGGTCAGCTTTCCTCGCCGCCGCCGCCGAACGGTGGGCGCAGCTCGACCCCGCCAGATACCCATCCGTACATAAAGCCGGGACACAACTGCCCGAACACGACGACCGCGAGCAGTTCCTGGCCGGCATCGACCTCATCCTCGCCGGCATCGAGACCGTGAACCGTGCGGCCAAGGACAGCTCGGCCCGGTAAGGGCCAGGCTAGGGCACGACCTCACCGACCGGACTGCCGTACAGGCTCGCAAGTAGTCGCCCTGCGAGGTAGACGGCGCTGCGGAGATCGATGCCGGGCACCGTCGTAGCGGTACCCTGGCTGGCTGCGACCACGACGGCCCGCTCCAGGTCAGCTAGCTCGCTGACGAAGAAATCGCGCCATCGGATAAGTCGCTGAGCTGCCGTCTCGCTGGTGATCGGCGGCGCCGCGAGCATTTTGAAAGCTATTTCTCCGGGCCATTGGCTCTCAGGGATGTCAGCAAGCTCCGTCAGTTCCTTCAGCGCTTCTGAGCGCTGCAGAAGACGTTGCCAGTCGGCTTCCTTGTGGGCTTGGCTCGCATATGGCCTCGCAAGTTCAGGCGGCACCTGGCGCAACTCCGCGCTCTTAACTGGATAGGTCTTCCGTTAACCGGGCGGATCGGGTCCGAGGTAGACGTACTCGTTCAGGGAATGCCCGTCGCTGACCCGCACTGTTATCGTTCCAGCGCGGGTCCAGCCGCGGCTCTCGTATAGGGCGATGGCTGGAGCGAGATCTGTGTCGACGTCGAGGACTGGCCGTAGTCCGCGCGCGACCGCCTCGGCGGTCGCGGTGTCGAGCAGCAGCCGGCCGGTGCCTGTGCCTCGGCCCTGCGGGGATACGAACAGGCGGGCTACCACGGCGAGCTCATCTGCGGGCCTGCCCGCTGCGTTGCTCGCGGTCTGCAGGGCAGATGACACGCCGTGGGGGAGCAGCGCGATATGACCGACGACCTGGCCGCCGCGTTCGGCGACCCAGGACCCGTACATGGCGGGCGGGACAAGAAACGACGTGAGGTCCTCGGGCAGGAAGCGAGGATAGCGATCCAGGGCGTGAACTTCGCGGACCAGGTCAGCGCAGGCCGCGAGGTCGCTATCCCGGCGCGGACGTACCAGCACACGCATATTCTCGCGTGCCAGCGGGTGTTGCACGGCGCCGCTACGTGGTGCCGGGACCCAGGGGTGGCCTTGGGCGGTCCATCATCGCCAACCCCAATGGGTCAGCTTCACGGAAGATAACAAGCTCACCTGCGGTGAGCGCCGACCACGATGGGGCTGCGAGCAAGCCGAGGTCGGCTCGAATCCGTGGCGCGGACGGAGTGTGTAAGTGGAACATTTGTAACGATGTCCCAGGAGCCGTACTCTTGACTAGATCTAGGAAGATGAGATGGGGATGGTATGTCCGAAACCTTGATTGAGCTCGACGAACGCGGCCGGGCCGCGCTCAAGGCATATGGCGCCAAGCCGGGCGCGCGCTACATCGCAGACTTCCTGCCGGATGGCAGTATCCATCTGACCCCCGCAGTCGTTATGACGGTAGCTGAGGCAGCCATGTGGAAACATAATCCGCAAGTCGCGGCCTACCTAGCTTCCGGAGCTTTCGACGGCGAAGAGATCGACCTAGAGGCGTCATGACCGAGCTGCCGCAGATACGCCTGCGGCTGGACAAGAACCGGCCGGGCCCGCTGATACCGAGCGCCCTGGAGACCTATCGTGCACTGCGCGAAGACGGTGGCGAGAACGGCAAGCAGATCAAGAGCGTACTGGAACGGCTACGCAGCGACCCGGGCAAGGTCCGCGGCGAGAGCCTGCGGTACCGGCCCGACAGCTGGATAGTCCTGGTCGAGATGGTGGACGAATCAACCTGGTGGGTCATATGGCGTCAACCCCTGCCCGGCATGGTCGACATTCTCTGGATCGGCCCGCAACCAGGTCCTGACCCTCTGGCCTACTCTACGGAGACGCAGCACCCCTAACGGCCGCCACATAGCGTCTCGTTAATGTGGGCGGCATGTCCTCCGGGGTACTCGCGGCCTGCTTCTCCGCCGAACGGCTGGCTGCTCGCCTGCCGCCCCCCGGTTCCTGGCACCCCTACCCGGCGATACCCGACCGGGCGGCCTGGGAGGCGGTGCACCCCGCGACCCGCGATCACGTCCTCGCCCAGGCGGCCCGCCTCCTAGCCAGCCCCTGGCCCGTCCTCACCGCCTCGGACTACGCGAGGTTCCACCGTGACGGCGACC
>PMST01000303.1:0-9200 GCA_003168295.1 Actinomycetota bacterium
CCGGGCAGCGTCCCCGCAGCGCGGGCCGCCGCCAGCAGCCCCCCGGCCCACACCACGCCGTCGTACCCGGCCTCCACCATCACCTGGACCCACCGGCGCTTGCTGATCCTTTGCGCTAGCCCAACCCGGATCCCCCCGGTCAGCGCCCCTACGCTCACGTAGTTCCCCCCGTCCCTGCCCGTGATCGGAAATGCGGTTTCCCCGTCGCGTTGCCCCCAGCGTCCCGGTACGTTACTCTACGTAATAGGAAGATAACACATTGCGGAAAAGTCCTGGCCACGGGCAGCAAAGGGAGCTATACGCCGCGGCACCCCCCACCCGGCGACCAGCCACCCGATAACCGGCAACCCAACCCGAACGCCACCGCCCGAGGGGCGGTGCCACGAAGACCTGGACCTAAAGGGCCATGCACAGGCACCTAGCCAAGGGGGAAACGATGACCGACACGATGCACACGAAGGAAGAAGCTCGCGCCCGTGATTCCGCCGGGCACGGCGATCATCGGGCCAAGCCGATCCGGCGAAAGCGTCGCAGCTTGCGCGTTGCGCTCATCACGCTCGGCTCGATTTTCTGCCTGGTGATCGTGACCGCGATCGGTAGTTACGCGTATTTCAACCACGCGATAAGCAGCATCCAGCGCCTCAGCGTCACCGGCCTCACCGCGGCAGTTACTCCCAGCACGCTGGACGGGCAGACGTTCCTGATCACCTCCTATCCCGAGGGGCCCACGGGGACATCCGCCCAGCAGACCCAATCGGGCTACAGCAACCTCGTCATGCTGCTTCACACCAACGCCAACGGGATGGGCGGCGGAGCCGTCACGATCCCAGGCAGCCTCAGGGTCGACGTGCCGGGCAAGGGCAACGAGCCACTCTGGGATGCGATGCAGAAGACGGGCAACCCCAGTCTGCTGGTCAAGACGATCACGGAACTCACCAAAGTCCCCATCAACCATTACGCGCAGATCGACTTCAGTCACATATCCGGCCTCGTGAACGCCATTGGCGGGGTAGACGTCACGGTGCCCGCTGCCACCAAGGGCTTCGGGTACACGTTCGTGAAGGGAGTCAACCACCTCAACGGCGTCACCGCGATCTACTATGGGCGCGACCCGACGCTCAAGGGTCAGGACCGGCTGCTGCGCCAGGGGAACCTTGTCCGCGCGGTCTTCACCAAGATCGCCAGTGATCACCTGCTCACCAACCCCGTCACGGATGTGCATGTGGTCAACGCGATCACCAGCATGCTGGCCGTGGACAGTAACTTCACCAACTCCGAAATCGAGTCACTCATAGGGCAATTCGGCAAGCTAGCCGCCGATACCGGGACCTTCGTGACCGCGCCGACGGAGACCGTGGGCACCAACCTTGTGCCGAACGCGGCGCTCGACGCTCAGCTCTGGACCGCGGTCAAGCACGATTCGATTGCGGCCTTCGCCAAGAAGTACCCGTCGACCATGACGCCGCAAGCTGCGCCATGATCTAGGTCGAGTTCGCGGATCCAAGCAAGGTCCGCGCGGCCCTGGTTGATGCGTCACATATTGACGCATCAACCAGGGCCGCCGCTTGTAGCAGGCATCGTCGAATACATACGTGCGCGCGGATGTAGGTCGAAGTGGATTCGCGGGTGATCCTCGGGCCGACGGCGATCGGTAACTCTCAGCACCACCACACCGAATGTCAGCATGGCCGTCACCCTTTCCGTTTTCCCAGGGGACACGCAGCCGCTCACCCCGCTTACTTCAGGCTGGCTGGGTAGCCTGCCTCACCATGCCGGATGCTGCCACCCAACAAGCGCCACAGGCGCAACCTGGATCGCAGCTGGCTACGCCTCGGCCGGCGGCCGTGAAACGGCTCGCCTGGCTGGACGCGCTGTGCGTGGTGTTTGACCACCTGACCTACTCCGTGCTCCAGCCCGTCCGCAATACGGTGTACCAGTGGTTCGACCCCGGCCAGTACGGCGTCTTCGTGTTCTTCCTGGTCAGCGGCTACATCGTGCCCGCCTCGCTGGAGCGGAGGGGCAGCGTCCGCAACTTCTGTGTGGGCCGGGTGTTCCGGCTGTACCCGCTGTACCTGGTCGCGGTCGGCGCCATGATCGTGCTCTGGGCCAGTGGGATCGGCTCGCTGTCCGGCATGAACTCCGACCCGGTGACCTCCTCGTTCGCAGACGTGTTCATGCTGCAGAGCGTGCTGTGGGCGCCGACCGTGCCCAACGTGGTCTGGTCGCTGGCCTATGAGATGGTGTTCTACCTGATGCTCACCGCGTTGTTCCTGGGTGGCGTGCACCGGCGCAGCAGCAGGTACGCGCTGACGTTCGGCGTCGCGGCGGTGGTACTGGGGGGAATCCTCAACCCGGGGACGCTGTCCTACAGTCTCCTCTCCCCCTGCATCGTCGTCGTGATCACCGACGGGCTCATCCTGACCGGGCTGGTCCTGGCGCTGGCGGGCAGGGGACGGGCCTGGATGGCGGGCGCGGCGCTGGCTGCGGCCTGCTCGTGGTCGCGTTCAACAGCGGGTACGCCGCGCCCTGGGAGAGCTTCACCATCTTCGCCCTGATGTTCACGGGCACCGTGCTGTACCGCGCCGAGAACGGGGAGTATCCCTGGCGCAGGGCGCTCCCCGTGGTCATCGTCGTGTTCGGGATCGTGCTCGCCGCCGCGCTCTGGCATGTCTCCCCGCAGGCACAGAGCTATGTCGCCATCCGCACGGGGTTCAACTCGCTGGAGGCCGCCGGGCTGACCTTCGCGGTGGCCATGCTGTGCCGGAACAAGAAGGTGCCGCGGCCCCTGGCCTGGCTGGGGCTGGTCAGCTACTCGGTGTACCTGCTGCACCCGGTGCTGATCGAGATCTACGCCAGCGTGCCGTGGACCCAGAACGAGAACTTCGTGCCGACGGAACTGCTGATGAACGCGATCTTCCTCTTGGTCCTGCTGGTCTGCTGCGGTCTGACCTACCGCTTTATCGAGGCTCCGATGCAGCGCATGGGCCGGCGGGTAGCACGACGGCTGGACGTCAGGTTCGGGGAAGACATCCCGCGGCAGCCGACCCCAGCAGCGGAAGATATCCCCTTGGCGCGGCAGTAGCTTCCACGACAGCGGCCGAGGCAGCCAGGTTGAACGGCATCGATCCTGGCCCGGTACCACGCCTCGTCGATCGCCGGGGCGCCCTCGTAGACACCGAGCTCGCCACCTCTCGAAAGCCGTAGGAACCTCCGCTGGAGGCCAGGCGCAGCCCGCTCGGCACGCGCCTGGCCTCGACCGGGTGCAGGGCCCTCGCCGCGGCAGCGGGCTCCGAGCCGGTCTGCCCTCAGTACCTGCTCCCGTCCGCCAGGCGAATTCGTGCGTACTTCTCTTCAAATTGCACGTTTTCCCAGCTCAGAGGAGCACCGGACGGCTGTCTCCACAGGTGCCTCAGCATCACGTCAAGGCCTAAGGCATATCCGGTGATGGCTCCGAAATCCAACTGTGATACCTATGTTATCGGCTGTGAAAGCTGATATACATGATTCAAAAATGTTCCATAAGCTGGAACAATTTATGGATTTGTCGTACTTTTCGGTCCCGATGCTGCATCCTGATGCAGCGCGGGAGCTCTATTCCGGAGCGTGAATAACCGCTTCCCCTGCGTTACGCGGGCCAGTCGCGCCATAGTAGCGACCACGAAGAGGCCCGCGGCACCGGCCCGCCCTGAGGCCCGTGCACTCAGCCAACACACAAGGAGGATGGACCATGGCAGTCCGACATAAGGTAGGCACCATCGCCGGAACGATGGTAGTGGCTCTATCGTTTTTCCAAGGGACGGCTAGCGCTCAGACGCTGTCGTTCAACCAGAAGACAGCCAGCTATGTCGAGACGTTCATAGGGAATGTCCCGTATACATACGGTGGCACTTCTCCCAGCTCAGGCTTCGACTGCAGCGGCCTCGCCCAATACGTGTACGGTCACTACGGCAAGTCGATCCCGCGAACTGCTCAAGAGCAGTTCGACTATTTCCGCTCCGAGAGCAGGAGCGCGGCATGGGGTGGGGACCTCGTGTTCTTCCACGAGAATTCGAGCCCGAGCAGCCCCGTCTACCATGTTGCCATTTACGAAGGCAGCAATCACATCGTCTCGGCGATTGATCAAGCGCAAGGGATCGGCTGGCAGTCAATCTGGACGCCCGATGTGACTTTCGGCACAATCACTCACTAACCCTGGATTGCCTCCTGGCAAAGGGTGAGTGCGTCGCCTGTAGCGCGCACGCACTCCCACGTGCCCCCGCCGTGAACCCGCGGGGTGCCCAGGAAGGACACGGCGCCTTCGCCGTCACTCGCCGACCAGACCACGTCATGGACCCTGGCCGCCACCGTCCCCACCGTGACCGCGCCATGAGGGCCGCGCCGACTCTTATCGCCCTGCTCCCCTAGCCAGCGGTCCCGCTGCGAGAGTGGAGTGGTGGATGCGAAGACGATTAACGCAGGCGTTCTAGCGATGAGCTATCTAGACGATGGCCCTCCCGAGGGATGCCCTGTCATGTTGTCGCACGGGTTCCCGTTCGACGTGCATGCCTACGACGAGGTCGTACCGCTGCTTACCATCCAGGGCGCACGCGTCATCCGTCTGGACGGAGCGAGTGAGATACTGAGGCCCGGCGGCACGGCAGACCAGACCGCATGTTCACCGGCCGCCACGAACACCGCGTGATCGATGCGGGTCACAACCTCTCGGCGTAGAGGGGTTTCTCGCAGCGGACAGTCCAGGGCATGCGGCCAGTATCCCAGGGGGCCTCTAGGCGCGAGGCGTATCAAGCTGATCACCCAAACGTCTCGATGAGGGCCAACGGCAAGGTCGCATGCCTATCCTGGAGTCGTCAGACATCCTGGAAGGTGCGGGAACTGTGCATGACGAGAGCATGGAGCGGCCGTTCCCGAACGGCGCCCTGTACCTGGTCGTGAGCGGCGCGCCCGCGCCTGAAGGCGTGTCCGCGCTGGTGAGACGGTGCCAGGACGCCGGGTGGCGCGTTGTCGTGTTCTCCACGCCGGCCGGAACCAGGTTCATCGACGCAGACGAGCTGGAACAGCTGACGGGCGAGCCGGTGCGGTCTGAATACCGGTTGCCGGGCACCGGGAAGTCAGCCCCGGCCGCTGACGCGGTGCTGGCCTGCCCGCTGACGTTCAACAGCGTCAACAAGTTCGCACACGGCCACGCGGACAACTTCGCGGTCGGCCTCCTCTGCGAGATGGTCGGATACGGCGTGCCGGTCGTCGTCGTCCCGCATTGCAAACCCCAGCTGGCCAGCCATCCGGCGTTCGCGGCGAGCCTGGAGACGCTCGGCCGCATGGGCATCGGTGTCCTGTTCGATCCAGGTGCCCCGTACGAGCGGAGGCTGCCGCCCTGGAGTGAGGTTATCGCCGCGCTCCCCGCCGGTGCACGGACCCCGGTGACGTGATGGACCCGGAGACGGCGGGGCAGCGGATCGCACGGGCGAGGAGACGCCGGGGCTTGTCTCAGGCCGTGCTCGCGGGCCTGGTCGGCCGGTCTGAGTCCTGGCTGTCCCAGATAGAACGCGGCAGGCGCCGTATCGACAGCCACGCCGTCCTGACCCGGCTCGCCGAAGTCCTCCGGATCGATATCGAGCAGATCACCACGCCCGCCGCAGGCGCCGAAGACAGCCAGCATGCGTACCCGGCCGCACCGCTGATCGAGCAGGCCATGATGCGCTACGGCACGCTAGGCGCTTCCGCCGGCCCTGAGCCGGAACCGGGGCGCCAGATGGGGTACCTGCGTGCGATGGCCCGTTCGGCTACCAGCGTTATCAGGCAACCCGCTACGAAGCTACCGGCCATCTCCTGCCAGGGCTGATCCGCGGCATAGAAACCGCCAGCCTTGCCGGAAACGCCGGCCGACCATCTTTGTGCCGGGTACGCGCCCTGGTCTACGACACCGCGGCCGCCCTGCTCAATCGCGTCGGCGAGCCGTCCCTCGCGTGGACCGCCGCGGACCGCGCCATGTCCGCCGCCGAGTACTCCGGCGAGCCTCTTCTCGCGGCCTTGGCGGCCTGGCGTCTGTCCTACATCATCACCAGCCGAAAGCACCCGCGCGAGGCCCTGGACCTGGCGATGGCCGCCGCGGGCACCCTCGAGCACGCGATGGGGTCACCCTCGCCTGAGCAGCTCAGCGTGTACGGCGCTCTGCACCTGGCCGCCATCACTGCGGCGGCGGCAGGCTACGACCGGACCATGACCACGGTCCTGCTCGAGAAAGCTCGCAGCATCGCCGAGCGCACCGGGGAAACGAACTACCTGGGAACCGCGTTCGGTCCGGTCAATGTCGCCATCCACGCTGTCGCCGCACACCTCCAGCTTGGTGATGCCCGGACGGCAGCCGAGACGGGCGAGACCCTCGATATCACGGCGATCCCTGACAGCCTGGTGGGCCGGCGAACGCAGGTGAGCCTCGATCTCGCCCGGGCCTACGCCATGCGCCGGCAGGACGCCGCCGCAGTGAACCTCCTTCTTGCGGCCGAACGGCTGTCCCCTGAGCTTGTCCGCTACGACAGGCGGACACATGAGGTTCTCGCCGAGTTGCTGCGCCGGGAGCACCGGCCATCGACACCGGAGCTTCGCCCGCTCGCGCATCGCGCTGGAGTGAGCTAACCCGGACTTTTGTACGGGTTAGCTGCCCGTATCCGCGGGCCAGGTTTTTTCCTTCACATCATTGCGGGACCGCGCAACTCGCCCTGCCTAGCCTCATCCATGACAGTTTCCGGACTGGGAAAAGGCGGCGACGCGGGATATGGAGCGGCCAGTGAGACGCGAGCACAGTGCGGGTGATACCCAGTGAGGTATCGCGACATGGAGCGTGTCGACCTGGCCGCCGCGCGCAGGCTCGTCAGCACATGGCTCGACGAGCACACCGACGGGACGCTTGAGCAGATGGCCAGCGATCTCAAGGGCAACTACCCGGATCACCGGGAGGAGATGGCGGTCGTGATGCGGGGCATGATGGCCGCCGAACTCCGCCACCGGACGTCGCCCTCGGCCCGGAGGCGACCGTGAGCGGACGGGCCGCGGCTGGTGCACGCGGACGGCTACAGGTCGTCGACAGCGACGTGTCACCCCGCCGGGATTCGGTGGCGCGGCTGCACCGCTTCCAGGGCGACCACTCTGACCTGCGGTTGAGATCTCGGCGCTTCTCATCGTTTCGGGGCAGATCTCCGGGTCATGTGCCCCGAGGCCCCGGGCTAAAATGCAGCGATGACCGTGACGGAGTGGGCGACGATAGCGTCGCTGGCGACCGCCGTAGGCACCCTGGTACTCGCGATAGCGACCTTCGCGTCCGTCCGCTCGGCGAACTACTCGGCCCGTGCCGCGGACCGAGCTGCTCGTGTCGCCGAACAATCCGCTCGCATCGCTGAGCGTTCACTGATGGCGGCAGAGCGCCCGCTGCTGATGAGCTCACGGTTGCAGGACCCGGAGCAGAAGATCCAATTCCTGGAAGGCAGGTTCTTGAAAGTCGCCGGCGGCAGCGCAGCTCTTGAGGTCGCTGACGGCGCGGTGTATATGGTGATCTCGGTCCGGAACGTCGGTACCGGGCTCGCCGTCATGCACGGCTGGCACGTCGAGGTGACCGGGCAACCACAGCAGACCCATCCGCCACTCGAGGACTTCACCACCCAGACCCGCGACATCTACGTGGCATCCGGCGACCTCGGATTCTGGCAGGGAGCGTTGCGTGATCCGGTCACAGCCCAGTTCAAGGCCGTCGCCGCCGCGGTCGAGGCTGGCGACCCGATGATGCTCAGCATCCTTTATGGCGACTGGGAAGGCGGCCAGCGAGTGATCAGCCTGTTCACGTTGCGGCATGCGAATGACAGGTGGCTGACGTCAACGGGCAGGCACTTCAACGTCGACCGCCCCGACCCACGCTAGCGCGACTCGAACTCCCGTTCCGTCCCAGGTCAACGACCAAGAGGGGGGTGAGCCGGCCTGTAGGCCGGGTTCTGTGCCCCGCTTACGCGGGGCGGCGGTCATCCATCTAGGACTGCCGTTGCCGACAGCCTCGTGCGGCCTACCCGCGAGCATCGGGCGGGCCGCCCTCGAACGCTCGCGCAGGGAACCGTGATTCCCCTTCTTGGCCTTGCTCCGGGTGGGGTTTACCGAGCCGCCGCAGTCACCTGCGGCGCTGGTGGTCTCTTACACCGCCTTTTCACCCTTACCTCCGCGCTAGCGCGGGGGCGGTCTGTTTTCTGTGGCACTGTCCCGCGGGTCACCCCGGGTCGGCGTTACCGACCACCCTGCCCTGTGGAGCCCGGACCTTCCTCACCGGACCCGAACGGCCCGGCGCGACCGCCCGGCCGACTCACCCACGGTCAGGATACGCGGACGGCGGCCTCGGCCGCGGTCCCGCGCCGTATCCGGTGGCCCGGCGGGTTAGGTGCGCAGGCGTGACGGCCTTGGTGACCGGGCCTCAGAGGGCCTGAGCGTGCTCGGCGGTCCAGGCGTCGACGATGTCGAGCATGGTCCTGGGTGGTTCGGGCGGGATGAAGCCGAGCATGTCCTGCAGCAACGGGTGGACGACGGGATGCAGGCGGTCGCGCTCGAAGGCCTCCCAGTCATCCTTGGCCTGCCACACCTCGACGTAGCGCAGACCGCTCTCGGTGCGGTAGGCCAGATGCGCGATCAGGCCGGGCGGGCGCTGCGGGCCGATGCCGCTCTTGATGCGGGCGTAGATCTCCGCGTTGATCGGCACCTCGTAGGTGAACGCGTAGGTCATGGTGTCCGCCTTTCAATATTGATCCGAACTCCATTCGGACTAATACTGCTATCATCGGTGCTGTGGGTTCCCCCGTCAAGCGCCGGTATGACGCCAGCAAGCGCCGTCAGGCCGCCGGCCGAACCCGGCAGCTGATCCTGGACGCGGCACTGGAGCTATTCACCGGCCGGGGCTACGCGGCGACGCCGATGACCGCGATCGCCCAGCGCGCGGGCGTGGCGCTCGACACCGTCTACGCTTCAGTGGGCCGCAAGCCCGAGCTAGCCCGGCTGCTGATCGAGACCGCGATCTCCGGCAGCAGCCAGGCGATCCCGGCCGAGGAACGCGACTACGTGCAAGCCATCCGGACCGCGGCAGACGCCGAAACCAAGATCGCCATCTACGCATCGGCCATGCGCGGCATCGCCGGCCGCATGGCACCGGTCCTGTCCATCATCCAGCAGGCCGC
>PMST01000303.1:9219-9535 GCA_003168295.1 Actinomycetota bacterium
CCGAGCTCTACCAGCTCCTGGTGAGCCAGCGGGGCTGGAGCCCCGAACGGTACGAGCACTTCCTCGCCGACACCTGGCGCCGCCTGCTCCTCGCCGACTAGCCAGCTCGGTCAGTTCCCCGGCGCAACCGCGGATTCCGGCCGCGGGGCGCCTAGGTGACCGGGCGGCCGCCCTGGGCGGTGAGCTGATCCGCCGGCAGGCCGGCGTCGGGTTCCCGGGCGACCCTGGCCCGAGCCGGCGCGAAGGCCAGGGCGGCGGCCAGGATGGCGAAACGGCAGAACGGGGAGCAGGTACCGGTAGTCGAAGTCGGCGACCG
>PMST01000303.1:9558-23693 GCA_003168295.1 Actinomycetota bacterium
GCCCGAACAGCGGGCCGTAGGTATAGAACACCCGCTCGTACCCGTCAATCAAGGTGGCGAACGGCTCGACGACGCGGCTCGGGGTCGCGTGACCGTACTGGACGGCGTCGGAGCTGGACGGCGCCAGGTTCCATCTCGGCATGATCGGCATCGTGCCGTCCCGCAAGCGNNTGCCGTGGGAGCACTGGTGGGTGTGGCAGAACCCGGCCGAACGCGAGCATTACGCCGCGGCCCTGCGCCGGGTCCAGCGGTCCCCGTGGCTGCGCGGGGCGGTGGTGTTCGACGACGCCGGACCGGACGTCGCCGGGTGGCTGCGCCGCGTCGGCTTCGTGCTATCCACCAGCGACGACGAGAGCTTCCACGTCGCTCCCGTGGAAGGCATGGCGTCCCGGGCGGTCCCCGTGCTGCGGCACTGGCCCGGCGCCGAGACCATCTACGACATGCGCTGGATCCACCGCTCCGGCGCAGATGGCCGCCGCGATCATCGCATACGAGGGCGACGACGACTGGCGCCTGGCGGGGGACGAGGCCCATGCGCAGGCGGCGGCCGCGTTCGGCCTGGGACGGGTGTGCGAGGCGTGGCGCGGCCTGCTCACCACCGACCTCGACCCGGCGGTGCCCGGACCGATCCTCGAGCTGCTTGGGTCCCGCTGACCGGCATGTACTTCACGCTCGCGATCAGCGCGGCCACCCGCCAGAGCTGCACCGCACTGGTCAGCGCGGCGCAGGACACCGATCCGCGGGTCATGCCGATCCCCGGCCCGGCGCGGGTCGCCTGGCGGACGCCCGACGAGCGCACCGCCGCCGCCCACCGCGGTCGGCGCCGGGCCGCTCCGCGCGCTTGACGACTTCTACCTGGTGAACCGGGCCGGGCGGTGGTCCGCCGCGGCCCGCCAGGCTTACCTGATCCGCTCGCCGCTGGTCCAGCCTTTCTTCAGCGACCGGGTGATCCGGGCCGCGCGCGCCGTTCCGCTCCGGCAGCGGATGAACGATCAACTGCACCGCGACGTGATCGCGTCGCTGCGCCCTGAGCTGCTCGGACTGCCGCTCGCGGACCACCCGTGGCAGGGTCAGCGGGCGACGGCGGACGGCGTGCTGTCGGGCCGGCCGGGGGCGGCCGCCCCGCCGGACTGGCGAGGGAGCCACGCGACGACCGGGTTCTTGCGGGAGTACGTCCTTGACCACGGCGGGGCGGCTCAGCTGTTCGGCATCGTGAGCCGGCGGGCCGCCGAGCGTGCGCTGCAGCCTGCGCAGGCCGACCCGCAGGCGGCCTGGTCGCTGGCCACCCTGGCCGCGCTGCTGTCCGGTGACTGGCTGAACGCGCGCATGACGGTCAGCCCGCCGTCAGCCGGGCAAGCCCAGGACGGCTCAGCGGTGAGCGGTCAGCCGCGGCCGTAGCGAGCCTCGGCCTGCCAGAAGAACACCACGCCCACCGGCAGCGTGACGACCGCCCAGCCGGCCGCGGCCAGCCATAGCTCGCTGGTCACCACGGTCGGGTGGCAGTAGGCATACAGGGGGGGACTCTTCGTCTTCACGTACAGGGCGCATTTCATCGCGTTGTACGGCTGGGCGCCGGGGGCGTAGGCACGCTGGGTGTACATGAGCGCGTACCTGGTCAGCGAGATGTACACGGCCGCTGGGTTGAGCGACAGCACGTCCTTGGCCGACGTCGGCAGCGAGGCGGGCAGCGAGGCGATGCTGTACATGACGCCGCAGAAGTACCGCCAGATCCGCGTCAGGAACGGGATCAGCTGGCTGAAGTCCTGCGCTCCGGCGCCCAGCCGGGCCATGATCAGCGCGGCGCCCATGTTGAAGGCCGCCTGCAGCGCCAGGGCCGGCACCAGGAACAGCCAGTACCTGGTGAGCGGCTCCCCGTCCCCGAGCACGATGGCGAACATCACCAGGCCGAGTTGAGCAGCGGCGTCAGCACTTGCCAGAGCTGGCCCAGCCGCGCCTCGGTGTACATCGACACGTTGCGCGCGGTGGCGTACGCGGCGATGAAGTGGCGCCGCTGCCACACCAGGCGCAGGTAAGAGCCCAGGCTGGGGCGCGCAGAACTGGGCCGCAGGCCGTACTTGGCCGCCAGCTCGGCCAGCCCTTGGTCTCCCGGGAGCTGAGCGAGGGAGTTGTTGTCCTCGGGCAACAGGACCGGCCCGTTCAGCAAATCGCCAGGAGCGGTGAGCCGCCCGCTGTCTTTCATGTGTGCGGATTTTATGAGAACGGCGCAGGCCAGCACGGAAATCCGAGGTCAGGAGAGGATCATTCCGCTGGATTTCCGTCTGGGTAAGCGAAAGCTATCTGCGGAATTAACCGGCCATTCATCCGGTCAGATGACCGGTGTCATTGAACGAGCGGAGCACCGCGGGGCCATCGGCGTACCAGTCGATCTCGCACAGGGCCGCCACGTCCAGGTGCATCCGGTACAGCGCGGCCGGCGGGGCGAGCAAAGCCGCCGCGACCAGCGTCTTGATCGGCGTGACGTGGCTGACGATCAGGATCGTCTGCCGTTCCCGGCCGGCCAGGACCCGGTGCAGGGCCTCGGTCACCCGGGCGCCGACCTCGGCCAGGCTCTCGCCGCCCGGCGGCGCGACCGCCGGATCGGCCAGCCACGCCGTCATCTCGGCCGGCCACCGCTGCCTGACCTCAACGAAGGTCAGGCCCTCCCAGGCGCCGAAGTCAGTCTCCCGGAAACCCTCATCGGTCACCACGGGAGCACCAGTGACCTCAGCCACCTCCTGCGCCGTCCGGGCCGCCCGCAGCAGCGGGGAGGTCACGATCACTCCGATACCGGCCGACGCCAGTCGTTTGGCGGCCGCCGCGGCCTGGCCCACGCCGGTCTCGGTAAGCGCGACATCGGACCGGCCCGCGTACCGCTTCTGAACGGACAGCGGCGTCTGCCCATGCCGAAGCAGCAAGGTAACAGTGGGCTCACCCTGAGCGGGCATCCAGTTGGTCCTGGCGCGCACCTAAAGGCCAGACTCGGGGGTACGCACAAGGATCCGCCGGCACTCCTCGCACCTGATCACCTCATCGGGAGCGGCTGCCCTGATCTCGTTCAGGTCCACCGTGTTGAGGCTCAGGTGACATCCCTCGCACCGGCCGGCCCGCAGCATGGCCGCACCGACGCCGCGCGTGGCGTTGATCTGGTCGTAGAGCTTGAGCAGGTCAGCGGGCACCTCGACGGCGACCTCGGTGCGCTTGTCGGATGCCTTGCCGCCCTGCTCGTCGATCTCCTTGAAGACGGCATCCCGCCGGGCGGCCACCTCGGCCATCCGGCTGCCCAGGTTCTCGCGTTCGGCGGTCAGCTCGTCGTGACGGCTGACGAGCGCCTCCCGGCGTTCCATCAGGTCGAGCACGATCTCCTCGAGGTCGCCCTGCCTGCGGTGCAGCGACTCGATTTCCGACTGCAGGCCCGCGAGCTCGCGGGCGGCGGATACCTGGCCTGCGTCCAGCCGGGCGCGATCCTTCTCGATCCTGGTCCGGACCTGATCCACGTCACGCTCGGCCCGTCCCTGCTCCCTGGACAGGTCGCTGAGCTCGGTCTCAGCCATGACCAAGGCGTCTTTCAGCTCGCTGGCCCTGGCGTCCATCTCGGCCAGTTCGGCGACTTCAGGGAGTCCCTGCCTGCGTCGGGCCAGGCGGACAAGCTCAGCGTCTAGGTCGGCCAATTCAAGCAGCCGAAGCTGGTTCTGCGGTGATGCCTTCACGAGTCCCCACGTTAGCCCAACCGGAGACCCAATAGAGTCTTGCGGCATGGAGATCCCTCGGGTTAGCCGGCCCTATATGCCGGGCTACGGCATCGCCGGGCCAGAGGAAGGCAGCGGGCTCCTGCACTGGTCCTGGGCGGCCGAGCGGCTGACAGCCGCGCGGAATTACTGGGTAGCGACGGTCTGGCCGGACGGACGGCCGCACGTCATGCCGGTCTGGGGCATGTGGGACGACGACAGCACGCTCTGGTTCACGAGCGCCGCGGGTTCCCGCAAGGTCCGTAACCTGGCCGCCGACCCGCGCTGCTGCATCACCACCGAAGACGCCTCGGATCCTGTGGTCATCGAGGGCATCGCGCGCATCTCGACCGATCCGCCGGTGCTGCGGCGGGTGGTCGACTTGATGAACGCCAAGTACCGGACGGACTTCGGGGTGGACTTCCTCGACCCCGAACAGAACGCGACCATCGGGGTCCGTCCGCGCCGCGTGTACAGCATGCGGGCCGGGGACTTCACCGGCTCCCCTACCCGCTGGGTCTTCGAGGAAGACCAGTTACCTACAGCGCAATCTTCGCGCCGCTCACCAAAGGCGGCAGGGCAGGTAGCGTGTACGCAGCGCCTACACGCGACTTCCCGCTATGACACCACCCTCCGAGATCGCCGCTCACCGGCCTCGACGCCTGCGCGTCCTCACCGGGGCTCTGGTTGGCCTGCTCGCGGCGGCCGTCGCGATGGGCGCCGCTCAGTTCGCCTCCGGCCTCGGCGTTCCGCAGAGCTCACCCGTGCTCGCGGTGGGCCAAGCCGCCATCGACCTGACGCCGCCGCCGGTCAAGGACTTCGCCATCTCCACGTTCGGCACCGACGACAAGACGGTGCTGCTCGGCGGCATCCTGGTGGTTATCGCCCTGTACGCCGCGGTGGTCGGGGTACTCGCGGTGCGCCGGCTGGCCTTCGGTATGTGTGGGCTCGCGATTTTCGCGTGCATCGGGCTGGCGGCGGCCCTGACCAGGCCGACCGCCACGGCGGGGTACGTGGTTCCCACTCTGGTAGGGGCCGCGGCGGGCGCGTTCGCCCTGGCGCGGCTGGCCCGCGCGGCGGCCAGGCTCGGCTCTGCTACGACGGACGTGCTGGTTCCGCCCGACCTCTCCGACCTGCCCGCTCCCCCTGACCTCCTGGTCCCCCCTGACCTCCCCGTTCCCCCTGCCTTGGCTCCTGAGCCGGCCGAGGGTAAACCGCCGACTGACTCGGCCGGGGTCGCCAAACCTGCCTTCCGTGCGGGCCCCGCCTACTCGTTTACCTACCTGCCCCATCCGGATGACCGGGCTCCATCGCCCTGGCCCGCGCGACGACGGTTCCTGGTCTCCAGCGGCGTAGCCGTGACTGCGGCCGCGCTCGGGACCGTAGCCGGAAGAAACCTGACCGATGAGCACAACGTCGCCGCGGCGCGGACCGCGATACGGTTTCCCCGGCCCGCGGTGCCCGCACCGCCACTTCCAGCCGGCAGCAACCTGAACATCCCTGGCCTCAGCTCGTTCATTACTCCGGATAGCAGCTTCTACCGCGTCGACACCGCGCTGCTGGTGCCCCAGGTGGATCCCGCGAGCTGGCAGCTGCGAATCCACGGGATGGTGCAACGCGAGATAACCATCACCTTCGCCGAACTGCTGCGGCGTCCGCTCATCGAGGCCTACGTCACGCTCACCTGCGTCTCGGACCCGGTCGAGGGGCCCTTTGTCGGAAACGCCAAGTGGCTAGGCGCGAGCCTGGCGGACCTGATCCTGCAGGCTCGCCCTCTGGCGGGCGCCAATCAGCTGCTGTGTACCTCGATCGACGGGTTTACTTCTGGTACCCCGCTGCAAGTCGTGCTCGACGGCAGGAATGCGCTGCTCGCCGTCGCGATGAACGGCGCGGCGCTACCGGTGGTGCACGGTTTCCCCGCGCGGATGGTGGTACCGGGGCTGTACGGCTACGTGTCNNACGTGTCCGCGACCAAGTGGGTTACCGATATCGAGGTCACCACGTTCGCCTCCGCCGTGGCCTACTGGGCTCAGCGCGGCTGGTCTCAGCAGGCGCCGATCAAGACCGAGTCCAGGATCGACGTACCCACGGCCGGGGCGCCGCTCGCCCCGGGCCGGATACCGGTGGCCGGAGTCGCCTGGGCGCAGCACAAAGGCGTCGCCGCCGTCGAGGTACGAGTCAACGGCGGCCCGTGGCACGAAGCACGGCTGGCCGCGGTGCCCGATATCGACACCTGGCGCCAGTGGGTCTGGGAATGGCGGGCCACGCCGGGCACTTACCAGCTCGAAGCCCGTGCCACCGACGCGACCGGCTACACCCAGACGGCGGTCCAGGCCGGGCCGCCGCCCAACGGCGCCTCCGGCTACCCCTCAACGCAGGTCACCGTCCGCTAGGAAGCTCGCGCTGCGCCTTATGGTGGGCGCGTCGGCCAGGGGTGCGGGCGCTGATGCGAGACGATAGCCCGATGGCTACCACCGCGGCTCCCGTGCCGGTGCCGGCGATCCCGGCCGAAGCGAACCGCGTTGCCTCGTTTCCGCGGCTCCGGTATATGGGCTCTAAATACCGGCTCGTCCCGCACCTGGCGGCAGTATTCTCCGAGATAGGCGGCCAGACTGCGCTCGACGCTTTTTCCGGGAGCGGAGTAGTTTCTTACCTTCTCAAAACGCTTGGCTATCGGGTCACGGCAAGCGATTTTCTTAATTTTCCGACAGCGATAGCTCGCGCTACCGTTGTTAACCAGCATGATAAGCTGGGCGTGGACGACGTCGAGGCGATCTGCGGGGCGCCCGCTGACGAGCGTGATTTTATTCAGCAGACTTTCCGCGGGATGTACTTCACCGAAGATGACCTGCGGTTCCTGGATTCGGCGTGGTCCCATATCGATCAGATGAGCGGCCATAAACAGGACTTGGCTATCGCTTCGCTGGTGCTATCCGCCGCCCGGAGGCAGCCGAGAGGCGTTTTTACGTTTACGGACTTGCGTTACGACGATGGCCGCCGCGACCTTCGCCTGTCCCTCAAGGAGCACTTCCGCGAACGGGTGGAGGAGTACAACAGGGTCGTCTTCGATAGCTCGCAGCCCTGCGCCGCCCTGAGCAGTGACGTTTTCGATCTTCCGGCATCACTGTATGACTTGGTTTATCTTGATCCGCCGTACGCGCCGCCTAAAGACGATAATTGTTACATCAAGCGCTATCACTTCCTGGAAGGCCTCTCGGTGTACTGGCGCGGCCAGGAAATTATGCATAACACGCGAACCAAGAAGCTTGAAAAGCGCTACACGCCTTTCTCTTACAAGCACTCAATAACAGACGCGCTGCGCCGGACCTTCGAGCAGTTCCGCGAATCAACCATCGTCCTGTCGTACTCGTCTAACGCAGTCCCGGATCCTGACACTATCGTAGCGCTTTTGCGGGAGGTTAAGAGCGATGTGGAGGTCCGGCTCATCGACCACACATACACTTTTGGCACCCATTCCGCTGCGCAACGCCGCGCGGTATCGGAATACCTGTTCATCGGCCAATTAGGCACGGTCGGCGAGGCGCCGGGCCTGGTCTAGCGCGGCGAGGACCGCGCCCAGCCGGCCGTCGAGCGGTCCGTCGAGTTCCAGTACCGGAATGTCCTCCCAAGCGTTCAGCGGGTTGTCGTGGACCAGTTCCACCAGCGCGTGATTCATCTCCGACCGGAGCCCGGGCATCTCCGCTTCCGGCAGGACACGCTCCGTCTCCGCCGTGATCACCGTGATGACCAGCAGGTCAAGACTCGCGAAAGCCGGCTGGAGCGCTGCGGCGCCGGCCTCATCAGCGGGGTCCGCACCGATCGCGGCCATATACGCGAGGTAATCCAGCGGTGTCCGGTCGAAGACCATCGCGGGCGGCAGCGGTGGCGAGCTCAGGCTCTGCACCGAGCGGGCCAGCAGCGCCCGGTAGTCCTCAAGCGATGGCGGGAACCCGAACTCGTATCCCTCTTCCTCCAGCAGGTAGTACGGCTCGTCCGCCATCACGTGACCGGGCAGGCGCGCGCACAGCGCCCCGGCCAGCGTCGTCTTCCCGGTCCCGTGCGTCCCTGAGATCCCGACTCTCATCTGCGTTCCCGCTCCTGTGGAGGCTGCCGCGGCGATTTTACGGCTACGCAGGGACCATGCGGGCAGTCATACGTGCAAGAGTCAGATGCCACTCGATGCGGGTAGGTGCTCCGAGGGGAGCAGCCAGGACCGTTCGGCTAAAAATGGTTTTCAGGATGCGAGCAGCTCGCAGAATCGGCGGCCGAACAGGTAGGCGTCGCCGGGCCAGCGGGCGGAGACGTAGTTCCGGTCTTGCACGGCGAAGGCGGGGGTGTCGTCGGTGGCGGTACCGCGCGCGGACAGCGTCCGCGGCCCGCGCTTGAACTGCTCGTCCGGATAGTCCAGGGCTGCCCGCACCTCGTCCTCGACGTAGGCCGGATAGGTTCGGTAATAGCGGCCGAGCCGCCAGGCCGTGGCCAGGTAGGCCGAACGCTCCATGTACTTCGGCAGGCAGGTCGTCAGGCGGTCGGCCAGGACGCCGCGGCCGGTGGCCGGGTCACGGGTGCGGGCCAGCACGAGCACGCCGTGACAGATCGCGCCGACCGGCCTGTTCAGCTGCCAGAACCGGCTGACCTGCTCGCTGAGCACCGGCGAGCCAAGGTACTGCCGCATGCCGGGAGCGTGCCCGCCCGGCAGGATCAGCCCGTCGAAAGCGGCCGGGTCCAGCCCGGCCCACGCCACCGTCGCGCTGAACTCGGGCGCCGCGACGAGCTCGTAGTACCACGCCTTAGCCTCGGGCGCGGCACCGAGCTGGCCGAACAGGACGCCGGTCAGCAGCCGGGGATCGGCAGCCGGAACGATGCCCGCCCGTTCGGTGGCGAACACCACCTCGTGACCCGCGTCACGCAGGATCCGCCACGGCACCGCGACCTCGGTGACGTCAAAATCCCGGTCGGGAATCGGCAGCAACACGCGCACCGGAACATCATCCCATTAGCTACGGTAAGTCGGAACGGGCGAACTGGAGGCGAAAATGAGCGGCGACGCGGATCGCGAGTTCACGACGCTGGCACAGGATTATCTCGACGACCGGGCGGAACGGCACCCGTCTGCGGCCACCGATCTCGGTGATCACAGGTTCGACGCCCGCCTGGGCGACCCGTCCGAGCAAGCCCGGGCCGATGAACGCCGCGCCATGGACCGCTGGGCCGCCCGGCTGGAGGCGATCGACGGCAGCGCCCTGTCGGCCGAGCACCAGGTCGACGCCGCGATGATGGCCGACGGCGTGGCGCGGCGGGTGTTCGAGCTCGACGAACTTCGCGAGCACACCTGGAATCCGCTTCAGGCTAACCCGGGCAAGGCCATCTACCAGCTGCTGGCCAGGGACTTCGCCCCGCTGCCCGAACGGCTGGCCGCGGTGGCCGGGCGGCTGGCGGAGGTCCCGGCCGTGCTGGCCGAGGCGCGCCGGCAGCTCGGGGTCCTCGGGTCCATGCCCAGGGTGCACCTGGAAACCGCCATCGGGCAGTTCGCGGGGACGATCGCGCTGGTCAGCGGTGAGGTCGACAAGGCGCTCAAGGCGGCGCCGCAGTGCGAGCCGCAGCTCGCCCGGGTGCGCCCGGCCGCCCTGGATGCCCTCGCCGAGCACCGTGCCTGGCTGTCCGCGCGGCTAGACGAGGCCGCCCGCTCCGGCGACTTCGCGGACCCCAGGATCGGGCCCGAACGGTTCGACCGCAAGCTGTCGCTCACGCTGAACGCGACGGCGGACGCGGACGCGATCCTGGCCCGCGCGCACGCCGACCTGGAGCGGGTGAGCGAGGAAATCGCCGAGCTGGCCGCCCAGATGGCGGGTTCGGCTCAGCCCGGCCAGGTCCGGCAGGTGCTTGACCGGCTGGCGCAGGACGTGCCCGATGACACGAACATCCTGCAGTTCTGCCGCGACGCCCTCACCGCGCAGACCGTCTTCGTGACCGATCACCACCTGCTTTCCGTCTATGACGATCCGATCAAGCTGATCGTGATGCCGGAAATCGACCGCGGAGTGGCGGTCGCGTACTGTGACTCGCCCGGTCCGCTGGAGCCGACGCCGCAGCCCACGTTCATCGCGGTCTCGCCCACCCCGGCCGACTGGCCGCCTGAGCGAGTCGCCTCGTTCTACCGCGAGTACAACCGGCACATGGTGCACAACCTGATGGTGCACGAGGCGATGCCCGGCCATTACCTGCAGCTCCAGCACTCGCGCCGGTTCTCAGGCTCCGACACCGCGATCCGGGCCGCGCTCCGCTCCGGCTCGTTCACCGAGGGCTGGGCCGTCTACACCGAGGAGCTCATGACCTCCCATGGCTACCCAGGCGCAGGAGATCCCCGCGCGGTCCGGATGCAGCAGCTGAAGATGCAGCTGCGGACCATCATCAACGCCATCCTGGACGCCCGGGTCCACGCGCACGGCATGACCGAGGCCGAAGCCATGGCGCTGATGACCGGCCGCGGTTACCAGGAGGAGGGCGAGGCGGCGGGCAAATGGCGGCGGGCGCTGATCACCTCGGCGCAGCTGTCCACCTACTACGTCGGGTACTCCGAGATCTCCGACCTAGCCCGCGAGCTCAGGGCGGCGGACCCGGGTCAGCCCGAGCAGGAGATCCACGACCGCATGCTGGCCCACGGCTCACCGCCGGTCCGGCTGCTGCGCACCCTGGTCACGTCGTGACCCGGCCGGCCGCCCGAAGAAGAACCTCCGCTCGACCAGGGACCAGCCCATCGACGTGAGCAGGTAGATCCCGGCCGCGAGCGGCGTGAACGCGGCGATCACGACGGTCAGGTACGGAAGCGCCTTGACCAGCACCCCGGTCCCGCGGGCCGCGGGCGCCGGAACGACAGCCGGGGCGGCCATCAGCCGGGCTAGTCGGCTGGAGAGCCAGCACAGCCCGGCCAGCAGGGCGAACAAGCCCAGGAAGACCCCGCCCTGGATGCTCGCGGGCCCAGCACCGCTCAGCCAGTGACTGCCCAGCGTGACGCCCAGGAGGTCATGAGCGAGCAGCGTGTTCGGCTGACCCGCGATCAGCGGCGACCGGAACAGCAGGTACATCACCGACAGGAACGGCCACTGGAACAGCAGCGGCGTGATGCTGGCGAACATGCTCGTGCCTTCCCGCCGGTACAGCGCGGACATTTCGCTTTGCAGCCGCTCCGGCTGCCTGGCGTACCGCTGGCGCAGGGCCAGCAGCTGCGGGGCCAGCCGGGCCGCCGCCGCCTGGGCCCGGAAGGCACGGAGGCTGAGCGGCATGAGGACGATCCGGACGGCCATCGTGACCGCGATGATCGCGGCTACGGCGGCCGCGCCGCCGAGAACGGGCGCAAGGATTCCGGTAAATCCGGAGACGAGGTGATACGCGGCGTCCACGGGGACGCCGAAGATACTGAACATGGGCAAGCGGCCTTCCAGCTACGAACGGATGATGGCTGGAGGCGGCCGCGAGGCCCGCGGATCAGCGAGGACTGGCGGCCGCCGGGGCCGCCGAAGGTGCTCTGGGCCGGGCCCGTCCGGCCGCGTCGGGATCGCGCTGGCGCAAGAACGCCGCGCGCCAGGATCTATCCCGCAGCGCCGAAACGCGGCGGATCATCGGGGCGCCGGCCGCGCGGGAACCGCCCGCCACCGAGGTGAGCAGGACCAGCACGGCCGCGAACACGGCCCCGGCCAGGATGGCCGCGGCGAGCGCGGTTGCCGCGGAGGGGGTCATCGCGAGCTGGGTCAGGTCACGCAGGAAGCCGGCCAGCACCGCGAGCAGGCTGCCCACCGCGATCGCCCGGTACGATCCCCGCAAACCCATGAAGTCCCGTGGCCTCCGCAAAAGTCCCCCGCTCCGCGAGGGAGAACCTTCTTTCAGCGTACGCCGTCAGGCGCCAGCTCCGCGACCGCGGCGAGCAGCCGGTCGACCTCGGATTCGTCGTTGTAGTGGACCAGGCCGGCCCGGACGGCGCCGCCGGAGTCCCGCAGGCCGAACGCACCCGCCAGCTCCCACGCGTAGTTGTCCCCATTCCACACGTTGACCTTGCGTGCGGCCAGCCGTTCCGCGACCTCGCGCGGCGAGTACCCGGCCACGGTGAAGAACGCCGTCGGCGCGCGGCGGGCCGCCTTTCCGTACAGCGTCACGTGGCCCATCGCGCTCAGGCCGCCGAGCAGGCGCGCGAAGAGCTCTGCCTCGTACTGCTCCACGGCGGCCATCGACGCCTGCAGCCGCTCTCGCCGGCTGCCCGTCGCGGTCTTCGGGCTCTTTGGGGTCTTCGGGTTCTTTGGGGCGGGGTCCAGGGAGGCGAGGTGGTCCACGGCCGCCACGACCCCGGACAGGTCGGCGTATCCCGGCGTGCCCCGCTCGAAGCGGCCGGGGACGCCTGCGGGCGCGGGCACCAGCTTGTCCGGGTTCAGCGTCTCGAGCAGGCCCGGATCGGCGACCACCGTGCCGATGTGCGGCCCGGACCACTTGTAGGCGCTGGTGGCGTAGAAGTCGGCGCCGAGCGCGCCGACGTCCACCGGCACGTGCGGCGTGGCGTGCACTCCGTCCACGTAGCACAGCGCGCCGACCGCATGCGCGGCCGCGGCGATGGCGGCCACATCGGGCCTGGTGCCGACGATGTTGCTCGCCGCAGTGACCGCGACCAGGCGGGTGCGCTCGCTGAGCAGCCCGGCGTACTGGCTGGCCGGCAGTTCCGCGGTCGAGATGTCGACTTCGGCCCACCGCACGATGGCCTGGCGCCGCGCGGCCGCCTGCACCCAGGGCCGGACGTTCGCATCGTGGTCGAGCCGGGACACCACCACCTCGTCCCCCGGTCCCCACTGCCGGGACAGGGTCTCGGCCAGCCGGTAGGTGAGCGTCGTCATGTTCGGGCCCAAGATGACGCCGTCCGGGACCGCGCCCGTCAGGTCAGCGACGGCGCGACGGCACTCGGCCAGGATGGCGTCGGAACGCCCGCTGGCCGGGAAGGCGCCCCCCGCGTTGCCGATCCCGGCCCGGTAGGCATCCGCGATCGCCTCGATCACCGCCGAGGGAACTTGCGTGCCCGCCGCGCCGTCCAGGTAGGCATAGCCGTCGCTCAGGGCCGGGTAAGCCGCTCGCACGCGGCTGACGTCAAAGGTCACGAACAGTGGATATTACCTTGCGGACGAGGCGCAGCACTCTCACGCCTGAGCCCAGGCCGGATCCCGGCCCGATGCGGTGAGCAGGAAGCGCCACGGATCCTCGCCTTCACGCCCGGCGGCCAGCACCGGCCACAGCTGCGGCGTGCCGGCCCGCCACGCGGTCAGGACGAGTTCCGGCTGAGCGGGACGGTAGTCCTTGCCCAGCGATCTGGCCAGGTCCCAGGCGTGCAGATGCCATTCGGCGCACGCCACGCCCGCCATCGCGCCCACCGTGACCTCGGTTTCGCGGTACCTGTGGTGCGGCAACTCCCAGGATTGCGGCAGCCGGCGGCCGTAGGATCGCGCCGACTCCGCGAACGCCGCGATGTGCTCGGGTCCGGGCACGTCGGGCAGCGCGGCCAGTTCGGCGGCGTTCTGCCTGGCGATCTTGCGGGCCAGCGAGTCGGCGGGGCCGCCGGCCGCCATCAGCCGCGCGAGCCTGCTGGTGGGGGCGTCGTCCAGGTACTCGTGGTAGTCGTCGGCCATGCACCGCAGGTGGCCCGCCAGGTCGACCGCCCGCCATTCGGTACACGGCGTCGCGGCCAGCCAGGTCTCCTCGGTGAACTGGGCCGCCAGCTCGCAGATGACGGTGACCCCGTCGCGGTAGGCGGCCAGGATCCCCGCCGGTGGCACGCGGTTCATCTATGCCTGGGGCGACTTATGCCGCTAAGCTGCACGATTCCTCCCCCGCCGGTCACCCGGCCTCCAGGTTCGCGTAGCCCCGGAGGCAGGGTCGCAAGCCCCGGGTGAGCCAGCGTGCCAGAGTTACGGCCCGCCGACAAGCCGTCCGCCCTAAGAAAAAATCAGGTGACAATCTCTCGCCCGCCCGGTTAACCTCACGGCTAATGCCCCCTGTCAGCCCTTTGCCGGTCACGCGCGCCTCCGCCAGGGTACGGCCAGTCGGGTCGTTGTGGCGGCTACGAGGGTACCTCAAGCCGTTCCGCACCCAGATGATCGTCATGCTCGGCGCCGCCCTCGGCTCGGTGGCCGCCGAGATAGCCATCCCGCTGCTCACCAAGTCCGTGATCGACGGGGCCATCGCGCACGGCGACAAGCGCCTGCTGATCCCGCTCGCCCTCGCGGCGATCGGTCTCGGCGTGGCCGTGGCGCTGCTCAACATGATCCGCCGCTGGATTCAGTCCACCGCGGTCGCGCAGATCGAGAAGTCGATCAGGGATGACCTGTACGCGCACCTGCAGCGGCTGCAGGCGTCGTTCCACGACCAGTGGCAGTCCGG
>PMST01000635.1 GCA_003168295.1 Actinomycetota bacterium
GCGAGTACTGGGCTCGGCTCCAGACCAGAAGCGCCAGCCCCGCAGCGGCCGCCAAGTTCGTGCGGGCGCTGGCCGACATCGACGTTCGCCATGCCCTAACGACGATCTCCTCGCCGACCCTGATACTGCACGCGAACCGCGACCAGAACGTCCCGGTAGGCGCGGCGCGGGCGATGCGCGACCAGATCAAGGGGGCGGAACTCGTCGAACTCGACTCGGACATCCACCTCATCTGGCTCTCCGACGTCATCGACGAAGCGACCCGCCACATTGCGGACTTCATCTCGCGGGCGATCCGAGCGCGAGATGCGGACCGGGCGCTGGCGACGATCCTCGCAGTCGGCCCGGTGCGGCGGGCACCCCACCACGATGCTGTCATCGATTCGATCGTGGAAAGGTCGCGGGGCACGACCTTCCGGGGTACCACGCTCGCGTCCTTCGACGGGGTAGCGAGGGCGTCGTTCGACGGCGCGGCGCGGGCTGTCCGCTGCGCGGTGGCGCTGGTGTCGGAGTTGCCGCGGATCGGGGCCGGCGTTCACAGCGGCGAATGCGAGACGTCCGGCGAACAGGTGCGCGGGCTCGCCGTCGACATCGCGACACAACTGGCGGCGACCGCTGAGCCTGGCCAGGTCCTGGTTTCGCAGACGGTCCGGGACCTTCTCCTCGGCTCAGCCATCGACCTGCGACCCCATCGCCAGCAGAGCTTCAAGGACGTTCCCGGCGAGTGGGAGGTCTTCTCCGTGGACAGCGCCAGCCGCGCCGGCCAGCCGTGATGGGCCGCGATCACCCGCCGGGTGGATGCCAGCGACGGCCAAGAGACCGGCCCGGCACACCGCATCGCACCGCTGGCCGAGGGCTGCCGGGACTTGAGATATCGACGGACAGGGCCCCAGACCCCGGCGGGCCGGCGGTTCGGACAACTCGCCGGTAACGTGTCCTCGAGTTGTCCCCGAATCCCGGGACGGCCTGTCCTTGAACGCCGGGTAGGAGCGCACGGAATGACGGCGAGCAGTTCCCCACAACGCGGCACCCTATTCGGCAGCGATCTGTCGGCTAAGCGGGAATCCGAAATCACGTTCCGTGCTCAGTTGGCGGTCGTGTCTTTTCCGCGGCATCTTGTCAGGCCTCGGGTGCCATTTCGACGGACGGGACGCTGCTCTGCCACCTGCCAGCGTCAACCTCGGGTCCGGCCTCTCGCTGCGCCTCAGCCTGGGTGCGGGCGTAGTAGTCGTCCGCTTCGGCCTGGCGGTCGGCGCCGGCCTTGACCCGGGCGGCCGCGTAGGGTGTCAAGGGGCCGGACCCAGGTGAGGCAGCCGGTTCTGGGAGCCCGAGGGCCACTGTTAAGGATTGGACTTCCAGCTGAGCGGCAGCCTGGCCCGGACCTCGGCCGATTGCCCGGCGGCCACCGCGTCGATCCACGGGGTGCCGTGGTCCAGCGGCGGCACGACCCTCAGCCACAGCATGAAATCGTCTGTATCCCGCAACGGGGCCGATCGTGCCGGGCGCGCGGTGTGCCAGCGGCCGTTGGGTTCGCCTAGCCAGAGGACGGGCATGCGGTTGGCTATCGTGCCGTAGGGCCAGGTGTACTCCGGCGTGACGCCGTCGGCCAGCAGGTGCAGGAATTGGCCGTGCTCGCCGTTGTGCAGGGCGAGGGCCGTGATCCGGGCGCCGTCCAGCTCGGGCAGCTCGATCGCGATGACGGCCCAGCCGGGAACAGGGGCCCGTTCCGGCTTCCCGCGACGGCAGTACGTCAGCAGACTCAGCCACGGTTCGGGCAGGTCACCGGCGGGCGGTGCGGCGATGCCGTGGCCGCTGATCCCGAGGCGCGCGCACAGGTCAGCGAGCTGGCCGGGGAGGCGGCTGGACGGGGACAGCGCGGCGGCGGCCCGCAGCGCGGCGATGATGTCTACGAGCCCGTCAGCGGCCTGGCTGAGTGGTTCGGGCCGGGCGGCCGACGGATGCTGGGGAACCTGCTCTGGTGAGGCGAGGGCGAGAAACCCGGTGGCGATATCGGTCAGCAGGAGCTCACCTGGGCTCACGGCGGCGGGGGTCAAGGTGGTTTCCGGCGGCCGGGCTGGCCGGGCTGGCTGCGAGTACAGGTCGATACGCGTGGCGGGCTCGCCAGGGGCCGTGCTGAGGTCAAGCCAGCGGACTTCTTGCGGCGGGCTCGGGCGCAGGTCGAGCACGCCCGACCACTCGGCGTGGACGGGCCCCAGGCTGGCGCTGAGCTGATAGCTGGTGCCCTGGTCGTCTACCGCGGTGAGCTGATGGGCGAGCAGCACGCCGGGAGGCGGCCTGTGCCGCTCCGGCGCCTGCCGGTCCCCAGTAGCTGACCGCCGTGAACCGCGCGCCGGTCGCCGTCTGTGCGTACGCCAGCAGGTGCAGTTCGCCCTGGACGCCGCCGGCCCGGGTCCGGATCACCTGACCGACCGGCCTTACCCGCCAGGGTGCGTGCGGTGACGGCGGCTGGTGGTGGTGGTGTCCTGCGCTTGGGCGGGGCGGGCGGAGCATCAGCCGGGCCAGGTTCGCTTGCGCGTTTGGCGCCAGTCCGCCCGGCCCCTGACGGGGCTGCCGCACGCCGAGGGCAAGTGCGAGCTCAGCCTGGATCTCGTTCGCGGCGCCCATGTCGAAGGCGTGCACGACGTGCAGCGCCTGGGCGACGAGTTCGAGCCGCGCGGAATGGCACTCATCCAGCAGGCCGCCATCGGCGGGCCACGTGGTCGCGCGGCGCAGTTCGGCCTCGGCCAGCAGCCGCAGATGGGTTTCCGCGCGCTCGCGGTTCATGTCCTTAGTGTCCTCCCGGTAGCACGAAACAGCTCCCTGGTCGCCGACCTGGTCCAGATGCCAGGCCGCGGCCCTGAACGAACGCCGGGCGGCAGCCGAAGTACTGTTCCCCGGCAGCCTCGGCGGGCTGCTCAGGATCAAGGTGGCCATCGATCACCTATTGGGGTCTCCCGGTATGCAACCTGGGGAGACGGCCGGCGCATCTACTTAGGTGGGGGAACTAGCCCGCACGACTGTCCTGGTGGAGCTCTGGGTTGGTGTGACGTCGGAGGAAGAATTCACCCAGTTCGCGGAGGCCGCCGTTATGATCGGCCGCCCCCACTGTCAGATGACCGCTTCCACTGCGTCCCGAACTGGTCGTTACGGCGCCGGGTGGCCGGGGCGCTCGCTCAGGTCCTGGCATGCCTGGCGCACCGGCACGCCTGCCCGGCTGGCGGCGGCGCGGA
>PMST01000181.1 GCA_003168295.1 Actinomycetota bacterium
GATACCGGGTCCGCGCCGCCTTCTGGCCCTGTCTTCTGACCCATGGCCGCCGCGGCCGGCGGCCCCGACGGCGGTGAAGATCATCGTGTTCGGGGCCGGGGATGCGGGCACTCAGCTGATCCGCCGACTGGCCACCCAAGGTGGAGCGGCCTACCAGCCGGTGGCGCTGCTGGACGACGACTCCGCGAAGAGGCGGCTGCGCATCCACGGCGTTCCGGTCCTGGGCGGCCGCGGCCAGCTGGCGGAGATCGCCGCGAGCACCGGTGCCGGGGTCCTGGTCATCGCGATCGCCGGGGGGAGCGGCAAGGTGATCCATGATCTGACCGAGGCGGCTGAGCGGTGCGGGCTGGTTCCGAAGGTGATCCCGTCGGTCCGGGAACTGCTCACCGGCCGGGTGCAGATCGAGGGGGTGCGTGATCCGCGGATCAGCGACCTGCTCGGCCGCCGGGCGGTGCGGACCGACGTGGCCTTGGTCCGCGAGCACATCGCGGGCAAGCGTGTCCTGGTGACCGGGGCCGGGGGATCCATCGGCGCCGAGCTGTGCCGGCAGCTGGACCGGTTCGGGCCTGCGGAGCTGATCATGCTGGACCGGGACGAGTCGGCGCTGCACGCGATCCAGCTCGCGCTGCGCGGCCGTGCCCTGCTCGATACCGAGGAGACGGTGCTGGCCGACATCCGCGACCAGCGGCGGATCCGGGAGGTTTTCAGCCGGTTCCGGCCGGAGATCGTTTTCCACGCCGCGGCGCTCAAGCACTTGCCGCTGCTGGAAGGCTGCCCTGCCGAGGCGCTCAAGAGCAATGTCTGGGGGACCCTGACGGTGCTTCAGGCCGCGGCGGAGCACGGTGTCCAGTCGTTCATCAACATCTCCACCGACAAGGCCGCGAACCCGGTGAGCGTGCTCGGCTACTCCAAGCGGATCACCGAGCGCCTGACCGCGCACATGTCCGCCACGGCTGGGGGCACGTACCTGAGCGTCCGGTTCGGCAACGTGCTTGGCAGCCGTGGGTCGGTCCTGACCGCCCTGTCCGCGCAGGTCGCCGCGGGTGGCCCGGTCACCGTGACCGATCCCGACGTGAGCCGCTACTTCATGCTCGCCGAAGAAGCGGTCCATCTGGTGCTGCAGGCGGCCGTGATCGGCCGGGGCGGCGAAGTCCTGGTCCTGGACATGGGCGAGCCGGTACGGATCGCCGACATCGCGCGCAGGCTGGCCGCGAGCACCGGCCGGGACCTGGACATCGTCTTCACCGGACTGCGGCCAGGGGAGAAACTGACCGAGGACCTCCTCGGGCACGCGGAAACCGACCACCGCCCGTGCCACCCGCTGATCTGCCAGGTCCCGGTCCCGGCCCTGGACCCCGGCGAGGTCACCGCCCTGGACCCGGAGGCCGACCCGGGCACACTACGTCAGATCCTGGCCGCCCGGGCCTACGGGCCCCCCGCTGACACCACCTTGACCATCCCGCCCCGACAGCGGGCCAAAACCGCGGCGCCGCGGTTAGGGATGGGGTCCAGCATGCGCCCAGCCAAGCCCAGCCAGCCTCGTTACCAGCCGGTCAAGCAGGTCGGCGGTATCGGCGTAGTCGCGGAACGGTCCGCCGGCCGGATCTGCCACATCGTCGTCGGGGGAATCACCCAGCAGCGACGTGCGCTCGCGTCCCGCCTGGGCACGCGACAGCCAGCCGGACAACGACTCGCCGGGCAGCCGCGGTCCGGTCCGCTCACCGCGCCGGACGAGTTCTTTCAACGTGAACGCCCGCGGCCACGCGCCGGGCTCGGTAGCCGCAGCGTACCTGAGATGGTCCCGGGCCATCGCCAGTATCAGAGCGGCGGAGGCCAGGTCGGCCACGCCGACGACGCGGCTGCGGTGCGAGGTGATCTGGATCCCGTACGAGCCCATGACCGAGATGACTTCGGGGTGCGGCGGGTGTCCGCTGCCGGTCATCCCGGCCGAGTGCACCGGCACGGTCACGCCGAGGGCAGCCAGCCGCCGCGCGAGCAGCGCGGCTGCCATCGGGGACCGGCAGACGTTCGCGGTGCACAAGACGATGATGCCGGCCGCACCGGGGTTATTCCGCTGTCCGTCGGCGCCTCCAACCTGCCGGATGTCATCGGCGCCGTTCACCGTGCTATTGCCGGGAAATTCTTTTGGCCGGTTTTCGGCGGGAATAGCTTGCCTGCCGCTGCGGACCGGTCCGGCGGAATATGCCGCGCCCGGGAAACGCGGAACGCCCGACAGATTGTTCTCGCTGATTCGCGCCGGGAATCCGCTGGGCAACCGGATTTCCGGTGCCGGAGTGCTATTCCGGTTACGGTCCGGGATTTTACCGCGGCTACGCTTGTCATACACTCATTTTACGCAGTGAATGCCAGGCCGCGACGTGCCTCCGCCGGTTTCCCGGTTTCCCGGGTGTCGGGCGCTGCCATTTACCGATCAGAAAGAACGCCATAATGACTGAATTTGGTACGGAGCCATCATTTCGTACTTATCTATATATTCTGCGGCGGAGGAAATGGTGGGTCGCCTCGATAACCGTCATAGGCCTGGCTGCCAGCCTGGCGATCTCCTTGACCGCCCACAAACAATATTCGGCGACCGCTCAGCTGCTGGTACAGCCGACCGTCAACGCGAGCGGGCTCAGCGTCGTGCAGGAGCCGGTCACCCAGACGGATGTCCAGACCGAGCTGCAGCTGGTCACTAGCGCTCCGGTTCAGCAGGCCGTCCGGAGCCGGCTGAATAGCACGCCAGCGGTATCGGCCTCCGAAGTGGGTCAGACCGACGTGATGGCCATCACGGCCGTCAGCGGGACGCCGTCCCAAGCCGCGCTCATCGCCAACCTGTACGCGAACGCGTTCGTGCAGTACCAGCAGTCCGTCGCCAGCCATAGCCTGGCGACCGCCGAGGCGCAGGTAAGCTCGCAGGTCTCCTCGATCGAGAAGCAGGTCAAGGCCTTGCGGGGCAACACGACCTCACCCGAGGCGACGGCGCTGCTCAACCAGGAGGCGGTTCTGAAAGAGCAGCTGGCGCAGATGCAGGTCAGCGGCTCGGTCGACACAGGCGATGTGGCGCTGGTCACGCCCGCCCAGGCCCCCGTGTCACCAAGCTCGCCCAAGCCCGCCCAAGACGCCCTGCTCGGACTGGTCGCCGGGCTCGTGCTCGGCCTCGCCGCGGCCTTCCTGCGCGACAGCTTCGATGACCGGTTGACCTCCAAAGAGGCCACCGAGCATGCCGGAGGCGCCCCGGTGCTGACCATGACCCCGGCCGTGCCTTCCTGGCGACGGCAGGCGCCGATGGTGGTCACGGTCACCGAGCCCGCCTCACCGGCCGCGGAATCCTACCGGTCACTGCGGACCTCGCTCCAGTTCGCCCGCCAGGAACGGCAGCTCCGCGCCCTGCTGGTGACCAGCCCGGGCGTCGGCGAGGGCAAGACCTCGACCCTGGCCAACTTGGGGGTCGTCTTCGCGCAGGCCGGCGAACGGGTCCTGCTCGTCTCCTGCGACCTGCGCAGGCCCCGGATCGGGGCATTCTTCGGCCTGGACGAGCAGGCAGGCCTGACCAGCGTCATGCTCGACGAGCAGACGCTGGAGGAGGCAATACTGCCCGTGCCCGGCATCGACCGGCTCAGCCTGCTTCCGGCCGGCCCGGTCCCGCCCAATCCCGCCGAACTGCTCGGCAGCGCCCGCGTCCGGGACATCTTCACCCGGCTCCGAGACCAGTACGACCTGATCCTGATCGACAGCCCGCCGGTACTGCCCGTGACCGACGCCGCCATCTTGTCCAGGAACGCCGACGCCACCTTGATGCTCGCCGCAGCAGGCCAGACCCGCCGATCCGACCTGCACCGCGCCGTCGAGAAACTCGGCCAGGCCGGTATCACCATCTTGGGCACTGTCCTGAACAAGACCACAAGGCAAACCGGCCAATACTACGGATCCACCTACACCTACGAGGCCTACAGTGCAGGAGCACACGCCACCACCCAAGGAGGACACCCCAACGGCACCAGCAGCGTAAAAAACCGCAGCCCACGCTAACCAACACCAGCTCGGCTCCGCGCTAGCCTCGCCGGGATACCTGGATTCGGGGAATCGGGTCCCGCTTACCGCTGGAACTAGCTAAGGCAAGAGCAAGTGCCAGGGAAATTGACGGTTTCGGGCCTGGGGGAGGTATCGACAGACCTATGTCGGGGGAATTCACTGATCTGTTCGCTGTGGCCGCCTGCGGCGCGGTGGTGGCCGGCGCGGAAGCCGTGACGATTCCGCTATTGCGCCGGGCGGTCATTATCGACGTGCCCGGCGAGCGTTCTTCCCATACCGTTCCGACGCCCCGCGGTGGGGGAATCCCGATCGTCGCTGGGTTGCTGGTGGCCGCCGGATTGATCGGGGGAGCGAATGCGGCAGTCTTCGCGTTTGCCGTGGCCGTCTTCGGGCTGCTCGGGTTCGCCGAGGATCTGCGCGGGCTGGCGGTCGGCTCGCGGCTGATCATGCAGGCGGCCGGCGGCACAATGGTCGCCGTGCTGCTCGTCAGCGATCGGGCGGGACCCGCGACCGTGCTCGTGGCGCTGATCGTGCTGGTCGCCGCGTTGATCACCGGGTTCGTGAACGTGTTTAACTTCATGGACGGCGTCAACGGCATTTCCGGGGCGCATGCGCTGATCGCAGGCATCGTATTTACCGGCCTGGGGTGGTGGCGGCACGACGGGTTCCTGGTCCCGGCGGGCGCTGCCGTCGCCGTCAGCGCCCTCGCCTTCCTGCCGTGGAACGCGGGCCGGGCCCGGGTGTTCCTGGGCGACGCGGGCAGTTACGCACTGGGTGCGGCCCTCGCGACGCTGGCCGCCTACGCCGTTTTTCACGGAATCCCGGCGGAGGCAATCCTCGGTCCCCTCGTGCTCTATATCGCCGACACCACATGGACGCTCCAACGGCGCATCCGGGCCGGCGAGCGGTGGCTGGAGCCGCACCGCACTCATGTCTACCAGCGGTGGTGCGACGCCGGATGGTCCCACCAGCGGGTGACCGTAACGGCCGCGGCCACCACGGTGCTGCTCAGCCTGCTCGGGGCGGCCAGCCTGGTCGGTGATCCCGTCCTGCGGGCCGCCGCCGACCTGGCCGGGACGGCGATCGTCGCCCTGTACCTACGGTCACCGGCGTTGCTCTCCCGTCGTCTGGTCCGGGAGGAGCTGAAACTGACATGCGGATCATCATCGTGACCCACTACTTCCCGCCGGAAACCGGAGCCCCGCAGGCCCGCCTGTCCGGCCTGGCGGCCGCCTGGGCGGAGGACGGTGACGAGGTCACCGTCCTCACCGGCATGCCCAACCACCCGACCGGGGTGATTCCGCCCGAATATCGTGGCGCGGTCCGGCGTCGCGAGCGGCGTGACGGCTACCGGGTGCTGCGTACTTGGCTGTATGCCACCCCGAACCAAGGAATGGCCCGCAAGACCATCGGCCATCTGAGTTTCATGATTAGCAGCGTGCTGCTCGGCGGCCGCGCCAGCGGGCCGGCTGACGTGATCGTCGTCTCCTCGCCGACCTTCTTCGCCGTCGGCGCCGGGTGGCTGCTCGCCCGACTCAAACGCGCGCGGCTGGTGGTGGAAGTCCGCGACCTGTGGCCGGCGATCTTCACCGAGCTCGGCGTGCTGACCAGCCGCCCGGTAATCCGCTTGCTGGAGCGGCTGGAACTCGCCGCCTACGCGGCGGCCGACACCGTAATCGTGGTGAGCGACGGGTTTCGCGCCAACCTGATCGGACGCGGTGTCCCGGTCGGCAAGGTGCACACCATCCGCAACGGCGTGCGTCCCGGCGAGTTCGATCCTGATACCCCGGCGGATACGCGACTGCGCGCCCGGCTCGGCGCCTCCCCCGGTGACTGCCTGGTGCTCTACGCCGGAACGCATGGCATCTCGCAAGGGCTGACGTCGGTGGCCGACACCGCCGCCCAACTCACCGATGAGGCGATCCGGTTCGCGTTCGTCGGCGACGGTGCAGACAAACAACGGCTGCGGCTCCGGGTCGCCGAACACGGATTGCGGAACGTCACCCTGCTGCCCGGGATTCCGCACGAGCAAGTCCCGGCGCTTCTGGCCGCCGCCGACATCTGCCTGGTCCCGCTGCGCGACGTGCCGCTGTTCTCCTCGTTCATCCCGTCGAAGATGTTCGAGTACCTCGCGGCCGGCAAGCCCGTCGTGGCAGCGCTGGCGGGGGAGGCCGCGCAGATCCTGCGCGAGGCAGGGGCTTGGATAGTGCCGCCGGCGGATAGCGAGGCCTTGGCGAGCGCGATCCGAACGCTCGCAGCCGACCCCCAGCGTCGGCAGGCGATGGGACGTCAGGGGCGCTGCTACGTCGAGAAGCACTTCGATCGCGGGGCGCTGGCTCAGCTGTACCGCAAGCTCCTCGACGCACCAGGGGCCCAAAGATGAGGCTCCTGGTCGTCGGCGGCAGCGGCTTTCTCGGCGGCTACGTGCTCCGCGAGGCGGCCCGCCGGGGGCACCAGACCCTGGCGCTGGCCCGCAGCCTCGAAGCCGCCCGCACAGTGGCAGCCCACGGCGCGCGACCGCTGAGCGGCGACCTCGACGATGGCCGCCGCCTTGATGAGGTGTTCGCCGTGGCCCGCTGTGAGGCACTGCTCTGCCTGGCGTCGCTGGGCCATGGTCACGGCCCAAGTATTGTCGCGGCCGCCGAGGATGCCGGGGTCCCGCGGGCCGTGTTCGTCTCCACCACCGCGGTGACCACGACCCTTCACCCGCCGACCAGGCAGGTCCGGCTGGCCGCGGAGGAGCAGATCCGCCGCTCCGGCCTGGACTGGACGATCCTGCGACCGACGATGATCTACGGCGCCGCCGGTGATCGCAACCTGTCCCGGTTGCTTCCGCTGCTGCGCCGGGCGGCGGCGCTTCCGGTGCCGGCCACCGGCGGATACGTGCATCAGCCGGTGCACGTGGGCGACGTCGCCGACGCCGTGCTGGCCACGCTGCAGCGGCCCGCAGCGATAGGCTCGTTGTACAACGTGGCTGGGCCGGAGCCTCTTCCGTTCGCGGAACTTCTGCACACCTGCGCCCGCGCGGTCGGAAGCAGGACCCGGTTTGTGCCCGTACCGCTCGCGCCGCTGGTGACACTGGTACGCGGCTATGAGCTGCTGAGCCGCCATCCCAGGATCCGGCCGGAGCAGCTGCGGCGGCTGGCTGAGCACAAGGCCTTCCCGATCGAGACGGCGATCCGTGATCTCGGCTACGCTCCGCGCTCGTTTACCAGCGGCATCGGTGACGAGGCCCGCCTGCTGGGGCTCGCGCTATGACCCGTGCCGACCTCGCCGTCCTCGGCCGCACCGTGGTCCACCTACGGCCCGCCCAGCTGGCGCACCGGGTGCGGCTGCGCACTCAGCAGGCTGGCCTGCGCAAGTTCCCGGAAGCAGGGCGCCTGATCATGCCCGGCCCGGCCCCGGCGACCGCGGTCGGCTGGCCTGATGCGGCCCGCCCGGTGGACGCGCTGACCCCTGGGCGCTGGCCCGGCCTGGCTGAACTGCGGACGGGAAAGATCAGGCTGCTCGGGCTGGCCCGCGAGATCGGCTGGGAGCATTCCGACGCAGCGCGGCTCTGGCGCTTTCACCTGCATTACTGGGACTGGGCGTGGGGGCTGGCCGCAGACCAGGACCGGCTGGCCGCCCGGGCCCTGTTCGCCCGGCTGTGGCGGTCCTGGCAGGCCTCAGCCGAATTCGGCCGCGGCGATGCCTGGCACCCGTACCCCGCCGCGCTGCGCGCCTGGTCATGGTGCGGACTGCACCGCGCCCTCGTGGTCGGCAGCGATATCGAGTCTGACTTCATCGACGGGCTCGCGGCGCACACGGGATTCCTTCGCCGTCACCTGGAATACGACGTCGGCGGCAACCACTTGGTCAAGGGACTGAAGGCGCTCACCGGCCTGGCCGTCTTCTTCGCCGACGAGCGGCTGCTGCGGCTGGCGTTGCGGCGGCTGACGAGCGAGCTGGCCCGGCAGATCCTGCCCGACGGCGGCCACTACGAGCGCGCGCCCGCCTATCACTGCCAGGTGCTCGCCGACCTCGTCGACGTGGCGGACCTGCTGCGGGCCGCGGGGCGGCCCCCGGCCGGGGAGATAACCACGGCCATCGCCCGCATGCGGCACTGGCTGGCCATAGTGCTCACTCCCGGCGGGCAGGTGCCGTTGCTCAATGACGGCTACCCGGTCGACCGCGAGCTCATCGCCGCGCTACGGCCGGGACCGATCCTGGCAAGCCCGGACAGCCCGCTGCTCGTGCTCCCGGCAACCGGCCTGGTGCGCGCCGTGGCCGGCGGCTGGCATCTGCTCGCCGACGTCGGCCCGCCCTGCCCGCCGTCACTGCCTGCGCACGCGCACGCCGATACCTTCGGCTGCCTGGTGCATGTGGACGAGGTCCCGCTGCTGGTCGATACCGGCACATCGACCTACGAGCCGGGGCCGGTGCGCCGCCACGAGCGGTCCACCGCCGCGCACAGCACGGTGCAGGTGGACGGGGCGGACTCGACCGAGGTGTGGGGAGTGTTCCGGGCCGGACGGCGAGCCCGGGTCAGCGGTCTGGCCGCCCACGCTGACGCTGCCCGCATCACCTGCGAGGCGGTCCACGACGGGTTCCGGGGGCTGCGCGGCCGCCCCCTGCATCATCGCCGTTGGTCGCTGACCAGCGACGGGTTGCGGGTCGAAGACACGGTGACCGGGCAAGGCCGCCACGAGATCGTCATCCGCTGGCATCTGGCGGCTGGGTCGACGGTGCGGGTTACCGACGGTACGGCGTTTGTCACCAGTCCGGCTGGCGCTTTCGCGGTGACCGTGGCGGCTACCGCCCCAGTGGCGCTGGCCACGGAGACCTGGGCGGTGGCCGCCGGGTTCGGGAGCACCGCTGACGCGCCCGTGCTGACCTGTCGAATGGACGCGGCGCTCGCGGTCGGCATCACCACGGTATGGAGTCGTCATTCCCGCGGCAGCGTGGGCAGAGAGAGAGCGATGTGAAGCAAGTCGTGCAGCCGGTCAGCGGCGGGCCAGTCGAGGTGCTTGAGGCTCCCCGTCCGGTGATCAGCCCGACCGAGGTGCTGGTGCGCACCGTGGCCTCGGTCATCTCTCCGGGTACCGAACGGGCGGTCACCGCGCTCGCCAGGTCCAGCCTGCTCGCCAAGGCGCGGGCCCGGCCGGATCTGGTCCGCCAGGTCGTGCGCAAGGCGCAGGCCGAGGGTATCCCGGCCGCGGCGCGGGCGGTCCGGGGTCGGCTCGCCGCCGACGTGCCCCTCGGCTATTCTGCGGCCGGGATCGTGGCAGAGGTCGGCTCCGCCGTCGACGGGATCGGAGTCGGCCAGCTGGTCGCCACGGGCGGCGCCGGCAAGGCCAGCCACGCCGAGTTCCAAGCTGTGCCCGGCCTGCTGTGCGCGGTCGTACCCGATCGGGTGTCGCCGCACGACGCGGCGTTCGCCACTCTCGCATCCATCCCGCTGCACGCGCTACGCCTGTCGGGGGTCGGCCCAGGCTCGAAGGTCGTGATCCTCGGCCTCGGGCTCGTCGGCCAGCTCGCGGCCCGGGTGGCGATGGCCTCCGGATGCGACGTGGCCGGGATCGACCCTGACGCGTTTGCCAGGGAGACCGCAGCCGGGGCCGGTGTCCTAGCCCTAGACGAGTCGGGTGACTCGACCACGGACCAGGTCCTCAGCTGGTCCCGGGGGCGGGGCGCGGACGCCGTGCTGGTGTGCGCCGCTGATCAGTCGTCGGGCCCGATGTCACGGACGCCTGCGCTGTGCCGGGACCGGGCCGCAGTGGTGATGGTGGGCGACGTCGGCATGCCATCGCGTCGTGCCCCGTTCTATGAACGGGAGATCTCGCTGCTATTCGCCCGCTCCTATGGTCCGGGCCGGTATGAGCCTTCCTATGAGGCATGGGGGGTCGACTACCCGGCCGGGCAGGTGCGCTGGACTGAGGGCCGGAACCAGGAGGCGGTGCTCGACCTGCTCGCTACCGGTCGGCTCCGGGTGTCCGACCTGATCACCCAGTCCTTCGGCATCGACCGCGCGGACGAGGCGTTCCGGCTCCTGGAGGAGCGGACCGAGCCCTGCCTCGCGATCCGTCTGACCTATCCGACCGCGGCGCGCCCGGAGGATCCGGTGCGCCTCAAGCCAGCTCCGGCTGACCGTTCCATGCCCGGAGTTGGCTGGATCGGTGCCGGCGCCTTTTCCACCGGGACGCTGCTGCCCGCCTTCCGGGACGCCGGTTTCGAGCGCTTCGTGGCCGTGGCCACGGCCAGCGGCATCTCCGCACGGCGGGCCGCGGAACGGCACGGGTTCGAGAAGGCGGTCTCGGGTGCCGCGGCCGTCATCGACGACCCGGACGTCAGCCTGGTCGTGATCGCCACCCCGCACGACGTGCACTCCGAACTCGCCAGCCGGGCCCTGACCGCCGGGCGGGACGTGTGGTGCGAAAAGCCCCTGGCGCTGACGTGTACCGGCGTCGATGAGGTGGAGAAGGCCTGGCAGGGATCCGGACGCCAGCTCACGCTCGGCTTCAACCGGCGCTGGGCGCCGGCCGTGCTGGCCGCACAGCGGGCCTTGGCCGAAGAGCCGGCGCCGAAGCTGGTGGTCTACCGGATCGCCGCGGGCCGGGTGGCTGACGGCCACTGGTATCTAGACCGGCGCCAGGGTGGGCGCGCGCTCGGCGAGGTGTGTCACTTCGTCGACCTCGCCCAGGCGCTCGTGGGCGCCGACATCGAAGACGCGGTGGGCGTCCTGGGCGGGGACGCATCCCAGGGGAACGAGGGCGTAGTGGTGGCAATGCGGTTCGCGGACGGTTCGGTCGCCTCGATCGCCTACGGCAGCGCCCCGCCCAAGACGGGAAAGGAACGGATCGAGGTGCTCGCCGGATCGCACCAGGTGATCATCGACGACTTCCGGTCAGTCCAGGTCGACGGCCGCACCCTCTGGAAGGGTCGGCAGGAGAAGGGCCATCGCGCCCATGCCGCCGCGTTCCGGCAGGCCGTGCGGGGCGGCGCCGATATGCCGACCGCCGCGATGCTGAGCACCATGCGCGCCACCCTCCAGGCCGCCGAGAAGGCGCGCGCATCATGAGCCGGACGCGCCTGCTCGCGAGCCCGGAGCGCGCCGACGCGCACGCCCGGGTCGTGCTGAGCCTGTTCGACGCGAAGGCGCCCGGCTGGTCGGCGAAGTACGCCCCCGGCGGCCGGCTGGCCGGTCGGCTGGCCAGCCTGTCGGACGCCGTCAGCCGTCACGTACGGGCCGGTGACCGGGTCCTCGACCTTGGGTGCGGCACCGGTGAACTCGCCAGCGCCCTAGCGCAGGCGGGCATCCGGGCGGCCGGATGCGACATATCCCGGCAGATGCTGCGGCGTGCCGCCCGTGACCCCGGCCGCGTTGGCTCGGTGCAGTGGGTGCAGCTTGAGCCGGGCTGGCGTCGCCTGCCCTTCACCTCGGCCGCGTTCGACGCGGTGGTCGTGGCCAGCGTGCTGGAATACGTCGCCGAACCCGCCGCCGTGCTACGGGAATGCGCCCGGGTGCTGCGTCCCGGCGGCGTGGTGCTGTACACCGTGCCCGACCTGCGGCACCCCGTCCGGTGGGCGGAATGGCTCGCCCGCAGGCTGGCCCGGGCGCCGGTACCGTCAGCCGACGGCTCGCTGCGCAGGCACGCCTACCGCGCCTACCTACGCGCGTCCCGGCAGCGGCATCGCGTCCGGTGGTGGCTGGCCGCCTCGGCGTCGGTCGGCTTGCGTCCGGTGCCGGGCCCCGGCGGCGGGCGAAGGTCCGCGCTCCGGCTGTTCGTGTTCCGCTGCGGCGACCAGGCGGGAGCACCACGGTGACCGCTGCGGTGATCGTGGACGCGGCCGGTGCCCAGATGGGGGGCGCTGCACGATACCTGGACGAACTGCGCGGTTATCTAGCCCGCACCGGACGGGAGGACGTGCAGGTCATCGGCTCGCGGCACCGGGTCTCGCCGGGTTGGCTGGTGCGGCGTGAGCTGGTAGGCGGCGCGCGCAGCAGGCGGGTCGCCCTCAACAACGTGGGGTTCCTAGCACGCGGCGGGCAGCGCTGGACCCTGCTGCGCAACGCCCTGCACTTCCTCACCGAGGCCGAGGAGGCCGCGCTGCGGCCATCGGCACTGCGCGCCTCGGTGCGCCGTGACGCCGCGGCGGTGCGGCTGGCCGCCCGCCGTTCGGACGCCATCGTCGTGCCGTGCACCGCCATGGCCGAACGCGTCGCGAGCGTCGCGCCCCGGCTGCGCGGCCGGATCGTGGTCCGGGCACACCCGGTCTCGGCCGACCCAGCTGTTCCCCTGCCCCGGGAGCCGACGATCCTCTGCCCGGTGCTGTTCGCCCCGTACAAGCGGATGGCCGAGAGGCTCGGCGGCTTGTTGCGGATCATCGGCGAGCTCGAGGACGGGGCGGTGAGGGTCCTCGTGACGGCGGACCGGGCCGAACTACCCGCCGCCCTAGCCTGCCACCCGCGGGTCCGGCTGCTCGGCCGCCTGCCGCACGCCCAGGTGCGCGAACTGGCGGCCCGTAGTCGCGCAATTTATTTCCCGAACGACCTGGAGTCGTTCGGCTACCCGCTGGCCGAGGCACGGGTCAGCGGGCAGCCGGTCATCGCCTGTGATACCGCCCAGAACTGCGAGATCGCGGGTCCCGCCCTTTGCGGCTATGCCCAGGATGACCCGGAATCGCTGCGGCAGGCCGTGGCACGCGCTCTGACGGCGCGGATAGCGCCGGACCCCGCGCCGTTCGACCCGGACCGCTATTTTGGCTGGCTACTGGGAGAACCGCTATGACCAGGTTGAACCTGCGGCCATATCGGGTCGGCGACAATCCGCCGCTGGCCAGCGTACCGCTGAGCGTGGTCGTGCTCACGCTGAATGAGGAGCCGAACATCCGCCGCTGCCTGGCCTCGGTCGCCTGGGCGGACCAGGTGGTGGTGGTGGACGCGGGATCCACCGACGGCACCGCGCCAGTCGCGCGTTCGCTAGGCGCCGAGGTGGTGGAGCAGCCATGGCTGGGATTTTCCGCGCAGCGCGAGTACGCGCTGCGGCTGCCCACGCTGCGGCACAACTGGGTGTATTTCGTCGACGCGGACGAGTGGGTGTCTTCCCGGCTCGCCGCCGAGATCGCCGCCCAGCTCGCCGATCCGCCCTGTGCCGGGTTCGCGCACCGGCTGCGCCTGGTCTTCATGGGCACCTGGATACGCCACTGCGGCTGGTATCCGGGCTCCTGGGTCGTCCGACTCGTCGACCGGCGTTATACCAGCTACGACGGGAGCCCGGTCGGGGAGCGGGCGTGTGTTCGCGGGCAGGTACGCCGGCTGGACAACGACATCGTCGACGAGGACCGCAAGGGCCTGGCCGCCTGGCTCCACAAGCATGTCCGTTACGCGCAGTTGGAGTGCGAGCGGCGCGGCGGAGCCGGCGGCCCGGCGGAACGGCTGCGCGCGCTGCGCCGCGGCGGCAGTTCCCGGCCGCTCGCCCGGAGCATCCTCAAGGAGCTGATCCTGCCCGTCATCCCGGCCAAGCCCGCCGCGCTGTTTCTCCACATGTACGTGGCCAGGCTGGGCTTCCTCGACGGAGTGGCCGGGTTCCGTTTCTGCTGTTACCACGCATGGTTCGAGATGAGCGTCTCAGCGCTCCGCGCAGAGGCCCTCTGTGGAGGGAGAGTACATGAGTGAAACCCGCATGGCCGGGCGGGCCATCTCCGACATCGTGTCCGTGTGCCGGCACGCCAGGCCTGTCTCGACGGCGCGCTGGCTGACATCGTTCGCGGCCCACCTGACGGAGTGCTGTACCACGCGGTCGTTCGTGGCCGCGGACCGGATCTGGGGGCGCACGGGGGCGCGGTTCCGGCCGCCCGGTGGACCGGTGATCTCGCTTCCCACGGCCTACACCGCCGGGGCACGGGAGATGTACTGCCGGAACGTATACCTGCGCACCGGAGTCGTCATGCCGCGCACGGGGTGGGTCCTCGATCTTGGCGCCAACCGCGGGCTCTTCTCCGTCTGGGCTGCGCTGGCGGGTGCACGGGTCGTAGCCGTCGAGGCCCAGCAGGACTTCGGTCCGGAGATCCGCCGCCTCGCCGCGCACAACGGCGTCGGCGAGCGGGTCCACGTGGAGATCGCCTTGGCTGGCGGCAGCGTCACCGATGGAGCGACTGCCGGCGTCGTGGCCGACGACCGGCGCTGGGCCGCCACCTCGCACGGCGCGGTGCAACGGCCGGCCAGCATGTCGGTGCCGCAGTTCATGGCGGCCTACGACATCCGCAGGATCGGATTGCTGAAGGTCGATATCGAGGGCGGCGAATTCGCGGTGTTCGGCAGAGCGGAGGATCTGCGCTGGCTGGACCGGGTAGAGCAGGTAGTGATGGAAGTCCATCGCGATTTCGGCGATGCCGCGGCCCTGGTCGGCCGGTTCCGTGAGCACGGCTTCGCCGTCGATCTGCGCGATAACGCGGGAACTCCTGTCCCGGTCACCTCCGATCGGCTTGATTACGCCTACTTCAGGCGGTCATGAACCGACCGCACGGCCTCGCGTTCGTCGGACAGGTGAAGGTAGGCCGCGTCGGGTTGAGGATCGTCGCCGAGCTGCGTCGCCACGGCTTTGCCCGGTCCGTCGCGGGGACGGCCGGGTTCAACGTCGCGGCGACTGCCGCAGGCGGGCTGGGCGGGATTATCATCGCGCGTGTGCTCGGGCCGACAGTACGCGGCGAGTACGCGGCGGTCACCGCGTGGCTGGGTGTCTTGCTGATCGTCGGCGGAATGGGCCAGCCCGCGGCGCTGGTCTATTACGTCGCCAGGGAGCCGCTGCGTGCCCGCGAGTACGTGGCGGCATCCCGGGCAATGATGCTGGCCACAGGGATGGTAACGCTCGTGGCAGGCTTCCTGTTGGCACCGGTGCTCGCCCACAGGCTGCCGGCCGTAACCGTCGGGTACCGTATCGCTTTCGGCTCGTTGATCGTGGCGTTCGTGGGCGGGAGCTTCACGGCCTCGCTGCAGGCTCGGGATCTGCATCGGTGGAACGTAGTGCGGGTGATCCAGCCAGCACTCGCTCTGATGGCGATCGTCGTGCTGTGGGGGGTGCGGCGGCTCACGCTGGATGCCGCACTGATCGTGATCGCCGCGACTGCGCTGCTGCAACTCCTCTTGGCCTACTGTTACTGCCGGCGCACGGGCCTGGCGCCTGGGCGCGCCCGCGTTGCCCTGGTCCGACCGCTGTTGGGATACGGCGTCGCGCAGATCGCAGCCCTGACGCCCGCGACCCTGAACGCCCAACTCGATCAGCTCGTGCTCTCGCAGACGGTGCCGGCGGCCGACCTCGGCCGCTACGCGATCGCGGTCTCGATCTCCCTGCTTCCGATGCCGCTGGTCACGGCAATAGGTAACGTCGCGTTGCCCCGCTTGGCGAGCCAGCGCGAGGTGACCGGGGCGAACCGCCGGTTGCAGCGCCTCTCGGTATTCGCCAGCGTCGGCGTGGCCGCGGCCGTGCTGGTGCCGCTGGACGCGGTGTCGTACTGGCTGGTGCCGCTGGTCTTCGGCGCTGCCTACCGTGGCGCGGTGCCGCTGCTGTGGGTTCTGACGCCAGGGTCGATCTTCCTGGCTTGCGGCCAGGTGACCGGCGATCTGCTGCGGGGCAGGCGCCAGCCGGCGGTCGTGGCATGGGCGGAGGGGATCGCCGCGATCTTCACGGTGGCCTTGCTCTTCGCGTTGCTACCGCTAGTGGGTGTCTACGGCGCGGCGATCGCCTCGACGGTCTCCTACGGGGTGGCGCTCGCCGTCATGCTCCGCCGCCTGTCACGGAGGCCACCTCAAGCGGGCAGGCACCGTCAGAGACGGCGCAAACTCCGCTGCCTTCACCGTGAAGGCCAGGCAGTTGGCCGAGGCCATCCATGTCCTTCAGACCCACGACGCTGGAGGACGGAAAAGGCTGGCCGATGGGGCATGTCTGGCAAATCAGCTGAAATTCCTCGTAATAGCTTCGCGGTAGTGCGCAAAATAATTAACTGTCAGAGTTTGTGAGGTGATTTGACAGCGGGACCGTATTCGAATTTAATATGTTAGCATGGATCACAGGCCATGTCCTTTCTGCTGCGACGAGTCGTCAAGCATATTCGGCACGCGTGGCGATATATGGCTCAGATGCCGGACGTGTCGATCTGTATTCCGGGATATCACGGCTGACAAGTTCGGAAGGCTCCATGACGAAGCCTTTCAGGACGCTGATTTCCTGGACGCCGTAGTCGCGACCCACGGTCTGGAGCCGGCCCGCGCTGTATGGGACGGGTTGTCATTGCCGGGCCGGTCGCTACTCGAGATCGGACCGGGCTCCGGCCACCTTCTGGCCGCCGCTCACGAGGCAGGGCGTGCGGTAGCAGCGGTCGAGCACAGCCAGGCCAACAGGAAGTTCATACAAGACATCTGGGGAATCGGGCCTCTGTACCCAGATCTTGCCGCCATTCCGCAAGATGTATCGTTCGATGCCGTGGTTGCGATCAACGTGCTCGAACATGTTTATGATATCGCAGGCTTTCTCCGTTCGATAGCAAAGGTAATCACTCCGGGCGGTGTCCTCTTCGTGTCCACTTCGAACGCAGTATCGCTGGAGGCGAGGTTGCTGGGGAGTGCGTGGGCCATGTGTAAGACACCCGATCATGTCTCCTTTCCCTCGCCCGCCGGTATGGTGCGCGCCGCCCAGGTCAGTAACATGCAGGTCGAGCGGCTATGGTCAACGGAAGTCCCGTTCGAGCTCCCAGTTTCTGTGCTTGTCGCGGCGCGTGATTGGAAGCGTGCCAGGTGCTGCTCTCGGAGTACCGCCACTGATGGCTACTCAGGAAAGATAAATGCCGAGAAGAGCGGTATGCCTGCAAAGAGATGGCTCGCCCGCTTTTACTCGTGCGGCAAGTTTATCGATCCCACATCCCGCCTGCTGGGGGCGTGGGGGCGCGCAGCTAACGTCAAGGCTTGCCTGCGACCGGTAAGCCAGCCGCCGGCTTCATTGCAGGAAGACGGGCTGGATTCGTGAGCGCCATGCTAGATGTGCGAGACATGTACCTGGACTTGCTCCGCAGTTCTCTTACGAGGTACGGGGAGGACGAGCTCGCGCCGATACGCGCCTCGAACCACCCCATGGCAAGGCGCGTATTCGGCAGCCTCGCTAAGCGAGACGTCAGACTCGTGCGAGCGATTCCATTCGACGAGAAAAAGTGGAACTTGGGCCTGGACTGGCCTGTTTCGGCTCGATGGCGATCTCTACGAGTCGACCATTCAGGCCCTTGATGCACTGTATCCGAGGCTCTCGGCCGGAGGCTTCTGCATTATCGATGACTATCATCCAATTGAAGCATGCCGTAAGGCTGTCACGGATTACCGTCAAAGAAATTCAATATCTGCTGAGATAATTGATATCGACGGAACCGGTGTCTACTGGCGTAAGTAGCTGTGTGGCGTTCTGGCTCGAAGCAGATCACGGCCGTTTTCCCTGGCCAGGGATTCGGCGGTGTGCCTGAGGAAATCTCAACGGTTCGCCGGGAAGCGGATCCTTGCCCGATGGCCACAACGCCCAGCCGTCGACGATACCATACGCGGCTGACGGTGCGTGACGCGGCCTACGTCTGCGAACTGCGTCTGCGGTCGCGGTCCGGAATAGGAGAAGGAGTAGGTAGAAAGTCAGCAAGATCTGGCGCGGACGGTTTCGATATTTTCTGAAAAACCATATCGAGTTGCGCATGCCATAGTATGCCGACAGGGGGCGTGGCCTCGTCGACTCTCCAGTGTGGTAGGCGAGAGCGGTCGGCACCGTCACCACGCGCCAGCCACTCCTGCTCGTTCTCAACGAGATATCGGCGTCCTCGTAGGTGAGAAAGTAGCTGCCATCCCATCCGATATCTCTGATGATCTCGCTCCGGCAAAATATCGCGCATCCAGTAGCCCACTCATTATCGATAACTCCGCCAGTTGATTGAATGTCGTCCGCCCCGGCGCCGACAGTTACTGTACGATGCCTCCTGGATTGCCGAAGCGGGACTCGGATCGGACGCTGCAGAATTGAGCTGTACGTCCTGATACAGTACGTATATTCCCAATCCTTATGTGGATTACCGGTACCCGGGAGATGCACATTTGGCGCTGTGATACCGACGTTCGGAATATCGAACGCCGCCGTGCATAGACGGACAGAAGCCCCGTCCATCGTGACGTGCGCGTTGAAGCAGGCGTAAACATCAGCGGAACACATCGTGGTAGCGAACTGGCATCCCGAACCGAATCCCAGATTGCGCCTCGGTATCACCCAGGTACAGATTTCATCGGTGAGCTCGGCTGGCCGCTCAGAGAGGTCGTTGGCGACGACGACAATGTCGGAGAATATCTTCAGATGCCAGTGACCCAGAACTGATCGGATGGTCCGCTGATGGTCTCCGTAGTGCACCACGACAGCGGCAACTCGGCGTGTAGCACTCATTTTCTGTATCCTTGCTGATGAATTTCTGGCCTACAGACGACTGGGCCGAGCAAGCAGAAGGCATTGGTAACCGAGCAAGTTTGGTCGTTGACGTACAGCCCACTTATCAAGACGATCCGCCATACTGCGCGAGACCAACCGGGCCTTCCGCAGCGGAAGATTTCCTGTCGCCATCGCATTCACGAGTTCGTATCCGTTCTGCTCAAGGAGTTGGATGGCTGTCCGGTATGTGTAGAAACGCAAGTGTGTTCTGTCGAGCTGGCCTGTATCGGTATAGAAAAACTGGCCGCGCAGTCTCGAAATGCGTTGACGATAGTGAGCGATGTTTGGCAACGCCACCGCGAGTACACCTCCCGGACTTAGTCGTTGGTGTAGTTCTCGGAGCAACCGCTCAGGTTTTTTTAGATGTTCCAGAATATGAGATGCCAGGATCGCGTCAAATGCTCCGCCTATATCTGGAGGAAGGCCCTTCTCCAGATCGGCAATATACACTGCCTCGCAGAATTGTCGTGCCGCCTCCTGCTCCAGTGGATCGATCGTAATCCCGGTTACGCACCAACCGCGATCGCTAAGAACCCTTGCGTTGTCCCCAGCACCACAGCCGCAGTCTAGGATTCTGCCAGGCGATGAGGAAAGCATGCCGAGCAACTCGAAGTTGCCCTCGTTCTTATATATGAGTCTACTATCATCGATCATAGTAATCCTATCAGGATAGGTTTCATATGCCTAGCAAGCAAGGCCTTGAGCAATTGTGAAAGAAGTTCCACTCGGTGAACAAGCGGGCGCCCACGAGGTCATTCCCGCCGGGCTCGTCCGAATGTGACGACAATGGCGAGCAGCCATACAGCCGCAGTCGCGGGAATCGACGACAGGACGCTTCCCCAGTCAACCTCGCCCGTTACCAGTAGCGGGAAGAGAAGCAGCACTAGGAAGATCCCATGTCGGTTGGCCCGCACGTCGAATTGATCGTCAAGCAGCCGTACCATGCAACCGAGCAGGAACATGCCCGCCAGCATCGGCACCCAGCCACCATACAGATAGAGGCCGCCGACGAAAGTGTCAGGCGTGGACGTGTATACGGTGGAGGGCTCGCCGAAGTACTCCTGGCTGAATTCATAGCCGGTGAGGTTCAGCGGCTTGCCCGGCCAGAGAAGCCGGGGCACGATGCCCGCCACGGGCCCGTCTATAAGCTGCACCGGGCTCCGGAAGCCGATTTGTTGAGGCGTCCGCTGTACGATGATCGCCACGCTGTCGACCTCGCGGATCCGCTGCAGCATATAGGTGAGCGAGCTGGATAGTGCCAAGCTCGGGCTACTGCCGGTTACGGTCTGCCGCAATATTTCGGGCGCGGTCGAGACGGCCTGCCCCGGCGTCAGCGTCACCGGACCCTGGCGGACGACGCTCCGGTAGATCCCGTTAAACGGTATGACGACGAGGAGGAAGACCAGCGTACCGAGGATCAGCGGAACCATGGGCAGTCGTCGCCGCGAGACGCTGAGCGGGATGGCGACCGCAAGCACGGCCGTGATGAAAGTCCCCTTGAAGCCTGATAGAGCACCGAACGTGATCTCGGCCGAGAAGAGGATGACCAGCGTTATCCAGGCATACCGCCGGCGCTCGATAAATACCCGCATGGCCGCCACCGCGACTCCCAGGGGAGCGCACTGGCTGACCGTGCCGAGAATCCCTCCGAAGCTGCTCGCGGTGGTGACCGCGGAGGATATGTTGCCGACGTATCCAAACACCCCGGTGGTGGCGATGTTATCGAAACGGGCTGCGATACCGATGGCGTACAAGATCCAGGGCGCTGCTGGGCCACGCACCTGCTCGCCGAACCGTTGGCTAAGGGCCCGTACTGCCCTACCCGCGGAGCGCTGGGCAGGCATGCCAGGCCCGATCAGGTAACCGGTTGCCCAGGCGGTGATGCCGACCGCCACCAGCCACAGCGCCCGAAGCACGCTGGGAACACTGATTTCCGTCGCGACACCGGTCTGCGGCTGGCTCCAGGTTACGGTGGCGACACCGTAGGCTAGCGCGTACCAGACCAGCATCAACGACCCGATCTTCCAGCGGCTTAGGCCAACGTCATGATGAACGGCACCGCCCACCAGGCATAGCAGGCCAAAGGCAAGAACTGCCAGCGCGAGACCACCCCAGATAACAGCGGTTGTCGGCCGATCCGAGGTATCCAGGGTGCACGCAAGCAGCAGGGGGGCAGCAGCCAGGAAGGTCAGCGCTGCGATGATCAGCCGCAGTCGTAGGCCGGAAGATCCGGGCAGGCTCGCCGGAACTGCTGTCATGCCAGTTTCTCCAAGATGAACGCCATCCGCAGGTCCGTGGTGTAGCCGCCGCGGGCGCCGTCGGCTGCGATGTCGCCAAGCCATACGGTCAAGCCCAATACAGACCACATTCTACCATCTATGATCACTGTTAGTATTCATTTCAATTCATAGAGTAACGCATACTATCTGCGGTCGACTGTGCTTGCGGAGTCACAGAAGCCTCCGGACGGCGAGCTGCGCGTAGCGTTCCGGCGCGAATGCCACCCTTGTCCACTCAGCGGCGCGCCTGCCCATCCAGGCCAGCCTGGCGGGATCCTTGAGCAGGTTATCCAGCGTCCTGGCCAGTGCTTCTGCCGACTCGTCCGCCGGAGCTACCCCGGTAACCCCTTCGACGTAGGCTTCGTGTGAGCCGCCGTAAGCGGGCGCGATCACCGGCGTACCTGCGGCCTGTGCCTCGAGCAGGACAAGGCCGAAACCCTCACCCCCGGCGTCGCGGCCGCACTTGGTCTGCGTGGCCAGCACGAACAGGTCCGCAGCAGCCAGTTCACGAGCAAGATCGTCGTCGCTGAGACCTGCCCGCAGCACACACCAGGAGTGTTCGCAGATCAGGCGCAGCAAGTCAGCCGGCGGGTTCCCGCTGCCGCAGATGGTCAGGCAGACGTCCGGACGCCCGAGAGCCGTCACCGCTTCCACCAGCTGAGGGAGTCCCTTCGTCCGCCACTGCGCCAGCCGGAAGGCGGTCGCCAGCCGGAGCTGCGGACCATGACCCGGCCTGCCTGCGGCCGCTGCGGCGAGAGTCTCCAACCACTCTCGCGACAAGGCCGGCGGCAGAACCGTCGCGAGGCAGTCTCTCATGAGCGCGCCCGCGGTGAAATTGCTCACCGCTACCACCCGTACGCCAGCGCCTCGCATCAGGTGGCGCTCCAGGGCCCTTCGGGGGCGCCACCGAGAATCCCACATCTCGGTGCCGTGACACAGCAGCGAGACTCCGCATGCGCTGGAATCACGGGCTAGCCGCGCCGCCACCGGCATGAGCGCCCGGTGCGCGACGATCAGGCGGGCGGGTTCGGAGCCTTCCCGCAAGATGGTGAGGGCCTGGGTGACCAGCCGGACATGGGCGCGGGCGCCCGGGCTGCTCAGGTCCAGGCGCCGACATTCGACGCCTTCGGCGGCGAAGGCCCACTCCAGCGTCTCCACATAGCGCTCGATCCCGCCGCCAAGGCCACGGGACGGGCTGAGCAGGAGAACACGGCCCGTCATGCTGGGTTCCCCGCCCACGTCTCTAGCCAGGCGTTCAAGGCCGTTAGAGCCCACGTTTCCGCCCAGCGGCGGCGGGGGTGCAGGCACGTCAGCCCGGCTCGCGTGGCCCTGGCCCTGTCCACCAGCGACCACACCGGAGCATCAGGTTCGCTGGCCGCCGTGACCAGCGGTGCCAGCGGGCCTGTTAGCCACAACCCCATGGGAAGGCAGAAACCGCGCTTCCGCTGCGTCGCGAGGGCGGCGAGATAGGGATCGCCCAGCGCCGCCCCGATCGCCGCTTTGCCTGGAACGGCCTTCCCGCCGCGGGCGCTTTCAAGTGTGGCGGAGAAGACGTGGCTGTCGACAAAAGGAACACGCAACTCGATTGACGATGTCATGGAAAAGGTGTCGGCGTCGGGAAGCAGCATGGCTTGCAAGTAGATCGCGACCTCGGTGCCGGCCATAGCCGCGAACGAACTCGGTGAGCACCCCGTTGGCCAACCCGGCGCGTCCGCGGGCCCGGCCATCCGATGGCTCCCAACCCCGGTCAGGTCGCTCACCAGTGACGCAGGGAATAGCTCTCGCTGAAGGAGAGCGAGGTCCACGCCGCTGCGGGGCCCATCTTTACCCAGCAGCCGCCTGGCCTTCGCCTCCCCTGCCACCCCCAGTACGCCAGCGAGCTTGGCGGCCATGCCGCCGATGGGGAGGGGAACAGCATCCAAGGCCTGCAGCATTGGCAGATATTTCAGCAACCGGAAATGGGAGTACCCGCCTACCGCTTCATCTCCGCCGAGCCCGGACAGCGCTACTTTGAAGCCGGCCTCATTGACGGCCCTGCAGATGAGGTAGGTATTGAGGCCATCCACGCTCGGACGCTGCATCGCATGGAAAAACCTTGTGACGTCGTTGTCTTCCAAGATGGTCTGCACCCGCTGGAAGCGATGTCCGTAGTGCCGCGCGGTCCGACTTGCCTCCAGCGTCTCGTCGGGTGCCCCCTCAGCCGTTACCGTCAGGCAGTGGACGTCCCGGCCGAGGCGGCGGCTGATGGCCGCTATAGCCGCCGAATCCACCCCCCCAGAGAGCAACAGCGCAGTCGGAACGTCGGCGCCCAGGTGCAGATCAATCGATTCCGCCAGCGCCGCGCCCAGGTCGGACGGCCGTGGCTCGACCGCGACCGGGCCGTCGGGTCGGATGGCCCGTACCTCGACACGGCGGTCCTGTCGCACCACGGCGACGCTGTTGGGCGGGATGGCGGCGATCTCCCGGAAGGCGCTTTGATCGGCGGCCATCGCTCCGAAGCGCAGGTACCGGGCAACCGCTACGTCGTCGACGTGTGCGCCTGGAGCAAGCCGTGCCAGCGGCCGCACCTCGGACCCGAAAACCAGGCTGCCATCCGGTAGTAGGCGCCAGTAAAGGGGCTTGATTCCGAACGGGTCACGGGCCAGGTAAAGGCGCTCTTCCAGCGCGTCTACCAGAGCGATGGCGAACATTCCTCGCAGTTCGGCCAGCGATTCCACGCCGAGCTTGGCCCACAACTGCGGGATGATCTCCCCGTCGCAGGCCGTGCGAACCGGCAGCCGGAAACGCTCCGCGAGCTGCCGGTAATTATAGATCTCGCCATTGAAGACGCAGGTATATCGTCCGTCAGCAGAGACGAACGGCTGGTTTCCCGCCGGGGTTGGATCCTGGATGGCTAGCCGTGTATTTCCCAGGGTGATCCCGCCGACCCGTACGGTCACGCTGTGGTCAGGACCGCGGTGCGTTTGGGTGTCATTGAGCAGGCTTACTCTCGCCGCCGCCCGTTCGGCCATCGTGTCGATCGCCCCGGCGATTCCGCACATCGTCAGCTCTTCGCAGGCGTCACGGTAACCGCACCCTTGCGGCCGCGAATGTCACGTTCTGGGTGACGATGTGGCCGCGCATCATGCTTGTCATGGCGGCGGCTAGGGCGATCTGATAGCAGGTGCTTACCACCTCCCAATCCATCGGGTGCGCGGCGTTGGCCAGCACGTGCACGACTGGTGGAGAAGAACGCACGAGGACCAAGCCGAAGCCGACCGCGGGGTGGCGGCAGCAGGGGCCGATGTCGCGTCGGCAAACAATGCGGCTGCCTCGTCTCCGCCGCTGCCTTGCGTGCTGTGAGGCGTACGTTTCGTAAGGACGGCTCCGTAGGTCGGCCTTGCCAGCTGTCGTCACGGTTAGATACTACTCAGATACTTTCTGTTATAGAAATCGCCACTCTTCGCGGGCTGCGGACGGCCTGGCCGTCAACGGCCAGGGAGGGCAACACGCTCGTATGTGAAGAAATCCGCGCGGTCTTGGCCGGGATTTGGTCCCGGCGTCACGTGCAACAACTGCCAGGCTTGCCCATGCGCTTCCACCCACTGAGCGAAGTGACGGTGCCGGACGTGCGGTGCCGTGCCAGGTATTTCCCGGTTGGTGGCGTAGAGGACCACGAATCTTGCCCCGGCGGCGAAAAGGTGCGCCATGTAGGCGTCGAAGACCGCATCCTCGGTCAGGTGGTAGATGACGTCGAGGGAAAGAGCCAGGTCAGCGGTGAAAAGTCCGGCCCGGTCGGCGAAGCAGGCGCCGTCATACAGGAAGAAGCTCTTCGTCGCGTCACCGGCGAAGCGGCGTTTGCACAGTTCGATGGCGGACCGGGAGACATCCAGGCCGGTATAGCGCGGGTAGTCGGCCAGCGAAAGCTGGTTTCCGTCACCGCAACCGAATTCGATCACCGACCTGACTTCGTGCACTCGGACGAAATCATTGAGGAACGCGGCCTTGGCGTCGGCGGCGGCATGGTATGAACCCGGTCCGCTCGTCCCGCCGCGAGCGTAGTTCTGCTCCCAATACTCCGCGGAGCTTCGGAACCGTATCCGTTGCCTTAGCAGCGAGAACTGGCGCACGCCAGGCAGTGGGCGGATCAGATCTTTGACAGTCACCCAGATTCCCTTCAGGTAAAGATCTAGCCACCGGCCCATCAGCACCAGCGGCTCCGACGCCTCAGCAACCCTCCTTCCGATGAGACATATATCCGCGCCGCGGCAAACGGCGAGGGCAGTCGCCTCCGCACGAGACAATACGATGGGTGACCTGCTCTAGTGCCGATCGCAGCAGCACGCCGCCTCCCTGTCCCCGAGAGTTAGGCACGCGACGCCGAGCATGGTGATTTCCTTCGCCCTGCCGGAACCGGTCAGCACCCACCTGGGGTGGCCGGGAAGCACCAGCGGGCAGCTGGGGGAGATTTGTGGTCCGGGCGACTCATATTGAGCTCGGCGAAGAACGTGTCGCTCATCGCGAAATTGTGCTTCTGCCCGGTGTATCCACCCGTCTCGTGAGCCCAGGCCACCCCGCCGCCACATTCCCCTCTTGATTATCACTCGGTACCGTGCTAGCGGGCCGCGTACCTTCCGTCGCACACTCTTCAACTCTAAGTAGTTTGAAGATTACTTAAAGTAAGACTGTAGTCGATGGTGCCCAGCATGTCCACGGTGAACTCCGCCCGCGGCGCCGTGTCGTATACCGCCGAAGCCATCAGCGCAGCCCGGGCTCGCCCTGGCGGCACCACGCCACGTTAACCAGCTTGCCAGTCCAGCTCGACCCAGGCCGAGACATGGGAGTGCCCGCCGGTCATGCCAGGTTTCTCTGCGGGACTCACGAGCTCGCCGCCCTTGCAGGCAGGCCGCAGATGCCACGTTCTGAGTCACGATGTGGCCGTCCAGCATGCCTGTCTCGGCGACCAGGGCTATCCGGTAGCAGGCGCTTACTAACTGCTAGACCGTCACGCGCACGGCGTTTGGCCAACGCGTGACCGGTCTTGTCCCGCACATCTCCCGGGCAGGGCCCAGACTTCCAGCTCAGCCGTAGTTCCTGATCTAACCCTGCCCACCGCCGGAGCCGTAGGCGTAACGCGACAAGCAAGCAGGCACTCGGCGAAGTGCCGCCATTACCCGAGCTAAGTGCCGCTATTTCTCAAATAATGCAACCGGTGTGCAACTGACCGGCGAACCGCGCCGCCACTCCCGCGAATGACACTCAACTCGTAAGCAGCTGGAAGCAAATGGCAGCTAACCCAGCAGGCAAATCGAACACCCCGAAAAGGACGAGTCATGAGGCTAAATCGCGTGGCCGGTGCCATCGCCGCAGTTGCCATCGTTTCCGGATGCGGAGTAACTCAACACGGTGCAATTACCGTCACACACCCCGCCAAGCAAACGGTCAGTTCGCACCCGGCAAGCTCGCACCCGGTTAGCTCAGACTTGCTCGCCGCCCGTCGTCCAGACCCCCGTCCAGACCCGTCAATGGTGTGGCTAGAATCGGCCGGCGGCCAGGCGCAGGTGAGGTTCAATGATGATGTCGATTCCATGGCTTGGGCTCTGGAAATAGAAAGTCACTCGCCCACCGTCGCCAATCACTTGGTCTTCGAGGCCGATGCCCGCGTCGTTCGGGCCGAAGCCCGGAAGATCCTTTCTACCCGCAAGCTTCTGCCGACAGTTAACGAGGCAGCCTACAAACGGATGCTGAATGACTTCATCACCGTGGCGAACCTGCTTCAACCCGGCCCGGGTTACGGGACGACGGCACAAGATTACACCGCCTGGTATAAGGCCCTGAACGCGTCAAACATCAACGTCTCATAAGGGCTATTGAAGGTGACCTGCCACTCTGGCTGATTCGGCCTTCTGGCAGGTAACGATGCAGCTCGCTGGCTCCTGGCGTCGTGTCCGGCCACCAGGGCCGCAGCTATCCGCCGGCCGGCTTGCCCGTCCCACAGGGCCGGCTTGCCGGGCCGGGGCACAGGTGCGGCCAATACCTGCAGTGCCGCCTTGACAATGCGGTCCGGGTCCCGCCCCACCAGCTGGTTCGTGCCCTCGGTGAGGGTGATCGGCCGCTCGGTGCTGTCCCGCAGCGTCAGGCACGGGACGCCGAGCATGGTGGTTTCCTCCTGCACCCCGCCGGAATCGGTCAGCACCAGCCGCGCCGACGCCTCCAGCGCGATGAAGTCGAGATACCCGGCCGGCGGGATGATCCGCACCCCGGCGGGAAGCCCGGCCGAGTGCAGTCGGCCGCCCGCCCTCGGGTGGGCGGGCAGCACCAGCGGGCAGCTAAGGGAGATTTCGGCTAGCGCTGGCAGCAGCGTGCCGAGCACGGCCGGGTCGTCCACGTTGGCCGGACGGTGCAGCGTCACCAGACCATACTGCCCTGGCCGCAAGCCGAGCCTGGCCAGCGTGTCGCCGGCGGCCGCCCGGTCGGCGTTCGCCAGCAAGGTATCCACCATGACGTTCCCGACGAGATGGATCTGCTCCTGGCCGTATCCCTCGGCCTGCAGGTTGGCGACCGCATCGGCGGACGGGGCGAACAGGTAGTCGCTCACCCGGTCGGTGAGGAGCCGGTTGATCTCCTCGGGCATCGACCGGTCGCCGCTGCGCAGGCCCGCTTCCACGTGCGCCAGCGGCGCCCCCAGCTTCGCGGTGACCAGCGCGCAGGCCAGCGTCGAGTTCACGTCGCCGACCACGACCACCACATCGGGGGCCAGCTCGTCGGCGAGCGGCTCGAAGGCCGTCATCACCCGGCAGGTCTGCACGGCATGGGTGCCCGAGCCCGCACCGAGGAAGTGATCAGGGCGCCGGATACCGAGGTCGGCGAAGAACACCTCGCTCATCGCGGGATCGTAGTGCTGCCCGGTATGGACCAGGATGACCTGCGCTCCCCGTTCCTCGAGCGCGTCCATCACCGGCTTGACCTTCATGTAATTAGGCCGGGCCCCCGCTACGCAGATGACTCGCACGGGCCTGGTCTCAAAGGGTCTCGACGTCTCACAGTGTCTCGACGTTCGGGCCGCTCAGGACCCGCCGGCAGTCGAGCACGTAACGTGCGTGCTGACTGATGTCGGTGGTCGAGAAGACGTCGTGCTCGGTGAGCAGCACCACGATGTCGGCGGCGGCGATCTCCTCGGGCGTGGCGTCGACGCGGGCCACGGCCGGGTCGATGACGGCCGCCTCGGTCACCAGCGGGTCGGCGGCCCGGACCTTGGCTCCCATGCCGAGCAGCAGCTTGGCGATCCGGATGGCGGGTGATTCCCGCGCGTCGCCGGTGTTCTTCTTGTAGGCGAGCCCGAGCAGCAAGATCCGGGACCCGTTCACGGGCCGCCCGCGCTGGTTCAGCGCGAGCAGCAGCCGGCGGACGACATAGTCCGGCATATGGCTGTTGATGTCGTTGGCGAGCTCCACGAACCGGAACCTCTGGCCGAGCGTCCGCTCAACCCGCCAGGACAGGTAGGACGGATCGATGGGCAGGCAGTGACCGCCCACCCCGGGCCCGGGGGTGAACCGCATGTACCCAAACGGCTTGCTGGCCGCGGCGTCGATGGCCTCCCATACGTTGACGCCGAGCTCGCGCCCGAACATCGCCAGCTCGTTCATCAGCGCGATGTTCACGTGCCGGAAGGTGTTCTCGATGAGCTTGGCCAGTTCTGCCTCGCGCGGTGAGGATACCGCCACGGTCTTATCCACTATGCCCCGGTAGAAGTTCTCCACCGCGGCCAGCGAGTTGTCGTCGATGCCCGATACGATCTTCGGCGTCGTGGCCAGGGTCCAGGTGCGGTTCCCCGGGTCGATGCGTTCCGGGCTGTAGCCCAGGTGGAAGTCGGTGCCCGCGACCAGCCCGGATCCGTCTTCAAGCCACGTCAGCACCTGCTCCTGCGTGGTTCCCGGGTAGGAGGTGGACTCCACGATGACCGTCGCGCCCGGGCGCAGGTAACGGGACAGGGTGCGGCTGGCTGCCTCGACGTAGGCCAGGTCGGGTAGGCCTTCTCGCAGCGGCGTGGGAACCGTGATCACGGCGACATCGAAGCCGGCGCAGGCGTCCGCGCTGGCCGACGGCCGGAACTGCCCGGACTTCAGGGCGGCCGCGAGCTCGGAAGCGGGCACGTCCTCGACATACGATTCTCCGGCTTCCAGCCGCTTTACCCGGACCAAGTCGATGTCATAGCCGGTCACATCGTGCCCGGCCGCCACCGCCCGCATCGCCAGCGGCAGGCCCACATATCCCATGCCAGCCACCACCACGGCGCTCACCGGCGTCCTCCCGCTGTCCGGCGAACCGCCCGTATGGAAAACTCCGGCCATCCCGTCACCAAATGCCCCCCAAGCTGAATGCCCCCGTGGTCACGCTGGCGAGCTAACGCTCCGGCCTGCCGCGTTCATATAACAAAGAGTATCTACCCAATTACTTTGAGTGAGAACACCGGCTGACAGCATTCAGCGTCCCGCCGGCTCGGGTGGGGTGTTTTTTCGTTTCGGTTTATGCGGCGACCCGGAGCTTGGCGAGGTCGATACCGAGCCATTCCCGCAGGCCAGCGTGGCCCGCCTCGGTCACGGTGACGATCCGGCTGGCTTCCCTGGTGGTGATCCAGCGCCGTTCGGCCAGCGCGCTGGTCAGGGCGGCGCCCAGGCTGCCGGCGAGATGATAACGGTGCTCGCTCCAGTCCAGGCACGGGCGCAGCAGCGGCCGGGTCCGGCGCTCGAGCCGGCCGACGTCGATCCCGAACTCGCCGAACTGCGCCGCTCCTCCCGGGTCCATCAGGTAGGCGCCGTCGCGTTCGCGGAGCAGTTCCCGGCCGATCAGCGCCTCGGTCAGCGACACGCCGACCGCGCCGGCCAGATGGTCATAGCACATCCGCGCCCACCGCAGGCTCTTCGCGCGGGTCGCCTCGCCCAGCGAGCGGACCTCAGAAGCGGGCGCGAGCAAGATGAGGATTTCCAGCGCGTCGGCCACCGGCGCCGAGGCGATCGAGTACAGCTGCTGGCGCCCGCTGGGCTGAGCGAAGACCAGCCCGCCCGCGACCAGCTTCTTGAGGTGGGCGCTGGCCAGCGAGCGCGAGATGCCGGCCGCCTCGGCCAGGGCCGAGCCGGACTGCGGCGTCCCGCCGAGCAGGGTCAGGAGCATCTGCGCGCGGTGACGATCGGCCATCAGGCTGGCGACGAAGGCCAGGTCCGCATCCGGGTCCATGCTTCGACCCTAGCCGGCAGACAGTCAAACGATGATTTGACTGTTTCCGGGTTAGGGTCGAGTCATGGCATCTACCGTTACCGGAAGGGACTCCACCGCCTGGGTCAGGATCGCGTTCGCGATGTTCGCGGTCGGCTGGGGAGCGAACCAGTTCTCGCCGATGCTCATCGTCTACCGGCACGAGCTGGGCCTGAGCGCGGGTGCGGTCGCGGGGCTCTTCCTGGTCTACGCGCTGACCCTGATACCCGGGCTGCTCATCGGGGGACCGGCCTCGGACCGGTTCGGCCGGCGGCCGGTGGTTCTGCCGTTCGTGGTGCTTTCGCCGCTGGCCACGCTGCTGCTGGTCCTCGGGCCGCGGGCGCTCGCCGTGATCACCGTGGGCCGGGCCCTGGCGGGGCTGTGTTCCGGCGTGGTCTTCGGATCGGCCACCGCGTGGGTGCAGGAACTGTCGGCGGGCGACAGGCTGAGCGCCCGCCGGTCCGCCCTCGCGCTGACCGCCGGGTTCGGGCTCGGTCCGGTGATGGCCGCCGTGCTGGCCCAGTGGG